>JBJEBV010000091.1:0-1632 GCA_051870395.1 Candidatus Cryptobacteroides sp. | reverse complement strand
ATGACATGTCTTCTGGAGGCGGAACCTCTTCTCTATGACGGCTTGTGCGAGGTATCTGTTGACGATGGAGTCCGAGGTCCTTCCTTCGAGGGGGATCTCGGCATCCTTGTCGGATAGTTTTGCGTTGGTTATGAGCACCTGGATGGAGTATCTCTCCGCAGCCTCATCGATGAGTGTCTCATCGATGAGAACCTCCTTCGTCCTCGCCATCCATTTGGCATCCGTATCCTTGTTCTTGAGTTTGGGATCGATGAGGTACTCCGTTTTAGAGGAATAGATGGGTGCATCCGCATCGTCAAGAGCGGCCTGGACGGCCGCTCTGGCCTCTTCCTCCGTATGGAAACGTTCGTGCCATACCTTCTTCAATGCCCTCATGACATTCCTCTTTCCCTGTCCCCTCAGGTATTTGAGGGAATGTTTCTTCCCATTGGGAAGAACGTAGGCGATCAACCTCATGTCCCCGTACACCTCACCATCGGTGTTCCGGATGGGCGAGTGGGTCTCATAGGTCATGCGTCCAGGGTATTTCTTGGACGCATCCATGACCCCGGAACGAGCCGAATCCACGACCTGTTTCTTCAGATTGCCTGAGAAGTTACCAGGCACCTTTGTCACGAAACAGACCTTCCTCTCATCGAGATCCTTCAGGATCCTGAAATCACAGAGCTTGCAGTCTCCGGAGATCACGGTGTGCTTGTTGAACGTCTTCGTCATGGCCTTCAATGTCACTATGTCCATCTCGGTGTCCGTGGTTGCACCATCGAACGGTTTGCAGTACATGGTGATGCCATATCCATCACACATCAGTGAGATATCCTTGTGGAGACATTCCTCCCTGCCGCTCTTCGACTTTTTGCTGTATTTCGCATGGGCTGCAAGGCCCGTCTTATCATCCCTGTCGAAACCGTCGAAATCCACATCCGTCTGGTCCAGGAACCTGTCCTCGGACTTCAATCCGAAGAATTCCTTCAGATCGGATGCGATCTCGAGTTGGAGGTGATGGATGTCGAGGGTCATCATGTCCTCCATCCTGCTGGCTAGACTGGTGTCGCTGAGTGTCTTAGGGAGTATGGATCTGCCGAATACACATTCCGTCGGTGTGGATGAATAGAAGTTCTGGACCTCGTAGAGCGGGAACCTCTGACCATTCGTGAACATCGTTCCCGTCAATGCTTTGAATGCATTCGGTACGGACAGGTTCCTCAGCGGGACGTGTTCGCCTTTCGCCCTTTTCTTTGCCTCCGCATCGCGGAGGCATTTTTCGAAGGACTTCATGACCCCACTTTGTTCGAGAACGGCGAAGTACAATGCGGTTGCAGGCGGAATGCTGGGAAATTCGAAGGTTCCCCTGTCCACTGTAGTTTTCGGTAGCACAATATCTGTATGTATTTCTTATATAAGTAATTTCGCAAAATGTAAATATTAGAACAAGACTATTTATATAGTAAAACCATACAGGACGCGTCAGTTCAACGGCTTCGGATCAGGGGTGGTCTGAGGTTTGAGACGGAAATAAGAACGATATGGGTGTAGAACACAGAAATCGGGGCTGTACAAGGCCGTCAATGGAATGTATCAGCTGAGGCTGTAGAAGTTAGCAAGGAACCCAGTTGTCCAGATTTGAATTTACGT
>JBJEBV010000090.1:0-8997 GCA_051870395.1 Candidatus Cryptobacteroides sp. | reverse complement strand
CTGTTCATTGAGGGGATACTTCATTACGTGCTCGAAGAAGTCGGAGTTGGACCTCAGCTCCCTTTCGATGAAGTGACTGTCGTTCTTTTCCTTTATTCTCTCTGAATCGGAAAGTGCCTTGTAGAGTCTTGTTGCATCCTTGCAGATGGGGGAGTGCTCCAGTTCCTTGCTGGACAGCACTGAACGGAGCTTGTCTTTGAGGACACGGTGCTGGCTGACTGACTCGGCACGCTCGCTCTCAGTGACATAATGGGAGTACGAGAACAGGGAGAGCATCTGCTCAAGGACGGGAGGCACTTCGCCTTCCAGCTCCTTCACGACCGCCCGTCGTCTTTCGGCCGACTTCCTTGCGGAGACAAGCGCAAACGCCGCTGCTGCCGCAAAGACGACTGCGACAATGACTACAATCCCTATTACAATCCCCGGACTCATCCCTTCAATCTGCTATAAGGCTGTAAGGTATTGGTCCCTGTAGCTTCTCACGTATTCCTCCAGCTCAGGGGAATCAATTATCTTCACGTCAGCCGCAAGCCCGATGACGAACCGTCCCACACCTTCCATATGGGTGACCATAGAGTCGAATATGAACTTTCCGTCCTTCTCGGTCACGTCAGGAGCCGCTAGAGGGAACTCCTCGCAGAGCAGGTTCCTGGCCCTGAGGGTCATCTCCAGCCTCACATGGATCTGGTCCTTGCCCTGCATCCGGAAGGCATCGAGGAAACCCTTGTCGTGCTCATCCTCGTGCTGCCAGTCGATGGGAAGGATGTCCACCCAGCTGATTCTCGCTATCTTGAAGAGTCGTACGGACTTCTTCTCGCAGTCGTATGCCCAGATGTCGATATGGTTGTTCGTGAACTCGAACGGTTCGACCACACGGTCCCTGACCGTTCCCGAGGAGGCAGATGCGTAGTCCTTGAGGATCACGGTCTTGTGGTCCTTCATTGCGTTGCCGAGGGACTGGACGTTGGCCGCATTCTTGGACGAGCCGGAGTACTCCTTGATACTCTTTGTGTCACAGACGGCACAGAGCTTCCTGTACAGGCTGCTCTTCAGGCTGTTGGTCTCGTCGAGGGACTCTATGAGGTATGTGAGCACCCTTGCCTCCTCCTCGGAGAAATAGACGAGCTTCTGCAGGTCCTTGTAGCCGGTGGGCATACTGATGAGCCTGTAGATGGAATCATCGATCTTCTCCACGGCGAATCCGCAGGTCTTGAAGGTGTCGATGTATCTGTATATGCTCCTGGTAGAAGTATCCAGTCTTTTTGCCAACTGTTCCACCGTAAGGTACACATTGCCTGACATGAGCCGCATCAGGCGGAGGGTACGTTCTACTCTTGGCTGTTCCATAATACTCTACTCTTTAACGAATGACACGTTGAATGGCTTACAGCGACGGTTCTCCTGTCTGGCATTGCTCAAGGAGAATCTTGGGTAGTTCTCGAAGATGTCCAGACCTCGACCAAGCGTGATTCTCCATCCGTTGTCGAGGAGTATCAGTCTGTCGTGATCCGCATCAAAGGAATAAGTGAACTGCATTCCATATGAAGAGAGCTCCTCAGTAAGTTCATCGAAGATGTCTATCATCTCCGGAATCTTGTCGTCATCGTTCTGGGTATGAAGTTCAATCGTCACATCCTCAGGGTTGTCGCTGCAGTCGCGCACCATCTGAATGAAATCGATGAAGTTGTCCACCTGATATGGATAGCGGATGAATGGATCGATGACAGTGATCTTCTTCGCTGAACGGACATACTCTCCGAATAGGTTCCTGTATGACACGCCCTTCTGGTTCGTCCTGATGCTGACCATTTTGGTGCACAACTCGGCAGAAGGCTCCTTCTTGGAGTCCTTCTGTGAGGCCGAATCGGGATTTCCTGGGTTTTCCTGTTCCGGCAAGACGGGAGACTTGTCCTCCATGCCGTTCTCTATCTGCTCCAATGTCTGTACTCTCCTTACCTCACCGGTCCTCAGCACGGTGTAGTCGAATTTCGCCGGTTCGGCCTTGAAGGTCTCGTCGATGATGTACAACTGGTCCTTCACCCTTTTCCTGCACTCCGCAGCGAAGTCGATAATTTCAAGAGCCTCTTCCTCGGTGTATTTCCCATCGGGATAGAGTAGCTTGATCATCCCGGAGAACGTTTTCCTTATAGCAAGGTGATCCCTTTCGGAAAGGGATCCGTCAAACTTGACGTATTTCTTGAGGTCTCCCGAGCAGTCGATGTTCCTGAGCTCATGGAGGATGGCGGCAATATAATCGGTTATCAGGCCGTAGCCGCAGCTGAAGCTGACCTTCTTCAGCATCTTCACCTCCCATCCCGGATTGTACAGGTGTATGCGGTCAAGGAATGCTCCCTTGATGAACGCCGTAGGGATGGACTCAAACAGGTGGGAGTGCTCAAGCATATACCTCACTGTATGTTTGGTATTACCCACGAAGCTGATTGACGCGCTTGCTTCATGAGGGTTGCCTCCTCTGTTGAATGACTTGTTAGCCAAATAGTTCTGCATGGTGTCAATCAGGACTGGGTCAACCGACTTTCCTTTCTGCTGTTCGTACTCGTCCCATGCCACTACGTCCCAGAAACCCACCAGACCGAGTATCTCCCTGTTACCTGACATCTTCACGAACAGTCGTGCCGAGGTTACGTCGCCTCCGCTGACGAGCACCCCGTAAGGGGACAGCTCCTGGAAGACGTGAGACTTTCCTGTGCCCTTGGGACCGAGCTCCATGAAGTTGAAGTTGTTCTCAATGTGAGGCATAAGTCTCGCAAGCACGATGAACTTCTCCCTACGGTTCAGCTTGTCAGGATTGAGTCCGACAGTATGGATGAGGAAATCAATCCATTCGTCAGTCGTGAACTTGCTCCGCTGTGAGATGTATTCGTTGATGTCGACGTTCGATATCTGGATAGGCTTCAGGGTCTGGATCTCCCAATGGAACTTGATGTCCTCTCCCGGGAGATATCCGATGGTGACTATGCACCACACTCCGTTGCCGGACAGCAGCTTCTCGTTTGCCTTGACATAGTCGGTCGCAATAGGGATGCCCGACAGCCCCAGGTTCGCGAACGAGGCCACATAGCAGTCCATCCTTTCATTGAGCACGACGGACACCTTGTCGATGATGCGATACCTTCCTGCCTCATGGATCTTTCCCTTCACAATCTCGGCGTCTGCCCTGTTCACATAGTTGTTGCGGATGACGCTCTTGACCTTCTCGAGGCCCTCTTCGATGACCTGCTCGTCATCGCTGGCACAGTACTGCCCCAGCAGGTATTCCAACACATAAGTAGGAACCGGGAGATTCCCCTTTACCTGAAAGGCGAGGTCCTTCCTCACCACCTTCCCCTGGAAGGCTTCAATTATCTTGTCTTGAAGTGTCATACCTAAAAGTCCTGTTCAATTAAAGTCTTGTTCGTAACAGTTGCCTTGGCGACTGGGTTCAACCGGTCGTCCACATCGAATATCCTCAGCTCCAAAAGGCCTCCGGAAGCAGACTTTGTGAGTATAAGCTCTACCGTCGAGAACCTGTTCTGCGGGTTCACGTCAGTGCTGCTGAGGGCAATCTCCTTCTCTGTGGTAAGGAGTTCGGAGCCTTCATATATGCCGCATACGACCGTCCGTTCCTTGTAGTCCTCAGATACGGCCTGGTTCTGGATCAAGCTGAACTTGAGCCGGCTCGAAACGATGCTTAGTGCCGAGTCGATGAGTGTAACTCCAACCTTCTCCTTGTTGTCCTCACGCCTGAGGTGGCTATAAAGGACAGGAATGACCATCTCCTGAAGGGATGCACCTCCGTGGGCGAACTCATATCCTCCGCCTTCGGCATAAAGGCGGTTTGTCCCGTCAGGGACAGCGACGAGCTTGCCGTCCGATGTCATTGTGGAAACCGAGTCCATCTGGTACTTGGAGATGCCGAGGACCGGAGCATTATCATCGGTGATGTAGTATCGTGTCTTCCTCTCGTCGTATCCGTCAGTGATCTTGTGCTTATCCTTCTCCTCGAACCTTATGTCGTTGTATAGGAATCCGTGGTCGCTGGTCACATAAACGTTGGCGACGTTGTAGGTTGCGTGAAGGGAAGGGATGAGCTTCTTTATCTCCGCCACGGCCTCAGAGCAGGCCTTCGCCGTCTTCTCCGGATTGTCGTGCGATATGGAGTCAATAGTATCATGGAAGATATATACCAGCGGGCTCTTGAACAGCTCTCTCTTCTGTGTCATAGAGTATTTGGACAGGTCAGAGTAGTCGATGCAGATGGCGTTCGGCTCATATCTCCTTATATGCGCGGTCCTCTTCTCAATGGTGTCAAGCACCTCCCCGTCGACAAGTACGTTGCAGTTGTCATACTGTAGGCTGGTGTGCGGAAGAAGGGTAACTTTGCTGTACTTTGTCTCCGTCGGGAGTACCGCAAGTGCCGGTGTAAGGGTTGCGCTGTGCTTAGCGTCCCCGAGGTTGTTGAGAATCTCACTCGCCACCTCATACCGGAGCGCATCGCTCACGATGATTACTCTCTTCGCATTTACTCCCTTGAGTTTCTCCTTGTAGAAGTCCTGCTGGTGGAGAATGCCGTCAAGACGGGACAGAGGGATGCCGCTCTCATTAACGCACCGGATCCATTCCTGATTGAAAAGGTTGCACTGCTTGGAGTACTCCGCGTCGAGATGTGTCTTGAAAGCCATTACGGCATCGTACACCGGAAGCATCGGATCAATATCGCAGAAGGAACCGACCGACAGCCTATAGTATGAGTCCACAAGGTAGAACTCGTTCCAGTACTTGTAGATGTACTCCATCGGGGTCTTCAGCTTGTATGAACCGAGTCCCTGCATTTTCTCAAGCATGTAGCATGCGTTCGACAGGTAATCCAAAGCCTTCTGCAGGGCGGAGTCCATCGGCAGCCGGATGGAGAGCGACCTGAGTCTCTCGTTGGTCTCCACGGGAGCGGAGAAAGCCTTCTCCTCTACGAGGTTCCTGACGATAGGGCAGGCGAGAGCCTCGGTGATATACGAGTACTCAGCGTCCGGACCATACCATCTGATGATGCTCTCCTCCTTTATCGCAGAGGCAAGGATGGCTACGGCCTTGCTGAAATCATCCGCAAGGGTAGGGTGGTTGGCAGCGTGTTCCCTGAGGCTGTTGAGCCTCTGAAGGACTACTGCGTCTTCTATCTTGTACTCCCTGTAGTCATCAGCTGCTATGGCAGGTATGCCTTGGGTAATGGCGTTATACTTGAATGATTCTGCGAACTTCCTTATACGGGCGGAAGTCATTATATCGAACGGGAATCCCGCGATGCTAATGAGACGCTCATTGAGGGCCGTCTGGGCATCCTTGTTGTTCATCAGGGCGCGGATGAAGGTGCTGAGCCTGTCCGATTCGGACTCAATGCCGCACAGGCATACGAGCTTGATGATGATGTCATCCCAGGACAGGAGCTTGGATGCGCCCATATAGCCGCTCAGCAGGGCACGGTTGCAGATATCTATGGAGAATACACCCGGCTTGTAGTAGTCGGAAAGGATCTTGTCGAACTTGGACAGCTGCATCTCTGCCACATGACGGGAGACGTACGGGGCGAAATCCTTTCCGATTCCCTTGAGCTGCATGAAGGTGATGTAGTTCTCCTCGCTGTAGACCATGTTCGCCTTCATTTCACCGTAGAGAGGGAAGTCGGCCATGTCCTGATGACATTCCGGCGTGCTCATTCCCTGGATGATGAGGATAACCTTGTCATCTTTCCATTCGTGAGTAAGGTTGTACTTTATGGTGAACCAGTTACCCTTGAACACCACCAGCCTGTATCCATCTCTCCATTCAAGGTCCTCGAGCTCATTGAGGATTCCGCCCATACTGTCGAACACAAAGAGAGTTCTCAGCTGTGGGTTGCCGTCGAAATAGGAGTATATCTTCTTTTGTATCATAATCTTATAACCATATTGCTGTTATCCCGATTATTCGTTTAGATTCGATTTACTTCATGTGAGTAATTCATTTCTTCATCAACATCACAAGAGCATCTTCAAGATTGTTAAGTTTGGTCATTATGCTAGATTCTGCTGTCCCTTTCCATTGGAAAGAATTGTCCGAATCACTCCTCTTGAAGTTTAGCCCCAAAAGTATTTCGGTAAGTTCTTCCGGGTAATCATCCCTTTTAGTATTGTCGAAGGCAAATGAAATCAGGAAGTAATCAAGTTCATAATTGCTTTTTATGACTGAATCTATATAGAAATGATACCTGTTCTTTTTATAAGTCAAGCCATAGCCGTATATATAAGGAACGATCTCCCAGGTCTTTTGTTCCTCGTAGCTACAGAAGAACAATTTTTTAGGACGATTTCTAAACTTCCGTAACCAAAGATGATAGGTATACAATTCCACATGATATGAATTACTAAACCAATGCCTCAAAACTATGACTTGGTTGTCATACATTGCAATATATCCTTTTTCACTAAGCTGAAGTAGTTCTGGAGTTTCAATTAATATATTTCTCCATTGGGAGTCGGAATCAGGGATGCACTGACTTTTAATCTCATTAGTGATGTCTTCAAGATTGTGGACCTGGTCGAATACTTGTTTGACATAGTTCTTGCGTTTCCTATTTCCGTCGTAATCGGAGATGCGTAGGAATCTTTTCCAGCTTGAGTCTCGTTTGACATTTCGAGCTACTGTTTCTGTTGACAAAAGATTATATCTGTCCGAGGATGCCCCCATCAAATAGTTCCCTTGTCGAAGAACCGCACGCTCAAAACAATAGTTAACATCGTTGTGACGGATTCCTTTATCATTAAGTTCGAAGATATGTGATGCGATTGTAGAGTATTTCTTGAATAACTCTAATGCATCAGCGGTGATTAAATCAACATTATCAAAATCGAAGGAAGATACATTAATTCCGGAGAACTCGAGAAGGAATCCAATCTGTCCGTTGAAATAGGAATGCTTCTCGATGTTTTCAATACATTGTTTCCATCCGTCAATTGCAAATATCCTAGCTTTTACACGTTCTTCCCGAATCTGATGACTGGTAAAACCATCAAAGTCGTTATTCTGAATATAAGTCAGGATATCTTTCGAGTAAGGCAGGAGGTTCTTAATGGAGTGCATAGCTCGGACCATATCGGCATTACTGTCGATAATGGAATTATCTGGATGCGTCAAGTTGTGAACCACACGCATCCATTGTTCTATGCCTTCGGTGTCACCTTTATGCTGTATAAGGAATTGAATATATGCGTAGAACTGAATTCTCTCATTGCGTGACAAATCATTCTTTATGACTTTTCCAAAAATGGCTTCTTCGTTGAAATAGAAAGAGTACTCCTTAGGGATAACTGGCTTTATCTTATCGTTGTTATTATATAAGGCGTCCAAAGAGTCTACAAGCATGATTAAAGCATCGGCATTTAATGCTTTGGTGGACTCATATTTGCTGAACGAAAGGCTCTTGAGATTCGGGTCTGTACTTGTCAGAATCTCAAGGGTATTATCAGAGCTTAACTTGTTGACAGAAGCATAATGACAGGTAAGTATCACCCTGATATAGTTCTCAATATAGGTATCGAGATTCGTTTCTTTGCCGCCTTTGCAGTATTGCCAAAACAATGTGGTCCATTTAGTGTCAATATTGAAAGAGAAATATTGATGGAAATCGACCTCCTTTATTGAATCCGCATATTTCAGACGATATCTCTTTGCTTTCAAGGCAGGTTCTTCATCCATGAGTTTCTTTATGTATTGTTCAAACTTTGCCTTAAAGTTTTCATATCTAGTAAGAGGCTTGCCCCTTGAATTCATCTTTATGTAGAGATCATCAGTAAGTCGATACTTATTCAAATCTTTATAGATGAATGTAATAGTAGGATTCTCCTCATCCATAAGCCCTTTGAGAAACTCTGGATGTCCCATAAATTTCTTATATATGGCATCAAGCATTACAAGCATGGACTGAATGGTCGGGTCATTATTCCAGATTCTGAAATACCACGGTTCATTCTTGATTGTCCCGGCTAGGCTTTTATACCTCTTACCATTCTTATCTTCAACTTCGATAAGATTGTTCATATCAATTACTGACTGCATAAGAGCATTGCAGAAGTCTGTACTGCTCTGTCTTGTCTTATAGGTAAACTTGGACTGTCCATTATCAGTCAGCAGGGCAGAGCGATAAGCCTCTTGTAGAAGGTTGCCTTCTTCGTTTTCTTCCTGAATCTGATACAGGAACCAATGCAGCAGAAAAAGAGTTGTCAGCCTTTGCTGACCATCAAGAGGGATAAAGTTCGTATATTCATCCTCATCATCACTCTGAAGAGTCCCATATACGAAATCCAAATCTCTATTAGGAACCCCCTCATTAAGATAACCATATAATGCATCCAAAAAATCTGATCGAACCTCTGTAGTCTGCTCGTCCGTCCTTCCTTGAGCATAATCGCGTTGAATGATAGGAATCACTATTTTGAACTGCTTCTGAGAAAACAGTTTGAAAAAGGAAAGCCTCTCTCCAAAATCCGATGTCAAGTTTTGTCCCATAATACTTACGCTTTAATATATGGTGAAACAAATTCTTTCAAGCAGGCAAGGTAGTCTTTTGCATCTGAATTCTCCCAATGCATCAGATTGTTGCTTCTTTTTGAATAATATTTCAGGAAAAGGTTTTTTGTTGCAATAGGCACAAATATTCCGAGTTCGTCATTTGCAATGATTCTCTTTCTCTTTATCGGGAAGAATGCATTGCCGTAACTGCGGTTAGTTTCCTCATCAAGCAATGTTAGGTTGGAGATGTTGTCCTTGTCTTCCACTTTATCCTCATTGAAAAATGATTGGACCTCCTTGAATACGTTTTCAAAGTTGGATAAGCCCTCTTTCCGAAGTGAATTAATGCTATTCACAAGTTTCAGTTCGGAGCGCAACAAGCCATTCCTTGCCTGTTCTGGATTATTTTTAATTTAAGTTTCGCAAGTAAAATTTAAACAAAAAAAGCTAGGTTGAAAA
>JBJEBV010000089.1:0-1650 GCA_051870395.1 Candidatus Cryptobacteroides sp. | reverse complement strand
TAAAGGTGGCATTCAACATATCCAGCCGTGAGTTCAACGGGAAATGGTACACTGACCTCAGGGCGTGGAGAATCAGTCCGGCAGGCCAGGCTTACCAGGGTGCGGGGCAGGGATATTCCGGTGCAGGCCAGGGTGCAGCTCCTGCGCCTGGCTATGGCTCGATGCCTCCCCAGAGCCAGGGATACGGCAACGCTGCACAAGGTGGTTACAATGACGTACCTGCCGGATTCTCACCGTCTTTCGGACAGCAGGGTTCATTCGGACAGGCACCGGCTCCTTCCATTGACGATATGCCGGGTGACGACCTCCCGTTCTAATGCATTGATGCAAATAAACCAGGCTGCCGGGGCGGCCTGGTTTATTTGCATATTATCCTTATCGACAAGAATAATTGATATTGGATACAGGAAGCCCGGCTTTTCGTCTCCCGAAATCAGAAGAAGGTCACCGTCTTCTGCTCCACGGCTGAAAGTATACTGTTGGCAAGACGGCTCACTCCGAAACGGAAAGTTTCCGGTTTCACCCATTCCTTGCCCAGGACAGTGCAGCCGATTGAATAATAACAGAGAGCATCCATCACGGACGAAATGCCGCCTGCGGCCTTGAAACCTACCTTCCTGCCAGTTTCCTTGTAATATGCCTTGATACATTCGCACATTACGAATGCAGCCATCGGAGTCGCATTGACACTGACCTTGCCGGTGGACGTCTTTATGAAATCGGCACCGGCCTCCATTGACAAGAACGAAGCATCGGCTATCACCTCAGGGCTGGAAAGGAGGCCACTCTCAATAATCACCTTAAGCACAATCTTCCGGCCGACCTTCGCACCAGCCTCATCCACCGCCTTGCGGCAAAGAGCAATCTCATCAGCGGCAGCCTTGAAGTCCCCTGCGAGGAACTTGTTCAGGGCCAGGACAATATCTACCTCATCAGCACCAGCCTCCACGACCTTGGCACACTCAGCCGCCTTAATCTCAGCAAAAGTCTGCGAAGTAGGGAAACAGCCGGAAACGGCCGTCACGTGAAGAGCATCATCCTTGCGGTTCTCCCTCACCACAGAAGCCAGATTGGGATACACGCAGACCGAAGCCGGAAGAGGATAGCCGGGATAAACATCCCGGTAGGTATTCACCTTGTCCACAAGTTTGGTTATTGAAGCAACAGTGTCAGTAGTGCTTAAAGATGTCAGGTCCATAAGACCGAAACATTCACGCAGGACATCATCGGACTTTATTCCTTCCAGATTGGAAGCAATCAGGTCAAGACTCCTGTCGATAGCCTCCTTATCAGGAGAGTATCCGTACTTTGTATGTAAATTATCCATAATATCAATATTTCACCCCTTGATCTGTATTTTGATTCCGGCCTCTGCAAGCGGTCTGGTGACTGCCTCCATCTCCTCCACGGTACATTTCCCGAGTCCCTCCGCAGGCGTCTGTCTGTCAATGGTATATACCATTATTTCCCTCGGGCGCAGTTCCAACGCAATCTTCCGCCATGCCGCCACATTTTCCTCCTCCAGCGAACTGAAAGCCGGTCCCTTCAGGAACATAGTCTGAAGCACAAACTCCCCTTTGAACTCCTTCAGGGCATCTACCGTCCCTGCCACGCTGTACTTCCCGGAAGGCTGGTTCACCAATGAAACTA
>JBJEBV010000088.1:0-1652 GCA_051870395.1 Candidatus Cryptobacteroides sp. | reverse complement strand
GCGGTGAGCTCGTCATAGTGGCGGATGAGATAGTTCATCGCGTCAAAGATCTTGCTCTCGTGAGGAAGAGTGAGGATTTCCTTCTCACACCACAGCTTGAGGTTGGTCCACAATGGATTTGCATTGTCATTGCGGAACCGGACCTTTTCTTCGGAAGTCATTTTCCGGCCCATGGACTTCTCCTCTGCCTTTATCATGTCCTCTACTGTATATATCTGTTGGTGCAGGGTCATTCCTATCTTTGCAAGTCCGGGATTCTCCTTGAGGGACGACTCCATCTTCCTTCGGGCATGGGCATCACACCGGCATAGTATCCTGCCGCTCTTCTTGACCCAGTCATAACCGGCGTATGCATCACACATCAGGACCTGACCTGTCCATTCCGACAGGTTGGCTTCGATTATCTTCTTTCCCCTGCCGTTGCTCACCCCCTTGATTCCTTCCATCGGCGGTGTGGAGAGGAATACCGGTATGCCTGTATCAATGGAGCGGTACGCTATCATGTACTGCTTTATGGTCTTGTGCTTCTCGTTGTCGAGAACGGGCATCGGACTTCCGTCGGCAGCAAGCAGCATGGACTTCATAACCCCCTGCCATTGCAGCTTGTAGAGTGGCTCAACTGTGTCGCATGTGCTCTCTATTATATCGTCCATTGTGCTGGCTGACATGTCCAGTCCATCCATTGACATTCTCTTTATCTGACGGTTGGCTGGCATGTGGAAAACGTATTTCTCTGTAACTATCTGCGCCCTGAGTTCCTCGGAATAAGGGCTCTTCCATGTCACGCCCTGAGCGCGCGGGTGCCTTATCTGTTTTTCGTCCAGATCATCCTTCCTGACTATGGTCGGGAACACGTATGGCTGTACAAAATACTTGGCGGGTGCCGGCACTATGACTTCCTTCATGTCGCTTTCGCCCGTATAGACCACCCTGTACTCATCCTCGTGACCGTAATAGCAGTCCGGATAGATGTATCTGACGGCCAGCCTTGGTATGGTGCCCGGTATCGACTTTCGCCCATGACCCTTCTTCTCTCTTCTGAGCAGTTTCGCATCCCGTTTGCGCTGGCGGAATTCAGCGATTCTTCTGTTGCACGCATTCAGCTCTGCCTTCTCCTCCTCTGTAAGGTCCACTGACTTGGCCGCCGCCTCAAGCAACGGTTCCCGTTCCTCATCGGTCAGGACGAACCGTTCACTCTTCTGCAGGAACAGCATCCTGACGAGCGATTCTATATGCTGAGCCTTCTTGTCGGCTTTCTTCTCCGCTTTGTCAAGAGCCTCCTTCACCTCCTCCTTGAGGGCTTTCTCCGCCTCCTTTGCCGCATCCTGATATTGTTTGAGAAGAGCCTGACCCTCCGGAGAGTGACCATCCATTATCTTGAGGAAGGCCTTCATGAACAGTTCCAGCTGCTCCGCCAGTTTGCTGTAGCTGTTGCTCTCCGCCTTCTTACGGGCCTCTGCTATTTGCTCCCTGGCTTCGGAAATGACCCTTTGAGTCATATTGACGTATGAAGTCTGGAATTCCTCCTCACGCTTCTCCATCTTCTTCCGGAGCAGTTCCTCATGTTCCTTCTTTTCCTGCTCCAGCTTGCGCTTCATTTCCTCATACTCAGTCAAGAGCGCGTTCTCCCTTTCCTCATACTTTGCCTTGAG
>JBJEBV010000087.1:0-9165 GCA_051870395.1 Candidatus Cryptobacteroides sp. | reverse complement strand
ACGAAGAGATGCGCATCGTCCTGGGTGAAGCAGCGGACCCTGGTAAGTCCGTGAAGCTCACCGCTCTGCTCGTAACGGTAAACCGTACCGAACTCGGAGAACCTGAGAGGAAGATCCCTGTATGACCTTGGAGCCGAACGGTAAATCTCGCAGTGGTGAGGGCAGTTCATAGGCTTGAGCATGTACTCCTCGCCTTCCTGCGGGGTATGAATAGGCTGGAACGAGTCCTTGCCGTATTTTGCATAATGTCCTGAAGTCACGTAAAGCTGCTTGCTTCCGATATGAGGGGTGACTACAGGGAGATATCCGTATTCGTCAAGTTTCTTGCGGAGGAAGTTCTCGAGCTGGAGACGCATGACGGTACCGCGAGGCAGCCAGAGAGGAAGTCCCATACCGACCCTCGGGGAGAATGTAAAGAGTTCCATCTCTTTACCGAGTTTCCTGTGGTCACGCTTCTTGGCCTCTTCGAGCATCACGAGATACTCATCGAGAAGTGACTTCTTGGGGAAGGTGATTCCGTAGATTCTGGTAAGCTGCTGACGCTTCTCGTCGCCTCTCCAATATGCCCCGGCAATGGCTGTAAGCTTGACAGCCTTTATCATTGAGGTATCGCGGAGATGAGGTCCGCGGCAGAGGTCGGTGAAACTTCCGTTCTGGTAGAATGTAATCTTGCCGTCCTCCAGTTCGTCAATGAGCTCGACCTTGTATTCGTCACCTTTCTCATTGAAATATTTGAGAGCCTCGTCCTTTGCGACATTGGTGCACTTGAAAGTCTCCTTCGAATGCGCAAACTCGAGCATTTTCTTCTCGATGGCCGGAAGGTCGCTGTCAGAGAGAACCTTGTCCCCAAGGTCAACATCATAGTAGAATCCGTTTTCGAGGGCCGGACCGATACCGAACTTCACGCCCGGATAAAGTGCCTCCAAGGCCTGTGCCATAAGGTGGGCTGAAGAATGCCAGAAAACGTGCTTTCCCTCAGGGTCATCCCATTTGAGAAGCCGGATGGCGCTGTTCTTGGCAATAGGGGTGTCGAGACCGATGACATTGCCCTTGCCCACTGTAGTATCGTCGTCGGCTTTTACAGAAACAGCCAGGACATCGGCTGCCAGCCTCGGGCTGATGCTTTCCGCAATCTGATAACCTGTTACTCCTTCCTCGAAGGACCTGACACTTCCGTCAGGAAATTTGATGTCAATCATCATTGAAAATAATTAAAAACCCAATAATTGAATTGGACTGGCCAGTATTTACAAACCAAGTACTTGAACTTGGCCAGCCATATTATCAGTTCAAGACCGCAAAGATACGAATTTTTTGCGTACATTTGCACGGATTAACCAATATATATTGAAATGGCAGCCAAGATTGACAGAACTACAATGTGGAATGAGGGAGCCGGATACGGCATGATACTCGGCCTTGCTACCGGAGTATTCATTTTCCTGAATATGGGCACGGCGGCCCTCGCAGAGAATGGCGGAGCAGGCCTGAAGATGCTCGCTGTGGCATTGAACGCAGGCCTCTGGCTGGTGAAATTCCTCGGCTGCCTCTGGCTGATGCGCTTCTTCATGCTGAAGTTCGTGGCCGGGCACAAAGGCGCGGACAACCGGCAGAGTTTCAGGCTGGGCGTAATTGTGGCCCTGACATCGGCTGTAGTCTATTCGGGAATCCAGCTCCTGAACATCTGCGTCATCTCGCCGGGAATGGTGGAAGATGCCCTCAAGACCGCAATGGACACTGTAAGAACGATGCCGGGATTCAGCGACAGCGATATGGTATCATTGGAAAGGTCAATGGGAATATACCCGCAGATAGCATTCTTCACCAACCTGATTTATTGCTTCATCTACGGCGCCATCGTCGCCAAGATTTTCTCCGCAGGCATTCCTCCAAGGGACATTTTTGCGGAAAACAATGAACAAGACCAAGCCTGAAAATACAATATGACACCTGACATTTCCATCATCATACCTCTCCTCAATGAGAAGGAATCCCTTCCGGAACTCACATCCTGGATAAGGGATGTAATGCACACAAACGGCTGGGAATATGAGATCCTGATGGTGGACGACGGCAGCACCGACGGTTCGTGGGGCACAATCAGGGAACTGGCCGCCGCTGACAGCAATATCCACGGAATCCGTTTCCGCAGAAACTACGGCAAGTCAGCCGCCCTCTACCACGGTTTCAAGGAAGCCAAAGGCAATGTGGTAGTAACCATGGATGCCGACTTGCAGGACTCCCCGGAGGAGATACCTGAAATGTACAGGCTCATTACCGAGGAAGATTGGGACATAGTATCAGGATGGAAGCAGCACAGGAAGGACAACGCCCTGACCAAGAATCTTCCGTCAAAACTTTACAATGCTACGGCCAGGTGGATTACCGGAATCAAACTCCACGATATGAACTGCGGCCTGAAGGCCTATCGCAACGAGGTCGTGAAGAATGTCGAAGTTTATGGCGAGATGCATCGCTACATACCTTATCTGGCCAAGAATGCTGGATTCACCCGCATTACCGAGAAGCCGGTACATCACCAGAAGCGCAAATACGGCAAGAGCAAATTCGGTATCGAGCGTTTCGTGAACGGCTTCCTGGACTTGCTCTCCCTCTGGTTCTTGAGCACTTTCGGAAAGAAGCCTATGCATTTCTTCGGGTTCACCGGTATACTGATGTTCCTTGCAGGCTTCATCATTGCCGTTTGGCTGATTGCCTCCAAGCTCATACACCAGGCCGGCGGCATGCATTTCCGCCCGGTTACGGACCAGCCGCTGTTCTACATTGCCCTGCTGGCAGTTTTGCTCGGAGCAATGCTTTTCCTGACCGGATTCATCTGCGAGATGATTTCCAGAAGTTCCTATGACAGGAACAGATACAATATAAGGGAGGAGTTTTGAGGCTCCTCCCCTGAATTGGATTTATCCACTCGCTTCGCTCAACTATTTCACTCCGTATTTCTTCAATATCCTGAGCACCGGCTTCTCAATGGAGCGGGCCCAGAGAGTATATCCGTAATCACCCGGATGAGTACCGTCCACAGAAGTCTCGTGAAGTTCGTCCGTGGCATTGGTGCGGATATAATAGACATTGTCATATTTCTTGACGGCAATGGCCATCAGGGAGTCGGACATAGCCTGTTTCCCGGCCTCGGACTTCTCCGTGGCCAGGTCGAAATTCCGTCTTTCCCTGTAGATAGTACGCTGGAAAATCAGCGGGATATCCGGGTGCGCCTCCTGAATCCTCTCAATGAACGGGAAAAGTCTCTCCTTAATCTGCTCGGCGGAAGGGTTTGAGAATGAATCGAATATCAATGCATCCACATCGGCGGCGCAGAGCACGTCCGCAAAATATGGCTGGAGTTTGGAGTTCCCGCTGCAGCCGAGACTGAGAAGCTGGATGCCGGTATGCCTCGTGAACTGGGCCGGATAACTCATACCTGCCCTGCTGGTGCTGATTCCGTGGGTGAAACTTGAGCCGAAGATTCCCACCCTGTGCCTGAACGGAGACTCAATGGCGGAAACTTCCGCATCCTTGTCAACACCTATCTGGACGGACAGGAGCTCATTGTAAATCGGGAGATACAGGAGGCATTCCTTCTCAGTATTGTCCATATTCCTGATCAGGACGAGGTTGTCATTGGACTTCTCAGTCTTTGTCGCACCTGCGGCGGCCCAGAGCCATTCCCCGTCTTTCTTTATATAGAGGTCATAGCCCCTGTACGAAATCGGCATTGTATTGACGGCGGTGTAAGCAGGTCCGTATTCAGTCTTGACAGTAATGGCGGTGGAATTGGTCTTGAAGACCACGGCGAGACCTGAGGCGCAACGCACCTGGTTATTCTCGGATTTGGTGAATCCCTTGAATTTCACCGTGTCAACCCGGTGATAGGGATTCGGCGTGTCAGGATGAATCTTTCCGATGATGTTCAGTTCGGACGCTTCAATGAATTTGTATCCGGCCGTCTGGGCTCCCGCAAACAAAGAGCAGGAAATCACCAGCAGTAGTGTCAAGGTTATCTGTTTCATTTTCAATTAGTTATTAGTCAAGTTATTTTCCTGCCGCCTCGCGTTCCCTGTTCCTCTTGTTCAATGCCTGGACATAGGCCCTGGCATTGCGTAGATGCTCCTGGTAAGTAGCGGCGAAATTATGCGAGCCGTTGAATTCCGGACTTGCACAGAAGAAAAGGTAGTTTTCCCCCTTCGGATTCAGGACGGCGTTCATCGCATCCCGGCCAGGGACATAAATCGGAGCCGGAGGAAGGCCAGCATACATATATGTATTGTACGGAGAATCAATGGTCAAATGCTTCTTGTAAATCCGGTTCAATGTATAGTCGTAGCAGAATGCAATGGTAGGGTCAGCCTGAAGTTTCATCCCCTTGTGGAGGCGGTTCAGATATACGCCCGCAATCTTCGGATACTCAGGAACATAATTGGACTCGCCCCTGACAATGGATGCCAGAATCACGACTTCCGACGGGGTCAGTCCCTGGGCCTTGGCCTTGGCCTTGTTCTCCTCGGTCCAGAAAGCATCCAGGGCAGCCTTGTTCTTGTCCAGGATGGTCTGCATGGAGTCTGTCCAATAAACCTCATACGTGTCCGGGACAATGAGACCGAAAACGTTCTCAGGCGTGAAACCGTAGCCAGCCAGAAGTGAGGAATCCGTAAGGGCGGCCATCACATCTGCTGAGTCGAGCAGCATTTGACGGCTTATCTTCCTTGCCAGATCCCCACGTTTTCGAATCGCTCCGGAAATGACAAGATTCACAGGCGCCTGCCATCCTCCCTTCAGCATTCTCGCCACGTATGTACTTGTATTCGAGGCAGATATGACATAATGCCCAGCTTTTATCCTGTTTGCCTCAGGAGACAGCGGGAGCAGTCCCTCCTCCCTGAACGCACGCTCCAGGCTCCTCGGCCTGATGACAATGCCGCTGTCCACAAGTTCTTCAATGACATCGAGGGCATTCATCTTCGGATAGACGTAAATCTCTATCCCTTCATTGAAATTGGGCAGTTTCCTATCCACGTATTTCCTGCCGACAATGAAGCCGGCCAGTGCGCCAATGGCCATAATGACAGCCAGGGCCGCAATGATGATTTTTCTTGCTGATGCTTTCATACTTCAAGCCTATCTTAAAACGAACTCGTCCCCCGGCTGGGAAACATAGCCCGTACCCCTGCCGTTCATTTTGCACAAGTTCTTGAGTTTCAATCCAAAACGCTGCGACAACTCCCTCATTGTCTCACCTCCTTCGTCGGATATGTACTTATCCATTCCTTTCGCGGCCTTTGTTTTCTTGGCCTGTATATAGACCACTTCTCCTGTCATGAGAGAGCGGTCGGCTCCGGTATCATTGAACCTCAGGATCTCCTTGGGGAAAAGGTCATATTTGCCGGCAATTGAAGAATAGGTCTCCCCCTCATTGGCATAAATGAATTTGACGCCATTTATGGAATAAATCTTACGCGAAAGGGAGAATGTGAACTTCTCTCCAAGATCCTCCAGGGCCAGGCGCTTCGGCTCCTCGATGGAATGCGGGGACTCCGGAATGACAACAGCCTCCTGCTGCTCTCCACCCGACTTCTTCTGTCTTTTCCGCTTCCCAGCCTTCTTCCCGGCTTCCTTCACAGTCTCGTCCGAAGGCGCAGAAGTCATTGTATCATAATCATATAGATGATAATCTTCAATAATTTTAATCAGTTTTGAAGGATATGCAGGATCAGTGGCATAACCTGCCTTCTTAAGCCCGTAAGCCCAGGATTTGTAGTCGGTCACATCGTAGTCGAACAGGAACTTGTACCTATCCCTGTACCTCAGGAAATCCGAATGGTCCCTGAAGCTCTCGTCAGCCGAGGAATAAACCCTGAAGCACTCCCCCTTGGCATCATCGTCATAGTACATCTTCTTCCCCGTCCAGTCGTGGCATTTGATACCGAAGTGGTTGTTGCCCCTGACTGCCAGTTCTGACTGTCCGTAGCGCGACTCCAGCAGGCCCTGGGCCAGTGTAATGCTGGCCGGCACGCCGCTCCTGTACATTTCCCTGACGGCCGTGGCCGAGTATTTCCGGATATAGTCATCCTGAGGGGTGACAGATGTCGCTCCGATACTGATGATGGCAAAGGATATCAGCAATAATATTGTCAATGGTTTCCGCATTCCGCAATAATAACTAAAATCATTCAATGTTGTTGCCCTTACACTTCGAAAATATCCCCATCCCCGGCTGCATAGGTCTCAGGGAAGACGGTACGGCATTCTTCCTGGTACTTGGAAGCATTGCGGCAACGGGAGGAATAATGTCCGATTACCAGCTTGCCTGCATCGGCCTCAAGAGCGCAGCGGGCTGCCTGGATAGTAGTGGAATGATACCTTGCTGCCGCCTGGACGGACATTTCGTCAAGATATGTCGCCTCGTGATAGAGAAGGTCAACACCCTTCACCCAGGCAGGGAGTTCAGGGAACGGAGCAGTGTCGCTGCAATATGCATAACTGTGCGGGACATAAGGCCTGTAAGCCACCTCGTCATTCCTGATGAGGAGGGGTTCGTCTGTCCCTGAATGGCGAACAAATCCGTTCATGAACGATGCTCCGTCATCCGGACCGGCAGGCCGGAGTACGTCCTCACCTCTCTTGATAGCACCTATTTCACTGAGTGTCAGGCTGTAGCGTTCAACCGCCTCCTTCTTCACATTGAGCTGGGGCATCTTCTCCCTGAAGAGGTAGCCGTAGGTCTCAATCTTGTGGTTGAGCGGAAATGCAAGCACTTCCAGGCTTTTGGTCTCGTAGATGACACGGGGTTCCTTCAGGTCGAGGGGATGGAAATCCACCTCAATGCCCAGGCCCTTGCCATAGTAGGACATGAAAAACTTCAGGAAAGGTCCGAGATTGGTCGGGCCATAGATTACCACCGGAGTATTCCGGCAGGAAAGGCCCATGGTCGAAAGCAAAGGGAAAAGGCCGAAAAGATGGTCCCCGTGAATGTGGGAAATGAAAATGGAGTCCAGTTTCGCAAAGGAAATCTTGTTCTTCAGCAACTGCCTCTGGACACCTTCTCCGCAGTCTATCAAAAACAAGCGCCCACGAATCTCAAGGACGTGAGCGCTCTGGTATCTTTCGACAACGGGCATGGCCGAAGCCGTGCCCATTATCTTCAACGTAAAATTATTCACCCTTCTCAAGTTTATCCTTGAGGGCAGCGAGCTCGGAGATGTCACCGAGGGTTGTCTTCTCGATCGTGGAGTTGATCTTCTTGACAGCCTTCTTGGTGTTGTCAATCTCAGCTGCAGCCTTCTCGGCTTTCACGTCAGCATAAGTCTTGAGATGTGAGAGGAAGAGTTTCCGTGTGCTCTTCCTGAGTTCCGTTACTACGAACGGAAGCTTCTCACCCTCAACAGCCTGCTTGCCGTCTTCCTTGACGAGATCCCTCTTGAATGCGAATCCCTCGGTACCGTCCTCAAGAATGATGTTTGCGCCCTTGTCGGTAGAAGAACCGACGGTAGCCTCAACAACTGTACCTACAGGATACTTGGCCTCGAGCTCTGTCCAAGGATTAGGGAGGAGCTGCTTGTGACCAAGGCTGAGCTTGTGGTCATTCTCGTCGAAGTCAAGAATGATGACATCGATAGTGTCACCTGTCTTGACCATCTCTGACGGATGCTTGATCTTGTCCCAGGAGAGGTCGCTGATGTGTACGAGACCCTCAATGCCTTCCTCAAGCTCTGCGAAGAGACCGAAGTTGGTGATGTTGCGGACGATAGCCTTGTGCTGAGATCCTACAGGATATTTCTCGCGGATATTGTCCCAAGGGTTTGCAGTGAGCTGCTTGAGACCGAGGGACATCTTCCTGTTCTCCCTGTCGAGAGAAAGAATCTGGGCCTCTACCTCGTCGCCGACCTTCAGGAAGTCCAGGGCTGTACGGAATCTTGGAGACCAGGACATCTCGGAAACGTGGATAAGTCCCTCAACACCCGGCTTGATCTCGACGAATGCGCCGTAGTCAGCGATGAGAACGACTTTTCCGGTAACCTTGTCACCAACCTTGATATCCGGATCGAGGCTGTCCCAAGGATGTGCTGTAAGCTGCTTGAGACCGAGAGCAATCCTCTTCTGCTGCTCATTGAAGTCGAGAACGACAACTTTGATCTTCTCCTCAAGCTTGACAACTTCCTCAGGGTTGTTTACGCGGCCCCAAGAGAGGTCTGTGATGTGGATGAGACCGTCAACACCGCCAAGGTCAACGAATACACCGTAGTTGGTGATGTTCTTGACAGTACCCTCGAGTACCTGGCCTTTCTCGAGCTTGCCGATGATCTCGCTCTTCTGCTTCTCGAGTTCTGCCTCGAGGAGAGCCTTGTGGGAAACGACAACATTGCGGAACTCCTGGTTGATCTTGACAATCTTGAAGTCCATTGTCTGGTCAACATACTGGTCGTAGTCCTTGATAGGCCTGATGTCGATCTGCGAGCCAGGGAGGAAGGCCTCGATGCCGAACACGTCGACAATCATACCGCCCTTTGTGCGTGTCTTCACATAACCCTTTACGATCTCGCCGTTGTCGAATGCTGCGTTTACCATATCCCAGGAACGGAGCTGACGAGCCTTCTTGTGAGAGAGAACGAGCTGTCCTTTCTTGTCCTCAGGTGACTCTACGAATACCTCAACCTTGTCACCAACCTTGAGCTCAGGGTTGTAACGGAATTCAGGAGCGGCGATAACGCCTTCGCTCTTGTAACCGATGTTCACGAGGACTTCCCTCTTGTTGAGAGCTGTTACTGTCCCCTCCACGACCTCGCCGGTCTTGATTTCAGAGAGGGTCTTGTCATAAGCTGCCTCGATGGTGGCCTTGTCCACGTCACCATAGGCAGGCTCCTTCTCAAATGCATCCCAGTCGAACTCCTCAGGAGCCACTGAAGCATTGAGGACCGATTTCCCGGTTTCTTTTGCAGGAGTCTCCTCCACCTGAACTTCAGGTGCTTCCTGAGCCTCCATTGCTACTTTGTTTTCTTCCATAATTTTAATAAATCAGATAAAAAACTAGTTGTTTGACATTATTTCCTGTGCTTGTCCGCAAAAACGTAAGCCCGCTTCCACGGAAAAAGCGGGCAAATTTACTCAAAAATATTCTGACTTACAAAGAAATCCGGGAATTTTTCACCCCGG
>JBJEBV010000086.1:0-9210 GCA_051870395.1 Candidatus Cryptobacteroides sp. | reverse complement strand
AAATGAAGAAAGAATATCAGGCTCCGTTGCTTTCCGTCTGCCGCATTGAGATGGAAAGCGGGTTCTGCAGTGCATCTTCTGAGGTTACCAATCCTGATACCGATAGCGGAAGGATAGATGAGCACAAGACCAATACTGATTTTTCAGGCGACTTTAGCAGCGGCAGTTGGGACAGTGATCCTACATTGTAGCCTGAATACTGAGGAACGCTAAATAAACCATTATACGAGACGAAAAGATGAAAACATCAAAATACATATTCTTGTCAATGGCTGCCGTTGTTCTTGCGGTCGCCTGCAAAGAGGAATTGAATCCTGACAATGTCAACAAGGCCAATCCTGGTGACGAGGTGCAGTTCGGTGCTGCACTTCCCGGGAAGACCAAGACCGTTTACGGGGAGGAGACCTCGACAGGTTTCCCGATTTACTGGGTCAATGGCGACAAGGTGAGGGTCGCTTCGCCGCAGTGCTCGTCTAGCCATAACAGTGCCGAGTATCAGGTGGCTGTTGAGTCCGAGGAACAGAACTATGCTACTTCCCTTAACAAGACAGGGGATGCCGGCGTGCAGTGGGGAGAAGCTGAGACTGCTGATTTCTATTCGATATATCCGTCGACTGCCGGTACAGAACTGCTCGTTGACGGTTCCAGTGTTACTGCGAAACTTCACGTGGATGCCACCCAGTTCGCAAGTACTACGGATTTGGGCACTTCTTACTATGCTCAGCCTGCCGAGATGGGCAACGTAGTGATGTATGCCAAGACAGCTGGTGTGAAGAATGGCTCTACTGTTGAGCTGCATTACACTCCGTTCTCCACGGTGCTGGAGTTTGAGCTAACTGCGCCGGACACATATACCGGAAGCCAGAAATCCGAGATTACAATCCAGAGTATTACACTTGTAGCTCCTACTGGAACTACCATAGCCGGTGACTTTGATTTCAGTTTTCCTTCTTCGGATTCAGCAAATCCTTCTGTTGCAGCTGCTGCCGGAGGAGACAACACCATTACACTCCATTTCCTTGACAATAACCAGTACACTACTGTCCTGTCAACAACAAAACAGACGCTCAAGGCCAAGATGTGCGTGATGCCTATTAGTGGTGTAAACAATTTGAGCGGATGGAAAGTTGAAGTTGCAACTTCTGCTGGTACATTCTCGAAAACGCTCAGTGATCAGACTGGAGAACTCAAGCCAGGTCTTGTGCACAAGATCAAACTTCCTCAACTCAATTACGCATCTGAAGAGTGGACGTATAATTTGGCAAACTGGATTCCATCCCTGCCTGACTACAGAAATATCTACCTTTCCGAGATTTCCCTCCCGGGTGCTTGGTATGCAGGTTCTTCTGAAGACTATCAGGCTACATCAGATATCGCCACTTTGTGGGATGCCGGCGTAAGAGCGTTTGCGGTGGAGACGAAAACCACTTCGACAGGAAAAGGAGGAATCTTTATTACCTACGATGTTGCTCAAACATTACCAAACGGAATCGCCTTGTCAGGTACAGGAGGTAATTCAACTGCTACTTACGATTTGGGAACCAATACGGTAAATTCTGGAACTGGTTCTGACGGAAAAGTGTATTATAGTGGAACCGCAATATCAGGTATTATCACTAATATCGCCAATGCAGTTAATGAAACAGAATATGCTGTTTTAGTGTTAAGTTATGCGGATGGTGGTACAAGTGGTCTTCGCCCTGTTGACTTCGGTGCTTGGTTGAAGTTGCTGTATGATACTTATTCTTCTCTCACTGACGCTGTAAAAGCTAAAATATATCAGAATGAGATTACAGCCAACACTACTGTTGATGATGTACTTGGCAAGTTAATTCTTAAGATTAATGTGGATTCCAACATTGCTATGAGCGGAACTGTCAGCAGCACTACCTTCACGTATGAAAATAACCTCCCTGCACTGTTCTCATATAATCCGTTCTTGTTCCAAATGACAGAATCTGAGAAGTATTCAGTCCCATTCTTCTCTAACCTTTCTTGGCAAACCTGGGGTGATGATACTGATACTCATCGTACATACTTCCGAGCTGCTACAGCACAAACTTTGGTAAATCCATTTGTGTGGTGTTTCTCAAGCGCCAACCGTACACAGGCTGATACGGGAACAGATACTACCATTCCAACTTACGAGAATCGTCAAAATGCCTTGAGTGCTATGATGACATATTCTAAGCAGATTTATGATGCTTCCACGCATAATGTATGGTTCTACTTCAACTGCGGAGGTACCGAAGCAACTAGCCAAACGAGTGATAGCCCTTCACCTACAAACTTCGCAACTGTAATGAACAAGTGGCTTCTTGAAACTATCAACGCTAAAACGGACCCATCCCCTCTCGGAATCGTGATGTTCAACCAGTGTACCGGAGACAATGCTACCTACTATGGTGCTGATATCATCAAGGCCATCATCGAGATGAACTCCAAGTTCTACCTGAAGCATGCTGGTACCTCGGGAAGCGGAACTGGCGGAACTGAACAGGCTACTGCGACGAATGATGCGACCGTCCAAAACGGTGGGGACGCTATCTAATACATTTAAGGACAGATTGGGACAAGAGCCCGGTCTGTCCTTTTGACTTTATTGAGCCGCCTCCGGCAGTGTAGCAGAGAGGACCTTCTGTCATTTCGACCGAACGGAGTGAGTGGAGAAATCTGGGGATTGATTGGCCAGGAGGAAGATTTCTCGACTGCGCTCGAGATGACAAAAGGCGGAATTGACAAGGCAACTTGACAAAATACATAAGACTATATGACTTCAAAGAACATTACCATGACGCTGCTTATTGCGGGTGCGGCGCTGGTGTCTTGCAATGAGATGAACCCTGACCTGAATCCGGCCGGGGGCAATGTCGTTATTACGGCGACGATTGAAAGCGAGGGGCTTACGCGCTCCTGCATTGATCCGAAACAATATTCGAACGGGGTTGGCCTGCTATGGACACCGGACGACTGCCTCGGAGTGTACGGTTCCGCCGGGACATTGAACGCCAAATTCACCAACACCTCCACGGACAATGCCGGGAGTACGACTTTCTCCGGCACCCTTGCCGATGGCGAGGCTCCGCAGTACGCCTACTTCCCTTACACCAGCGCCAACGACGGAAAAGAAGCGACAGAATTGACCGGTACTGTCAGCAGCGAACAGACCTACAGCCTCGCCACAGGCAAGATCAATTGTGACTGGAAGTACGGAGAACTCAGTTCCACCCTCTCCAGCGGCTACAAATTCAAGATGAAATCCCTCTTCGCCCTGGCCAAGGTGGTCATCGACGCCACAGGCTCCCCTGTCGAAGGCGAAACCCTCCAAAGCATTGCAATCAAGGCCACTTCCACTTCCGGCTCTGACATCCGGCGCATCAACGGTACCTTTTCTTTCAGTGCAGTTGACGGGGCATATTCCCTGGAAGGAACGGCTGCTGACGGTGTTGACAACACCACGACGATGCTCTGGTCAGACGGCACTCCCCTCCTCTCTTCCGGCAAATCCTACACCGGCTATCTCTCGTTGATTCCTGATGTCAGGAAAGATGACAAGGTAACGATAACGGTACTGACCAACAAGCACAAGGCAATCTTCGAGGTGCCTTGCCTTACAGACCTGGCTTCAGGCTGCATCTACTCCTTCCCGATGACCCTCACGACCCTGGCCGAAAAGATGAAAGCTGCCTACGGAACCGAACCGACCTACGACGAAATCGGCACCGGTGAAGGCGGCGAAGGCGAAGGTGGTGAAGGAGGCTCTGGAGAAGGTGGAGAAGGCGGTAGCACAGACCCTGAACCTACTGTCACCACCGGCACGTTCACTGCCTGCGCGTTCAATGTGGATGGTCTGCCGCAGAAGATTTCTGGTATTACTATCAATGGTGACGGCCCGGGCTCATCCGGGACCACCACAATGGCCAACATTGCAAACGGATTGGGTTGGGACATTATCGCTGCAAGTGAGGATTTCGAATATAATTCTCAACTTGTTGCTGGTTTGACAAACTATTCTCACGGAACCTGGAGGGGAACGGTTACTTCTGCACAGCTGACTTCTACTGCTGATACGGATGGATTGAATTTCTTCTGGCGCACGTCAACAACAAGTGCCACAGGGGAAACATATATTCAATATAATGATGCTGAAGGTGGCCTCACTTCTGGTGCCAACACCTGCATAAAGAAGGGATTCCGTCATTATGTGGTGACCGTTGATGCAACGAACAACATTGTCATTGACGTTTATATCACCCACATGAACACCTACAGCGGCAGCGGCAATACTGAGTCCAATGCTTATGTAAAGGCGGTTCTGGGACAATTGCGCCAGCTCCGTGACTATGTTCTCGAAAAGGCCGCTGCCAACAATCGCCCTGCCATCATCATGGGCGACACCAACATGCGTTACACCCGCCACGACATCAAGACCAACTTCCTCGATGTCGTCGCAGCATACGACAGCAATGCGGGCTACACCGTCTCCGACCCTTGGGTTGAGTTCTACCGCGGTGGCATTTATCCTCAGTGGAATAGCCTCTCGCTTATGACTAGGTTTGCATTCGCCGGTGATACGAGCAATGACATTGTATGCGCTGACAATCAATGCGGTGAGGTCGTTGACAAGATATGGTACATCAATGTCCCTGGCTCAGAGGTCCAGCTGAAAGCGACCGCGCACCAGAATGATGTGGACAATTTCCGGAAGAGCACCGTGTCTGTATCTTATTCCGGGGTAATGGTCGAGGATGCCAATGGAAGCAATACCAGCGGCAATACCAAGTACAATTCGAACCAGACAATATCCTACACGAAGGACGTCGGCTACTCCGACCACTTCCCTGTAGTCACCACCTTCCAGTGGACCAAGACCGTCTACCCAGCTACGACAGCGGAATAACAACGTTCATTGTCATTTCGACAGAGCGGAGATAGTGGAAAAATCTCTCGCATTTGCTTGTCCTCGCAGGTTCGCGATGGCATCCACGGTCGCTGTATCCAAGACTGAACAATTGAGAAGGCGGCAATATGAAAACTGAAAAACACCTAAAATAATGAAGGACTTGAACATATCAATGAGAAGATACTCCCGCATTCTGGCGGTGATTGCGGCCCTGTCATTGCTCGCCTCGTGCGCAGGCATCGCGGAGAACGACCCCGGAATGGATGGAGTGGAGACCGTGATAACCGCCATCATCGACGACGGAGAGACCGGGACCCGCACCTGCATTGACCCTGCTCATTATAAGGACAATGTGACAGGCCTGCTCTGGTCGCCCGGCGACAAAATCGGCGTATTCACGGACGGGACGGCAGCAGGAACGACCGGCACGGAGAACGCCTGCTTTACGAACAACTCTGCCGGCAATGTCACCAAAGCCAAGTTTACCGGCAGCCTTGCGGGGACTCCTGCATTTGCATATTATCCTTATACTGAGGACAATAACGGCAAACCCTTCACGGAGTTGACCGGAACCGTCCACGCCGAACAGACATTCAGCCTCAGCACAGGCCTGTTGACCGACGACTGGAAATACGGCGTCCCGGACAGCGGGGATGCCGCAGAGGGATACCGATTCAAGATGAAGCATCTCTTCTCAATGCTTAAGGTCAATATTTCTGCCGACGGCACCGCACTCGAGGGGCAGGAACTCGAAAGCATCACATTGACATTGTCCGGACCAGACGGGACCGCGCGCCGGATCAACGGAGATTTCACTTTCAATGCCGTTGACGGCTCCTATACGATAGGGGAGAGCGCAACTTCTTCTACGACAATGATTTGGAGCGACAAGCCCCAGCTTTCCGCCGGCAAGACATACACGGGTTACCTGACATTGATTCCGGATATCAAGACCGGGGACTGCATTGAAATAGAGGTCCTTACAGGTGAATACGCCGCCACCTACAGGGTGAAGTGCAAGGTGGATTTCCAGCCCGGCTACATCTACGGTCTTCCGGCCTCGCTCTCCGGCCTTGCGGCGAAGATGGCGGAGGATTACGGGGAGGAGCCGAATATCAGGGCGCTGCCGACATTGAGTTCGTTCAAGTTCACCGTGGCTGACAATGCGGGGAAGATTCTGGGCAACCAACTCGTTACTTCGGTATCATCAAACAGTTATTCTCCGAAGTTCAATTCCGTGACCGAGGAAGTGGCCACCATTAGTGGTTGCGACATTGACATTGTCATACCTTATCTCTTTGATTTCAAGCTTATTCCGCAGTTTACGGTGGCTGAAGGAACGACCGTTTCGGCTGACGGCGTGGCCATTGAGAGCGGCAAGACCGAAATTGACTGGTCTGCCACGAAGACCATCGAGGTGAGTGCCAATGGGGATACCCGTACCTACAATGTCAATGTGAGGAATACGGGTCTGCCTGTTGTGGTCGTAAAGCAAAGCAGTTCAGGCGATTTCAGCAAGAAATACACTGGAGGAATCACCATCGGCGGCAGCAATATTGGCGGCACCCTGCTGAACCAGTTTGTGGACTTCATGGTCCGCGGCAAAGACACCGACTGGGTGGAGGATGACCAGATGACGGTTTACAATGCTGACGGAACTGTGGATATGGCCACGACTCTCTGCGGCGTCAGGATGAGGGGCAACTCGACACAGAAGCTTCCGAAGAAGCCGTTCGCCGTGAAACTGACTGCCAAGCAGAAGGTTCTGGGAATGGCCTCCCATAAGCGTTGGTGCCTGATGGCCAATTGGCTGGACCGTTCGATGATACGTAATCTGGTCGGTTTTGCAGCGGCTGATGCCACCACCAAGGCCTGGCAGGCCGGCGGCATTGACGAGGGAATAATCTGGAATCCGTCAGGCAGGAGCGTTGAATTGGTGTTCGACGGTCATCACGTGGGGAACTATCTTATTTGCGAGCAAATCAAGATTGGCAGCAAACGATTGAATATCAATGATTGCTACGAGGATTTGGTGGCGGCCGGAGCGTCATCTGCGTACGAGGATTGCGGATATCTGGTGGAGTTCGACGTGATGCAGGACGAGACGTACAAAGGCGTGACAAGCCGCGGAATCACCTGGCAACTGAAGGATGGTGTGCTGCCGGATGACTATGTCACCAAGATTGGCAACAAGATACAGGCGATTGAGACCTCCATCAAGGGAGGCTCGTATGCGGAGTATTCGCAACTGATTGATATTCCTTCATTTATTGACCAGTGGCTGATTTGGGAGCTGGCGATGAACAGGGAGTACACCGAGCCGCGCTCCATCTACGGCTACATCAACGGCGGCAATGACAAATTGCACGCAGGCCCGGTGTGGGATTTCGACAGGGGCACGTTCCAGAACCCTGCGGAGGCACAGAAGATGGGGTCCGACCGTGTCAAGTCCTGGGACGCATTTCTAAGTTCGTCGTCCAAGATCTCCAAATCTGGAGGTTACAAGGAGAACCAGCAGCCGTGCATGTGGTATCCTCTGCTTATGGACGATGCGGATTTCGTCGCTGCGGTTCAGGCCCGCTGGACGGTTCTCAAGCCATATCTTGAGGCTGTGACCTCCGAGATTGCCCGTCTGGGCCAGGAGAATGCCCTTTCGTGGCAATATGACAGCACAATGTGGCCTGGCACGGCTTCGGACCTCAATGCAGGCTATCCGAGCGGCTTCTCGGATTTTAGCGGTGATGAGAACCTTACCGATTACAATGCTGTGATCCAGAATCTTATAGACTGCTACCTTGGCCGCCTGAGTGGCATGGATGCCTTGATCAATGCAGGTTCCTTCAGGGTCAGCGAGTCTACATTTTGATATGACCTAGTACCCGGTGTAGCTCCAAGGGGTGATGGCGCGTAGTTCCTCCTTGACAGGGTCGGAAACCTCGAGGGAAGTGATGAAATTCTCCATTGTCTCTTCGTCAATGCCCTTTCCCGTGCGGGTGAGCGCCTTGAGTGTCTCGTACGGATTAGGGTAGCCCTCGCGGCGGAGAATGGTCTGCACAGCCTCTGCCACTACTGCCCAGTTCCTTTCCAGGTCTGCGTGGAGGGCCTCCTCATTGAGAATCAGCTTGCCGAGACCCTTGCCCAGGGATGCGAATGCAATCAGGCCGTGGGCCACCGGAACGCCGACATTCCTGAGAACGGTGGAGTCGGTGAGGTCGCGCTGGAGCCTTGAGATAGGCAGTTTCATTGACAGGAATGTGAATACGGCATTGGCTATGCCCAGGTTGCCTTCAGCATTCTCGAAGTCAATCGGATTGACCTTGTGCGGCATTGCCGATGAGCCGACCTCGTTCTTGTTGACCTTCTGGCGGAAATACTCCATTGAAATATATGTCCAGATGTCCCGGCTGAAGTCAATGAGAATGGTATTGATGCGGCGGAGGCAGTCGAAGATGGCTGCGAGATTGTCATAATGCTCAATCTGGGTGGTCGGGAATGACCTCTTGAGGCCCAGCGATGCGGTGAACTTGTCGCCGAATGAGACCCAGTCAATCTGGGGGAATGCTACCTTGTGGGCATTCATGTTGCCGGTCGCGCCGCCGAACTTGGCCGGGTATGTGAGCTGGCCGAACTGCCTGAGCTGCTCCTCAATGCGGACCTGATATACCCTGAACTCCTTGCCCAATCTGGTAGGTGATGCCGGCTGGCCGTGTGTCTTGGCGAGCATCGGGACGTCCTTCCAGGTCTCAGCCATTTCTGTGATGGTCCCGAGAACCTTCCTGAGGGCCGGGATATATACCTCCTCAAGGGCCTCTTTGAGCATCAATGGTTGTGAGGTGTTGTTGATGTCCTGGGATGTGAGGCCGAAGTGAACGAATTCCGACCATTTCTCCAGGCCCATTTCCTTGAACCTGCGCTTGATGAAATACTCCACGGCCTTCACATCGTGGTTGGTGACGGACTCGATTTCCTTCACCTCCATTGCCTGCTCGGGCGTCAAGTCCTTGTATATCAGGCGCATCTGTGGGAATTTTTCCTTGTCAATGTCGGCGAGTTGCGGGAGAGGAATTTCGCAAAGTGCAATGAAGTATTCGATCTCCACCCTGATTCGGTAACGTATGAGCGCGTATTCGCTGAAATACGGCCGGAGAGCCTCGGCCTTGGATGCGTATCTTCCGTCAATCGGGGATACTGCGAGCAATGAATGTGTGTCCATCTGGTTGAGTTGTTGTATTAGTGGGCTAGTCCTGCCCTGTAGTAATCTTCAAAAAATAACCAGCATCATCTTATGCATATCTTTCCGGTCCATA
>JBJEBV010000085.1:0-1692 GCA_051870395.1 Candidatus Cryptobacteroides sp. | reverse complement strand
GCAACCGCTCATACGTAAATTATGCCACAGGCGATTTTCCGATAGATTTCGCAGAAAGCCATTTTGTTTCCTCATTGGCAATCAAGTTCATCCGGCAGACATTCATCGGTGATACATTGATTTCCAAATGTTTCCGTCTCGGGGAAAGCGGGCTGGACTACCTTGTCAAAATGGCATTTCCTTCCGGCAACGAGGCCTGCATCCTGAGGATTGGATGGGAAAAGAGAATGCTGCCGGCACCGGTTATCGGTGAAGTGGTCAGGAGGCATTAGACCGGACAGGGAATCCTGTGGGATGCAACATCGGAGGCCGTGATTCTATCCATTTTGCTTCTTTGCCTCTGCAGTTGCACAAAAGAAATTGATTGGGTCCCGATTACTTTCAAGGTGAGGGTACAGGATGTCCAGGGCAATGATCTCCTCGACCCTGGAAAGGGCAATTCCTGGCTTATCGGCACCACATTGAGTTTCAGGGGCATTGTCATTGAGATTGATGAGGAAAGTATCGCATATCCAAGGACAAAGAATCTCCCGGCAGAGTATAAAGGATTCCGGCTCGAGAAGGGCGTTGATTACTATTATCTTGCGTTCGGCGAATTCGATGGAGGTTCAAATTATGACAATGAGAATTTGTATATCAGCTGGCCGGACGGGAGCCACAATATCATAACATACAAGCGCAAGATTCACAAGGTAAATATAAGGGCGAATGAGGTTTTCAAACTTGATGGTGTCAAGTGTTCAAACCCGGTTGTCATTGTCAAATAAATGAATTGCCGTCACTGAAAGCATTTCCTACCTTCGGACCAATTTCCAAATAGGCGTGGTTGACCGGATCGAAGACAATGGGACGCAGTTTGGCAGGATCAATCTTGCCATCCGTAAGCACCGATTCGTCAGCGCAGACATTGACAATCTCCCCTTTGAGAATATCCGTTTCCTGGTCGTATGACCGCACCCTGCATTCCAATGCCATTGGCAGTTCCTCCACAAGCGGCGCATCAACGAAATCGGACTTTACGGCATGGAATCCGGCCCTGGCGAACTTGTCCGGGACCTTCTTTCCGGATACCAAACCGACATAATCACACTCTGCAATATATTCAGCAGTGGCAAAGTTAACTGTAAACGCTCCCCTCTTAAGGAGGTTGTCCGCTGTCTTGTGGGTATTGCTGACCGCAATGGATATTTCATCGGAATCACTGATACCGCCCCAGGCAGCATTCATAATATCCGGAGTCCCGTCCTCATTGTAAGTGGCTATCATCAGCACCGGCTGAGGATATGACCAGGCCTTCACGCCAAAATTCTTTCTCATACACTAAAGTTTAATGCAAATATACCAAGAAATCAGATTATTACGTAATTCTATGAAGATTACTGATCAACTCAATCCATTGCAGGCATGTATAGAACCATTATCATTCTCATCCTCTTTGTGATGGGAATGGGTTATGAATTTCAAGAAATCATAAGCAAAACTGATTATCCGCAATTCACACAGGACCTTCCAGGCATCAAGCCCAGGCTCTCCGAAAAGTCCGCACGTCAGAGGACAATCACTGTTTTGCAATTCTCTGGCAGGGGTGGAGGTTACCGAAGGGGTACATTTCGGACAGGCTCCCCTGAGGAATCAGTGATGAAGCCAGTATTCCTCCTGGCAAATAGATGAGAGGAGACGCATACCGTAAAT
>JBJEBV010000084.1:0-1697 GCA_051870395.1 Candidatus Cryptobacteroides sp. | reverse complement strand
TAAAATAGGAACTGCAAAGATATAGGAACTTATTAGTCAACATCCTGTAAGGCAGTGTGTTGGCATAGCCATAAGTTCCTATTTCTTTTCAGAAGAGATCTTGAAGTTTGGTGATGTTTTTCTTCCAGACAGGCTTGACGCTTTGAGCGGCGGTGGACTCGATTTTCTTGATGGCGGCGTCGGTCATGGAGACGGTAACGCCGAGATAGACCATCGTGGTTTCCACGCTCTTATGCCCCAGCATTTTGCTGATAGAAAAGACATTCACATTGTCCTCGAGCAGGTGTGTGGCCATTGAGTGGCGGAACTGGTGCGAGTGGATGTGTTCCGGCACGGTCGGACATTTCTTGCGGGCTTCCTTGGCATATTTGTCGAGTTGTTTGTTCACGCCTCTTGTCGTGGCCTTGTTGAACTGTCCCTTGGATTTCGAGTAGAAGACATAGGCTTCCGGAGACGGACACTTTCCGTGCATTATGCTGATATATTTTTTCAGGATTCTCATGGTGGCGTTCATTATGTAGGCAGTCCTGGCCTTGCGCCCCTTGCCGACAACTGTTGCATACGGCTTGGGCGCATCCATCACGATATCCTTGATTTTCAGCGACAACAATTCATCTACACGAAGTGCCATAGTGTACATCATTGACAGGAAGGCCGTATAGCGCAAGCCGAGTTCCGTATCCGTGCCCGGTGTCTTCATTATAGCTTCGATGACTTCTTTGGACAGGGGCTCCACTACATTGCCCCGGTTCTCCGAGATATACCGGACAACGCGTTTGACCTCAAGATAGTACGGCATTACGGAAGGATTTTTGGATGCGTATTTCAGGAAGGCACGCAGTTGGCACAGGCGCATATTGCATGTTTGGGCAGACGAGCCCTGCTTGTCCTGCAACCATTCCATATAACGGCTGACATTCGACTCCGTGAAGAAAGTGATGTCAAAGTTACCCATGCCGGCCCCAAGGCGCATTTCAGCGAACCGGGCGAAGCTTTTCATCGCAGTGCGATAGCCGGTTGTGGTGCATGCGCTCCGCTTTCCTTCATTGACCGCGAGGAACTCGGAGAAGAGCCTGGCCAGAGTCACGGCCCCTGATTTTGCGGGCTGGTCTTTCATAGGCGCACCTCCGGTATGATTCTGCTGACGAACTCGCCCTCGGTCTCCTCCAACACGTCAGCAAAGCGTGGCACGAGGTGGAAGTAATATTGGGTGGATTCGATGTAGACGTGTCCCATGCTGCGACTCAAGGCCACGAGCCGCTTGTCGGCATCCCCGCTATGTTGGTCCCACCTCATGATGTTCTCGATGGCATAGTTGTGCCTAAAGGCATAAGCGACGACATGACGTTCCCCCTTCTTGGGCCTTGGATTGTACTTATACCAGAAGATTTTGAAGTACTTGTTGAGCCACATCCTGTTGTGGAAGCCTCCCTCGTCCGAGGGGAAGAACGCAGTCGCGTACGGCATCAGTTTTCTCATGAGAGCGTCATATTCCTTCAGGAGGGCGAGCATGGTCGGGTGGAGCGCCATCATCCTCTCGATATAACCCTTGGAACGGCGCACGTGCACCGTTCCAAGTTCCAAGTCCACGTCCTCTCGATTGAGCCAGCGGATTTCGTTGACGCGTATTCCCGTGCTGTAAAGCATGCGGAAGATAACAGGTAATTGGATGTTGTTGATTTTCGACTGGAACCTTG
>JBJEBV010000083.1:0-9428 GCA_051870395.1 Candidatus Cryptobacteroides sp. | reverse complement strand
GCAGATTATTTTGAGGATGGTGTCAAATGGTTACAGCAGATGCGGGAATTTCAGTAATGAAGGTTTTTTCCTCATGCCGGCATGACGAAAAAGAAAGCCGGGGGCGATTTTTAGTCGTCCCCGGCTTTTTATTTAGGTTTTAGTCCCCGAATCCCCGTTCGAGGTCGGCAATGATATCGTCGATGTGTTCCACTCCGATTGAAAGTCTGATAGTGGCCGGCGTAATGTGCTGCTCTGCAAGTTCTTCCGGGCTCATCTGAGAGTGGGTCGTGGTGGCAGGATGAATGGCGAGACTCTTGACATCGGCCACATTGGCAAGGATGGAGAAGAGCTTCAGGTTGTCAATGAACCTCCAGGCCTCTTCCTGGCCTCCCTTGATTTCGAAGGTGAAGATTGATCCTCCGCCATTCGGGAAATACTTCTGGTACAGAGCGTAGTCAGGATGGTCAGGGAGTGAAGGATGGTTCACCTTGGCCACCTTAGGATGCTTTGAGAGGTACTCCACCACCTTCAGGGCATTGCTGACGTGTCTTTCAATCCTGAGCGGCAATGACTCCGTGCCCTGGAGGAGAATCCAGGCGTTGAACGGGCTGATGCAGGCACCGGTATCCCGGAGAACGACGGCCCTGATTCTCGTTACGAATGCAGCCGCTCCCGCAACATCTGCGAAAATTGCCCCGTGGTAGCTCGGGTCCGGCTTCGCCAATGTCGGGAACTTGTCAGCATTGGCCTTCCAGTCGAACTTGCCGCTGTCAACTATTACGCCTCCCAGCGACGAGCCGTGGCCGCCGATGAACTTGGTGGCGGAATGGACAACTACATCGACTCCGTGTTCTATCGGGCGGATAAGGATAGGAGCAAAGGTGTTGTCCACGATGAATACTATTCCGTGCCTGTGGGCCACCTCGGCGATGCCGTCCAGATTCGTAACGTCAGAGTTAGGGTTGCCGAATGTCTCTGCATAGATGACCTTGGTGTTCGGCCTGATGGCTGCTTCGAGTGCCTCCAAATCATTGACATTCAGGATAGTATTGCTGATACCCTGGGTCGTGAGCGTGTGGGTGATGAGGTTGAATGAGCCACCGTAGAGGTTATCCGCTGCAATGACGTGGTCTCCGTTCTGGAGCACGTTCTGGAGGGCGTAGGTCACTGCTGCGGCTCCTGAGGAAACAGCGAGGGCTGCCACTCCGCCTTCGAGTGCTGCTATTCTCTCTTCGAATACGGCCTGTGTGGAGTTGGTCAGACGTCCGTAAATGTTGCCCGGATCTCTTAATCCGAAACGATCTGCAGCGTGCTGGCTGTTGTGGAATACGTATGATGTTGTCTGGTAGATAGGCACTGCCCTTGAATCAGTTGTCGGATCTGCGGTTTCCTGACCTGCGTGTATCGCAATGGTCTCAAGATGAAGTTCATTTTTCTGTGACATAGTATTATTCGTTTTATTTTGTTTCTGGTGCAAAATTAGAAAGCCGGTGACTTTGCTCCAAGAAATTTTAATAATTTGGAGAAATATTCTATATTTGCAAAAATAATAGAATGATTGTTCTAATATTTGCGAAATTTCACCAAAATTACAGAACAGTATGAGCCAGCTTGATGCAACTGATGTGGCCATCCTCAAGATTCTTCAGGAGGACGCCACCCTTTCCACCCGGCAAATAGCGCAGCGGGTGAACCTTTCTCCGACACCTGTATTCGAACGTGTCCGCCGTCTCCGTTCCGAGGGCTACATCCGCAAGGTGGCCGCTGTTCTCGATGAGGAGAAACTTGGCTGCTCCTTCGTTGCATTCTGCTATATCAAGATGCAGCAGCACACTTTCGAGAATGCGAGCAAGATTATGGCTGCTGTCCAGAAAATCGATGAGATAGCTGAATGCTACAATGTCTCCGGCGATTATGACTTCCTGATGAAAGTCTATGTCTCCAGCATGAAGGAGTATCAGGAGTTTGTCCTGCGGATTCTGGGCGAGATTGACTGCATTGGCGGTCTTAATTCCTGCTTCGTCATGGGTGAGGTCAAGAATACCTACAGCATTCCGGTGCGGACTGTCGGGAAGTGATGACCGGTCTAGCCGGGCATGACGGAATAATCAGCAAATAATCTCCGCATCTTTTGGAATTGAAAAATTAATTGCATAGTTTTGCGTATATGAATTGGAACAACATATCAATGCATCATCATCACCATTTCCATCGGAATTGGTGAGTCTTGTTGTGTTTGTACCCAATCACTGGGAAATAGATGAGGCTTGCCGTGGAGGTGAGCCTTTTTTTATGTCCGGAGCCTTTGGCGATGCCAAGGTATTAAACGCACCAAAATAAACGATCTTCAATAAAACGAACCGAAATAATATGTTACGAATCGCAATCCAGTCCAAAGGACGACTGAACGAGGAAACCGTCGGTCTCCTGGAGTCAATCGGCATCAAGATAGACGATGCCAAGAGAAAATTCCTTACAAAATCGGGGAATTTTCCCATTGAAGTGCTTTATATGAGGGATGACGACATTCCCCAGCTCGTCGCCAACGGAACGGCTACCCTCGGCATTGTAGGCCTGAATGAAGTCGTGGAAAAGGGCTATGACCTCAAGATTGTCGAGAAACTCGGCTTCAGTAAATGCCGGATTTCATTGGCAGTCCCTAAATCAGCTGATTATCAGGATATTTCCTGGTTTGAAGGCAAGAAGATAGCGACCTCTTATCCCCGAATTCTTTCCGGATTCCTGAATGAAAGAGGCATAGAAGCGGAGATTGAAATTATAACCGGGTCGGTGGAGATAGCCCCGGCTGCAGGAATTGCCGATGCCATCTTCGATATAGTGTCATCCGGCAGTACGCTGGTTTCCAATGGTTTGGTAGAGGTTGAGAAGGTATTCGACTCGGAGGCTGTCCTTGTTTCCGGAGGAAAACTTGGCTGTGAGGAACAGGAAATCCTGGATGAGGTCCTGTTCAGGATAGAGTCGGCCAAGACAAGCCGGGACAAACGGTATCTGCTTATGAACCTTCCTCAGTCGGCTGTCAGCGAGGCAGTCAAGATACTGCCTTCAATGAGAAGCCCTACTGTGATGCCTCTTGCTGCTGACGGGTGGTGCTCAATGCATTCCGTCGTAGACAAATCCGAGCTTTGGGACAAGGTCCGCCAGCTCAAGGCGATAGGGGCGGAGGGAATCCTGGTCCTGAATGTTGACAAGATAATACTTTAGGTTATGGTAATTATTGAAAGACCTTCAAGGGAAATATGGAAAAGCCTGTGTGCCAGGCCTTCCGGGAATAATCCGGTAGTGGAGGAACGGGTTGCAAGCATCCTTGGGCGAGTTCGCAGGGACGGGGACAAGGCATTGCGTGAACTCTCCCGGGAAATTGACGGAATCGAGTTGGACAGCCTCCTGGTAAGCAGGGAGGAAATCATTGAAGCTGAGGCGGTTGTCCCTGAATCATTGAAGAATGCGATCAGGCGGGCCGCATCCAATATTGAAAAGTTCCATAGGGCCCAGATGCCGTCTGGAATCACTGTGGAGACGGCCCCTGGCGTCAGATGTATCCAGCGGCCGGTACCGATTTCACGAGTTGGACTTTATATCCCGGGCGGTACTGCTCCGCTATTCTCCACGGTACTTATGCTCGCAATTCCGGCCAAGGTCGCAGGCTGCGCTGAAGTAGTGCTCTGTACTCCCTGTTCCAAAGGCGGGAAACCGGCCCCGGCTGTGCTTTACGCAGCAAGTTTATGCGGGGTGGAGAGGATATGTAAAGTAGGTGGTGCACAAGCGATTGCGGCAATGGCATACGGCACTGGGACTGTCCCCGCCGTGGATAAGATTTTCGGCCCGGGAAACCAGTATGTGACCTGTGCGAAGCAGATGCTTGCGAACCGCAATGTTGCCATAGATATGCCTGCCGGCCCGTCCGAGGTCATGGTCCTGGCAGACGACACGGCCAAACCTTCTTTCGTAGCCGCCGACCTTCTTTCCCAGGCCGAGCACGGCAATGACAGCCAGGTGGTTCTCGTCTGTGACAATGCATCTTTTGCTGGGGAAGTCGTGGCTCTGATGGAGTCAATGAGCGGGAGCCTTGAACGTGTGAATTTTATGCGTAAATCATTGGAAAAGAGCAGGTTCGTGGTTTTTGACAAGAGGGATGACATCGTTGCTTTCGCCAATTTCTACGCCCCTGAGCATCTGATTGTGTCAATGCGGAACCCTTGGGAAATAGTGGACAGGATCAATGCTGCCGGCAGTGTTTTCGTGGGAAATTACACGCCTGAGAGCGCCGGAGACTATGCTTCCGGCACCAATCACACCCTTCCGACCTGTGCCTGGGCCCGCTCTTCCAGCGGTGTCAACATTGACAGTTTTATGCGGAAAATGACCATTCAGGAAATATCTCCGGATGGGCTGCGTGGACTTGCTCCAGTAATAATGGAAATGGCCGGGGCAGAGGGACTTCGGGCTCACGCCAATGCGGTCGGGGTAAGACTTTCAGCATTGTCCTCAATACAGGACGGGACTTCTGTTGGGGATGAAGCCGCCGCTTCCTGTGTTGTTCCGGATATCGAGACTTTGGTCCGTCCCAATGTCCGCAATCTCTGCCCCTATTCAACTGCCCGCGATGAGTACCAGGGCTCCGTGGGCGTCTTTCTGGATGCTAATGAAAGTCCCTATCCTACTGGATTCAACAGATACCCCGACCCGCACCAGAAGGCATTGAAGGCCAGGATTTCTGAAATCAAGGGCATACCTGTGGACAATATTTTCCTCGGCAATGGCAGTGATGAGGCCATTGACCTTATTTTCAGGGTATTCTGCGCTCCGGGACAGGACAATGTCGTGGCGATAGAGCCAAGTTACGGAATGTACGGCGTGGCTGCCGCGACGAATGACATTGAGATTAAGCCTTTCCGCCTCGGAGAAGATTTCTCCCTTGACCCTGATGCGCTTCTGGATGCTTGTGATCCAGCAACAAAAGTCATATTCATCTGCTCGCCGAACAATCCTTCCGGAAATGCATTCCGCACTTCCACCCTGCTTGATGTGGTCCGCCGTTTTCCCGGCATTGTAGTCGTGGACGAGGCCTACATTGACTTCAGCAGCAAGCCGAGCCTTATTACATATATTGATAAAATGCCGAACCTGATTGTGCTCCAGACAATGTCGAAGGCCCGCGGAATGGCAGGTCTCCGTCTCGGAATGGCTTTCGCGAATGTGCGCATCATCAGTCTTATGTCAATGATAAAGTACCCCTACAATATCAGCAAACTCGTACAGGAAACGGCTTTGGAAGCATTGGAAAAGCCTGTGGACGAGGAAGTTGCGCAAATTGTCAAAGAACGTTGCCGATTAGCCGGAGTTCTCGGGAAATTTCCTTGCGTAAGGAAGATTTATCCGAGCGATGCGAACTTCCTCCTGGTGGAGTTCGACGATGCGGACAGGATGTACGGGCATCTGCTCCGGGACGGCATCATTGTCAGGAACAGGAACAATGTGCCCGGCTGCAAGGGCTGTCTCCGCATTACCGTAGGTCTTCCGGAGGAGAATGACCGGCTTTTGAAATCTATCGTAAATTATTGAAATACAATGAAAAAGGCAATATTTATTGATCGTGACGGCACGATTGTCAAGGAGCCTCCCGTAACCGAACAGGTGGATTCTCTGGAACTTCTGGAATTCGTTCCCGGGGCAATTTCGTCCTTGAGGGCATTGACTGGGCTTGGCTATGAACTTGTGCTCGCATCGAACCAGGACGGCCTCGGCACTGAATCATTCCCGGAGGAGACTTTCTGGCCTGCCCACAACAGGATGCTGTCCACTCTCGAAGGTGAGGATGTGGTATTTGCGGACCAGATTATTGACAGGACTTTTGCCAGCGAGGGGAGTCCGACCAGGAAGCCGGGAACTGCGTTGTTCGGGAAATACCTCTCCGGAGACTATGACCTTGCGGCGAGTTTCGTCATCGGGGACAGGGAAAGTGATATGCAGTTCGCCTCAAATCTTGGTGCCACGGGCCTCAGGATTGATCCTGGCAGGCCAAGGGAGAGCTGGCAGGAGGCGGTCCGCAGAGTGCGCTGCGCTGCGAGGACCTGCTCATTGAGACGCACTACCACCGAGACGGATATCATTGTCAGCGTTGACCTTGACGGGCTGGGACGGTCCAATGTGGATACTGGTTTGAAATTCTTTGACCATATGCTATCCCAGCTCATTCATCACGGCGGCATATCATTGGAACTCAGCTGCAAAGGTGACCTTGAGGTGGATGAACACCACACTGTCGAGGATGTCGGCATTGTCCTCGGCGAGGCATTGCTCCGTGCTCTAGGGGACAAGAGGGGGATAGACAGATACGGCTTCGTGCTTCCTATGGACGAATGCAGGGCAATGTGCCTTCTGGACTTCGGGGGCAGGAGCGAACTAGTCTGGGACGTGGAGTTTACCAGGGAATATGTGGGAGACGTGCCCACCGAGATGTTCCGGCATTTCTTCAAGTCTCTTTCGGATGCGCTCAAGTGCAATCTGTACATTCAGGCCAGGGGAGAGAACAACCATCATCTTGCCGAGAGCATTTTCAAGGCCTTCTCAAGGGCGTTGCGCCAGGCCGCTCACCGCAATGTCTTCAGCTATAATCTCCCCTCAAGCAAAGGATTGTTATGATAGCGATTGTCAATTATGATATGGGTAATCTCCGCTCTGTGGAGAATGCCCTCGACAGGCTCGGCTGCGAGTATGTGCTGAGTGCTGACCCGGCAGTCATCAAGAATGCAGGCAAGGTCATCCTGCCCGGTGTGGGCAATGCCGCCGAGGCAATGCAGAAGTTGCGGGAAAGGAACCTGGTCCGGGTAATCCGGGATTTGCGCCAACCTGTTCTCGGCATCTGTGTGGGAATGCAGGTTATGTGCAGGGATTCCGGGGAGGGACCCGCTTCCTGCATCGGCATTTTCGACAGCCACGTGAGGCGTTTCCCTGAAAATCCCTTGGCCAAGGTACCGCACATGGGCTGGAATTCCATACGGAATCTTGAGGGCAAGCTGTTCAAGGGGCTGGAAAGAGGCTCTTACGTGTATTTCGTGCATTCCTATTATCCTGAACTTTGCCCGGACACGATTGCAACCTGCCGTCACGGGGATTTGATGTTCAGCGCAGCACTGAAGTATGAGAATTTTTACGGTACCCAGTTCCATCCGGAGAAGAGCGGGGACGTAGGGCATGTCATATTGAAAAATTTCATTGAACTATGATAGAGATTATACCGGCGATTGATATTATCGGAGGCAGATGCGTGCGTCTCTCGAAGGGGGAGTATTCTTCGAGGAAGGTGTATGACGAATCTCCGCTGGATATGGCAAAGGCCTTCGCTGACTGCGGGGTCGGCCGCATCCATGTTGTGGACCTGGACGGGGCGAAGGAGTCCGGGCCGGTGAACCTGGGGATATTGGAGGAGATTGCCTCGAAGGTGGACATTGATGTGGAATGGGGAGGGGGAGTGTCCTGCGAGGAGGCGTTGTCGATGGTTTTCAATGCAGGGGCAACCCAGGTTATTGCCGGAAGTGTCGCTGCCCTGGAACCGGAACTGTTCGGACAATGGCTGCTGCGTTTCGGCTCTTCCCGCATTGTCCTCGGAGCGGATGTGAGGGGCAGGAACATTGCCGTCAAGGGCTGGATGGAGACAACGTCAATGACGATTGACACTCTGGTGGAGCGTTTCCTGCCGATGGGCCTGAGCCAGGCGATTGTAACTGACATAAGCCGGGATGGAATGCTGCAAGGTCCTGATACTGGGCTGTATGTTGGCCTCCAAGCGAAATATCCCGCCATTGATTTCACTGTCAGCGGAGGCATAAGCTCGATGGATGATATCCGGGCCCTGGACCGTGCCGGGCTCAGGAAAGTCATTGTCGGCAAGGCAATTTATGAGAACAGAATCAGTCTGGATGAAATACGGGAGGCATCAGTATGTTGACAAAAAGAATCATACCTTGCCTGGATGTGAAGGACGGGCAGGTGGTGAAGGGAATCAATTTCCTTGGCCTGAAGGAGGTCGGGGATGCGGTCGGGATGGGCGTGAAATATTGCCGTGAAGGGGCTGACGAACTGGTTTACCTGGATATCAGTGCTACCTTGGAGGGCAGGAAGACATTCGCTTCGCTGGTCGAAAGAATTGCAGAAAAAATCAATATCCCCTTTACCGTAGGTGGCGGAATCAGTAGTCTGGATGACGCTTCAAGGCTGCTCGACGCAGGTGCGGACAAGATATCGGTGAACAGTGCCGCCATTGCTGATCCTTCCCTGATTGACAGGATTGCGGCGAAGTACGGCAGCCAGTTCGTGGTATGTGCCATCGATGCCCGCAATGTGGACGGTCGCTGGCTCTGCACTACCCACGGAGGGCGTCGCGGCACTTCCCTTGAACTCTATTCCTGGGCCCGGGAGGTGCAGGACAGAGGTGCGGGAGAAATTCTGTTTACGTCCATGGACCATGACGGTACGAAATCAGGCTATGCCTGCGAGGTGTATTCTGCCCTTTCGGGGATGCTCTCGATTCCAATCATCGCCTCCGGGGGAGCCGGTTCCGTGCAGGATATAATAGATGTGCTTACTGTCGGACGTGCGGATGCGGCATTGGCTGCCAGCATTTTCCATTACGGCGAGATTGGCATTGCCGGACTCAAGGGGGCGCTTGCCGGGGCCGGGGTGCCTGTAAGATGTAATGTTTAAAAATGTAATTTATGAATTTCGAGGATTTCAATCTTTCCAAGACCGGTGACGGCCTGCTCCCGGTGATAGTCCAGGATTCGAGGACATTGAGGGTCCTGATGCTGGGATATATGAATGAGGAGGCTTATGACAAAACCCTGGAAACCGGCAAGGTGACTTTCTGGTCCCGCGGACGCCAATGTCTCTGGACAAAGGGCGAGACTTCCGGCAATTATCTGGCACTCAGTGAGATGTATCCTGACTGTGACAATGATACCCTGCTTGTGAAGGCCATCCCTGCCGGTCCTGTCTGCCACAGGGGGACTACTTCCTGCTTCGATACCCCCGAGGATGAGGGATTCATCCGGCTTCTCCAGGACGTGGTGCGCAAACGTCACCGGGAGATGCCTGAAGACTCATATACTACCAGGCTCTTCATCAAGGGTGTCAAGAAGATTGCCCAGAAAGTGGGCGAGGAGGCTACCGAGTCTATCGTCGAGGCCGTGGACGGAAACCGTGACCGCTTCATTTACGAGGCCTCAGACCTGATTTACCATTTTCTTGTCCTGCTCGAATCGATGGGCTGCTCGCTTTCGGATATTGAAAGGGAACTCAGTTTGCGGCACAGGTGATTGCTTTGAGTTTCCTTTTTTGTCACTTGTATTTTCTTTTTTTTGAAGAATTTGTAAAATAATCGTTATTTTTTCGCGTTTTGTTTTCATTTTATGGTTTTTATTTGTAAT
>JBJEBV010000082.1:0-1712 GCA_051870395.1 Candidatus Cryptobacteroides sp. | reverse complement strand
ACATGACCTTCCACACTGCTCACACCCCAGTACTGGGAGGAATAAATATCCACCATGGAGTGCTCTCTGTCACCCTTTGTGTAGCGGTTGTCACGCTCGTACTTACGGATACGGGACGGGTCACGCTGCAGGATCCATCTGGTGGAATTGTAGAAACAGTATCCGTCATTCATCGGATAGGTCCGGTAGGTTGCCTCATTTCCCAGGGACCAGATCACTACGGACGGGTGGTTCTTGTCACGCTCCACCATGTTCTTCGTGCGGTCCATCACGGAAGTGTTCCAGATGGGGTAGCCGGATGGGATATTGCTGCTGGTAGCGCCTATATGGGACTCCACATTGGTCTCATCACAGATATAGATACCCAGCTCGTCTGCCAGCCCGTACATATATGGGTTGTTGGGGTAATGGCTGGTACGGATCGCGTTGACGTTGAACTGTTTCATCAGCGTCAGGTCTTCTTTGATATCCTCCCTGGTCAGGGCACGTCCGTCATCCACATCGTTCTCATGACGGTTCGTACCGCGGAACATGATCTTCTCACCGTTGATCTGCACCTGTTCCTGGCCTGCCTCGTTGATGTCCACCTTATCGATCTCACGGAAGCCCACTCTCTGACACAGGGTCTCCACCACGTTGCCTTCTTCATCTGAGAGTTCAATCAGCAGCAGATACAGATTCGGTGTGTCTGCAAACCACTTCCTGGGGTTCTTTACTTCCCTGCTTCCGGTAACGGTCACGCCCTCGTCATCGGCCCGCTCTTCTGTGCTGGCTTTTGCCTCCGGTACCGTCACCTGCAGCTCCATGGGGCTGTCCCACACCTTCGTGGCGCCGTCATCCTCATACAGGTCTGCCGTCACCTTGTAGGTCTTCCCTGCAGCTTCCGCAAGCCCCAGGTTGCGGACGGTGGCGTCAAGCGTCAGAGTCGCATCCTCATAGGCCTCGTCCAGGTCGGTCTTTACAAAGACATCGCGGATCTCCACCTTGTTCTTGGAATACAGGTTCACATCGCGGAAGATACCGCTGTAGCGGATGAAATCCTGGTTCTCCAGGTAGCTGCCTGTGGACCAGCGGTATACCTCAACGGCCACGGTGTTCTCCCCTGCCTTCAGGTAGTCCGTGATGTTGAACTCATCGGTGGTGTAGCTGTCCTCCGCGTAGCCGACCCGCTGCCCGTTCACGTAAAGGTAAAAGGCGGACTCTACGCCCTCAAAGGACAAAAACACCTCCCTGCCGTCCCAGCCTGCCGGGATGGTGAAGATCCTCTTATACTGGCCGACACTGTTGCGCACGGTTGGTGCGGTCACGTTCTCCCCAAGCTGCACGCTCTCATAATTCTGCCAGGGGTATCTCTGGTTTACGTAAATGGGCTTTTCATATTTGAAATTGCCCTCCTCATCCTTGATGGCCTGGATGGAGCTTGGTACCTTAATGGTATCCCACTGGGACGTATCCCAGTCCTCCACATAATCCTCTGCCGCTTCGCCTGTGACATCCTTTTCACGGTCTGCAGGCTTCTGGGCAAATTTGAACTTCCACTCCCCGTTCAGGGAAAGCTTGTAGGCGGATTCCTCCGCATCCTCATCCAGCACAGACCGTTCGTTTGTCAGCGCCTTCTCAGCCGACTCATAAGGTGTGAAATAAGCGTGTGCCGGTTCCCGGTTCACTTCCACCACATCGATCTGGTCGTACCATTCTTCTCCCGCAAAACG
>JBJEBV010000081.1:0-9554 GCA_051870395.1 Candidatus Cryptobacteroides sp. | reverse complement strand
TCGAGGGCACCGGAAAGAATCCGTTCTCTCTCGACAGCAAGGAGCCTGACTGGAGTAAGTTCCAGGACTTCCTGAAGGGCGAGGTCCGTTTCGCATCCCTCTACAAGCTCTATCCTGACCGTGCAGCCGAGCTGCTCCAGAAGACCGAGGAGTTCGCAAAGATTCGTCTCGAGTCCTACAAGAGGCTGGCAGGCAAATAAGCCTCAGGCTTCAATAATAATAAAAACGGGGTTGGAATTCGGTTTCCAACCCCGTTTTTGTCATCTCGACCAAGCGAAGCGCGTGGAGAGATCTTGTTAATAACCCAATCGCCTTACTCCACATCCGGAGCGAAATAGACTCCCATCTCTGAAATTATCGGGCAGGCACGGCTGTCAAGTATGCTGAAACGGAGTTTGGTGGCATTGACCGTCGGGAAGCAGATGATGCGCTTGTATCCGATAGTCTGGAGACCGTCCTCGCCGGCGGAATACTGGTCCTGGAGAGGCTGCCATTCCCCGTCAATGAGGGCTTCCAGGGCGAAATCCCTTACCCTCTGGCCAAGACGCACATATTCCTGGACCATGAAGCGGTTGAAAGTCAGTTCCTTGCCGAAGTCCAGGACAAGAGAAGCCTTGGTGACGCCGTCATCCGCAGCCCAATATGTGGATGTCTTCCCGTCAAGAACCTTGGAGGCGGAGAAAGCCTTGGATTTCTCCCTTACATTGTCAGCCTCGACCTTGGCGCCCTTTGCAAGATTGTTTCCGAATACCGACTCCACCATTTTCCTGAACTCGGAGCCGCGGATACTGTCCGCAGGATGTATGAGACCGTCCTTGTTGACAGGGAAATTCAGGAGAAGAGTACCGTTGCGGCCGACAGACTTGCAGTAGATTTCCATAAGTTTGCCCAAAGACTTCACCTTGTCATCCTCATACTCGTGATAGAACCAGCCCGGGCGGATGGACACGTCAGCCTCTGAGGTAATCCACTTGTCCCCCTGCTCGGAACCGTGCTCACGCATATCCTGGGTAACCTCAATATCGGTCCGCTTCGGGGCCCAATGCGGATAGCCCACATAGCCTTTCTCATTGCCGGACCAGGTCATGTCCGATTTCTCGTGCGGGTCGCCCCAGACATTGAGGTGTGGCTGAAGGCTGCGCACAAGAGCGTAGGTCTTGTCCCAGCCATAATACTGCTTGGTGATTTGCCTGGTTTCATTGGCACCGCCATACCAGCCATTGCCTCCATTGGCCCCATCGAACCATACCTCGAACATATCCCCGTAATTGGTCAGCAGTTCGGTCAACTGGTTCCGGAAATATTCCACGTATGCTTCACGGGCATATTCGGCATGGTTCCTGTCCCATGGAGAAAGGTACACGGCGAACTTCAATCCCTCCTTCCGGCAGGCCTCGGCCAGTTCCGCAACCACGTCTCCCTTTCCGTCCTTCCACGGACTGTTCTTCACGGAGTACTCTGTATATTCAGAAGGCCACATACAGAAGCCGCAATGATGTTTGGCCGTGAAAATGATGCCCTTCATACCGGCCTCCTTGCAGGTCCGGGCCCATTGTCCCGCATCAAGACGGGCAGGATTGAACAATGCCGGATCCTCATTGCCATAGCCCCATTCCTCACCAGTATAAGTATTGAGGGAATAATGGATAAATGCGTAAGTCTCCATTTCCTGAACGGCAATCTGGTCGTCCGTCGGAACAGGACCGCAAGGAGCAGGAGGCTCCGGTGTAACGGTTGTTGAGCAGGCTACGGCAAGACTGGCCGCAAAGCTTAGAAGCAGGTTGTCGATTTTTCTCATTGTCATCAGTTTGAGTGGTTATGCGACAAAAGTATGAAAATTTTCATTAGTTTTGCGTATATAACCGGAAAATATTCAATCAATGAAGGCCAATACCGTTATCATCACACTAGTCACCGCAATTATGACAGCCTGCACAGGAAAGGGCAATGTGGAAAATCTCAGGATTCTTGTAGGAACCTATACATCCGGCGACTCCGGCCCGGGAGTATATTACTATTCTTTGAATCCGAAGACCCGTAAGGCAACCCTCATTGACACGGCCAGGGCTGGAAATCCCTCATTCGTAATTCCGTCAGAGGACAGGCGGCACGCATATTCAGTAGGCGAATATGATGACGGAAGGCAGAAAGTCATCACTTATACATTGACTGACAGCGGGATTAACCCGTTCAACGAGCATAGTGCGGACGGCAGCGCCTCAGGAGCGGCCCCTTGCAACATTATCGTGGCAGGAGGCTATGCCATCACCTCGAACTATACAGGAGGCACATTGTCGGCATTCCCGGTACTGGAGAACGGCAGCCTCGGCGAAATCGCGGCGCAGTACATCCCTGAAAAAGAGGAGGGTATTGTCAATCACGTGCATTGCTGCATTCCGTCACCTGACGGGAAATATCTCTTCGCCACTGACCTCGGAGCTGATGTCATTTACCGGTTTGACATCGGAGGAGAACCTTTTGCCAATGCCGCAGTGGCCCTGGCATTCGACAGGGAACTGCATCCGGGTCCGAGACATCTTACATTCAGCAATGACGGACGTTTCCTATATGTAATACACGAACTTCAGGACTTGGTATCAGTCATCAGTTATGACAAGGGCAACCTCAGCCTGCTGTCCTCAGTGAAGGCTTACGACGGGGAAGGTCACGGAAGTGCGGACATCCACCTCTCCCCAGACGGAAAGTTCCTCTACACCAGCCACAGGCTCAAGGAGGACGGAATATCAATTTTCCGGGTCAATGCCGAAGACGGATCGCTGCAATGTATAGGATACACAAATACCGGAGTGCATCCGAGGAATTTCGCCATCTCGCCTGACGGAAAAACCCTCCTATGCGCCTGCAGGGATTCGGATAAGATAGAGTTATACAAGCGTAATCAGGAGACAGGTTTGCTCTCCGGTCCGGAGGGAGAAATCAGTCTCCATTCGCCTGTCTGCATATCTATCATCAAAGGCCAAAGCGACCTTTAGGCCAATATTCAGGGGATTTCTGTCAGATTTTTCACTAAAACACAATAAAACGATTTGCTTTTTTCAGAAAAATTGTATATTTGGGCTTCAGGTTATAATAACAACACTAAATTTTTAACCAGATGTCCTATAAAAAAAAATTTATGACAGGATTCATCTGTTTGCTCATCACCGGGCTCCAGATGACATTGACCACCCTGTCCGCACAGAACCGTCGCATCGACGGTCAGGTGCTTGACGAATCCAACACGCCTGTCGGCGGTGCTGTCGTCCTGATCAAAGGTTCGGCATCAATCGGAACCCAGACAGACCTTGACGGCAAATTCTCCCTCAGCGTTCCTGAAGACGCTACTCTTACAATTTCCTGCATTGGATATGTAGAGCAATCTGTCCCTGTAGACGGAAGGTCAAAACTCTCCATAATCCTTGTAGAGGACAACGAACTTCTTTCCGAGGTAGTTGTTGTAGGTTACGGTACCCAGAAGAAAGTTAACCTCACAGGTTCCGTATCACAGGTAAAAATGGACGAGGTCCTTGGTGACAGGCCGGTAATCAATGCCGCCGCAGCCCTTCAGGGAGCAATCCCGGGTCTCACAGTCAGCGGAGGTTCATCCCCGAGCCAGTCCAAGTCCTTCAGCATCCGAGGCGATCTCTCCATCAACGGCGGAAGCCCGCTCATCCTCATTGACAATGTGGAAGGCGACATCAACGCCCTCAACCCGAATGACATAGAGTCAGTATCCGTACTCAAGGACGCCGCTTCCGCAGCCATCTACGGAGCAAGGGCGGCTGCCGGTGTAATTCTCGTAACCACGAAGCAGCCAAAATCAGGAGCGCGTTTCACATTGAACTACAACAATAACATCGGTTTTCTCAAGTCAATCAACTGCCCGGAGCAGGCAAGCCTCACCGAATACATTGACGCCTACATCGAGGCCGGCTACAACAGCAACTACTGGGCTGGAAACGGTGACGTGAACAGATGGAAAGAACTCCTTGCACAGTACAAGGCTAACCCGGGTTCGCTCAACACCATCGGAGAAGGTATTTACAAGGACGGGGACAATGTCTATTACTTCCTCCAGGAGACTGACCTCTTCAAGAATATGCTCGAGACCGGTTTCTTCCATAACCACAATATCTCCGCATCCGGCGGCACCGACAAGATCAGGTTCCGCGTTTCTGCCGGACTGAACAAGGTCAACGGTCCTCTCCTCACCAACAAGGATACTTACGGCCGCAAGAATGTCAGCGGATTCATCTCCGCCGATGTACTCAAGTGGTTCACACAGGAAGCCAATATCTCCTACTCCGACTCCAGGACCACAATGCCTGGCGGAGGTTCCATCTACACCACGAGGCTTACCAACTACTACCCTTCATACTTCCCTGCAGAGACCATCGGCAAGGACCACGACGTCCTCTCACAGGCACCTGCAAGCCAGTTGAAGCAACTCCCTACAGCCACTTCCAAGACAGCAGTGGCAAGAATGTCCCTCAAGTCAATCTTCAAGATTCTCAAGGGCTGGACAGCCAATGTGGAATACACCTACGACCGCAAGGATATAAACTACGACTACTATTCCACCCCTTACGAGCAGGCGGAAGCCCAGTTCGTGGCCAAGACCATACCTGAGTCCGGCCAGGACGAATATGAGATGTACGATGCGATTACCAAGTACAACGCCCTCAACGTTTACTCAACCTACGAGCACACCTGGGGCAGGCACGAGTTCAAGGCAATGGCCGGTTACAACCAGGAAAGTTCCTGGTACAAGAGGTTCTACGGCTCAGTTCTCGGCCAGACTGTACCTAGCGTACCTTCATTCGGCGGCGGAACAGGCACGAAGACACTTGAGGAGGACTATTCCGAATATTCTATCAGGAGCGGTTTCGCACGCCTCAACTATGCATTCGCAAACAGATACCTCGTAGAATTCAATGCCCGCTATGACGGTTCCTCCAAGTTCCCTAAGGATTCACGCTTCGGTTTCTTCCCTTCAGCATCAATAGGTTGGAGAATCGGACAGGAACCTTGGATGAAGAGCGCCAGCAGCTGGCTTGACGAACTCAAGCTCAGGGCATCCTACGGTTCAATAGGAAACCAGAAGATTGACCCTTACAAGTTCACCTCGGCAATGTCAATCGGGGAAAGCACCGCCTGGCTTAGCGACGGGAACAAGATTACAACTATCTCGACTCCGGCTCTCGTAAGTTCCACTTTCACCTGGGAAAAAGTGACCACATTCAACGTTGGTCTTGACTTCAGCGCATTGCAGAACAGGCTCCAGGCCAACTTCGACTACTATATCCGCAAGACAGAGGGAATGCTCTCCGCAGGAGTTGAAATTCCTTCAGTAGTGGGTGCCACAGCTCCTCTCCAGAACATTGCCGACCTCCACAACAGAGGATGGGAACTCTCCATCTCCTGGCGTGACCACGTCGGAAAGGACTTCGGCTACTACATCAACGCCAACATTTACGACAACCGCACCTTCATTGACAAGTTCAACAACGAGTCCGGCCTTATCAGCCAGTACTACAAAGGAAGGGAATTCGGCGAAGTATGGGGCTATGTTTCAGATGGTTACTATTCCATTGACGACTTCGAATACGAGCAGGCAAAGACTGGCGTATGGACATTGAAGGAGGGCGTGACCAAGATTCAGGGCGTGAACGTACAGCCTGGTGACGTGAAGTTCAAGAACATTGACGGCGACGAGACCAATACCATCACCTCGGGCGAGGGTACCCTTGAGAATCCTGGTGACATGAAGATTATAGGCAACACCACTCCTCGCTTCCGTTTCGGAGCCAACCTCGGAGTATCCTGGAAGGGAGTCGCCATTGACCTCATGCTCCAGGGCGTGGCCAAGAGAGATGTATGGATCGGCGGAGCAGGAAGCTATCCGTTCGGAGGTGTAGGAGCAGGCGACGCTGTGTTCCAGCCTCTCTACTACAACCAGACCGACTACTGGTCAGCCAAGAGCTACGATCCTGAGAGCCCGGACTATATGGTGGCCAAGAACCCGAATGCATCACTGTTCCGTATCTACGGCCAGGGCAACAACGTCAGCTCGAACACACGTACCTCCGACAAGTTCAGGAAGAGCGGAGCCTATATGAGAATCAAGAACCTCACGGTTTCATACACATTCCCTAAAGACTTGATCGGACGTGCAAGAATCGCCGACCTCAAGCTGTTCTGCAGCATCGAGAATCTCGCCACGGTGACATCATTGCCTAAGGGCTACGACCCGGAGACATTGAGCTGGTCATATCCGTTCTACCGCACCACTACATTCGGTCTGAACCTCACATTCTGACGAAATGCGGAATTACTTGAAACAGAAAAAGTTAATCATTGAAAAGATGAAAAGGACAATATATTTCGCCATTGCGGCACTCTGCCTCACCGCAGTTGCCTGCAACGATGACTTCCTCGAGAAATATCCGAAGACGTCATTGACCGAGCAGAATGCATTCCTTGAGTATAATTCATTCAAGGCCTACATGTATCCGTGCTACGGGCTTTTCAGCAACTCCACCATCCGTACGAATTTCAGCACAAGCCACTGTCAGTCACAGTTCTACGGAGACTTCTATGCCGGCATCCTCTCCAACAGGGACAATCCTACCGGAAACGGATACGCATACCGCACTATCACCCCTACCGCTACGGGTGGCGGCTGGGACTTCTCCATTATCCGCAGAATCAACATCATGCTCTCCCACGTCAATGACGGAGCACTCAATGAGACCGAGGCAAAGCACTGGGAGTCAGTGGGAAGATTCTTCCGCGCATGGTGGTACATGGAGCTTGTGGACCGCTTCGGCGACGTGCCTTGGGTTGACAAGGTTCTCTCGGACACATCTCCTGAGGCTTACGGCCCACGTACTCCAAGGGCAGAGGTGGTAGCGAAGATCTGCGAGGATTTCGAATTCGCCATCGAGAATATCGGAGACTGCTCACGTGACGGTTCAAACCCTGTGACTGCGGATGCGGTAAAGGCTGCCTACTCACGCTTCCTGCTCAGGGAAGGCACATGGGTGAAGTACCACAATCTGACCGGCGAGAATGCGGACAATCTCCTCGAGAAATGCGTCAGCGTATCCAAGGAGCTTATGGACAAGCACACCGCCCTCTACAAGGGAGTGGACGAGCATAATCCGGGAACGGGCTACGGTGAGCTCTGGACTACCGAGAGCCTGATAGGAGTACCTGGCGTCATCTTCGCACAGGAGTTCGTGGATGCCATCAAGATGCACAGGGGCAATGACTATGAGCATATCGCCGCCCATTATACAGACGTGCCTCAGCATACCGTGGATATGTTCCTGATGGCGAACGGCAAGCCTGTAGCGAATGCGACTTCGGGCTACCAGGGTGGAAAAGGCAAGGACATCTATGACGAATTCAAGGACCGTGACCCTCGTCTCTACCTGAACATCCAGCCTCCTTACGCTGTGATGCCTCATTCTGGCGAATATGACGGAGTAACCTCCTTCCCGACTTGGAGATATGCAAAACCTGGCGAGAAGGTCATCGGAAACTATGTTGTCAAGGACCAGGCCGACTCTGCAAGACTCGCACAGTACATCACCCTTATGGGAGCCAACGAACTCTGCGTACGCGGCGGGGCATTCGGCGGACAAGGCATGAAGAGATGCCCTGGACAGAACTGGGGAGCCGCTCTCACCCCTACCAGCCCGAACCTGAGCAACTCCGGCAAGGTTGCCTACATGAAGAGCCGCACAGGTTACTATTTCTGGAAGAACTACGATATGTGGGAGTACGCCACCGGTTCTTCAGCCTACTGTACTGCTGACAAGCCTGTCTTCAAGATTGAGGAAGTGATTCTCAACTATGCCGAGGCAATGTACGAACTTGGCAGATTCGACCAGACTGCGGCCAATGCAAGTATCAATCTTCTCCGCGACAGAGTTGGTATGCCGCAGATGATACTCGCCGACATCAATGCCGACTTCGACCCGAACCGTGACAAGGGCAATGCTCCTTGGCTCACAGGCAGTCTCAGCAGATACGAGGTATCCCCTGTTCTCTGGGAAATCCGCAGGGAGCGCCAGATTGAGCTCTTCGGAGAAGGATTCGGCTTCTACGATGTCCGCAGATGGGCCAAGGCCGACTACTACATCAACCGCCAGCCTTGCGGTATCTACATCCCGGACACCACCATCCCTTACGGAAACGGTACTTACAGCGGACAATGCGTGGACTACAATGAGATTGTAAAGAACGGCAAGGCCACGGCCTCTTCCGAAGCTTCCGGCGGATGGATTTACACTGCGGCCAGCCCTCTCGACCAGGGAGGCGGATGGATTGATACCTACTATCTTATGATGGTTCCTACCAATGAGATTGTCCTCAATCCTGCACTTTCACAGAATCCGGGTTACAACGAGTTGTTCGGACTATAGAAAAAAAGGGATGGCCCGCGGCCATCCCTTTTTTTCTGTATCCTACTGTTCCGAAAGGAAAACCTTGATGGCATCGAAGAAGAGTCCCCGATAAGCTGCAATTCCATCTCGTCCGAAATCCGAAGTGGTGAATCCCCAGCCGTGTCCTCCATAAGGATAAATGTACATCTGGGCGCTGACCTTGTTCTCAAGAAGCCTGTTGTAATACCTGAGACTGTTCTCTACAGGAACAACTCCATCGTTGGAGCTTAGCAGGAGCATTGTCGGAGGCGTATTCTCATTGACCTGATTCTCAAGAGAATACCTTGTCATCAATTCCTGATACTCAGATTTCCGGCGGGCATATTCACGGACAGTCAGGTCATCATTGACCCACTCCGATACGGTGCCGATAAGGTTGTCGTGGGTACCCTTGTGGGTTACGGAAGGCTCCATTGTGATGACCGGATAGACCAGAATAGAGAAATCCGGCCTTGTGACAGAATCAGTGTACAACGTGGATGCACTGGCTGCGAGATGGCCGCCGGCAGAGAAGCCTATGATGCCTATTTTCTCCACTCCCCACTCGGCCGCATGGGCCCTGCAATAGCGGAATGCGTTCTGTACATCGGTCAGAGGCACGTTCCAATGCCTGTTGGGCAGGCGGTACTTCACAACGCAGACAGCGATACCCTGCCTGTAGAACCAGTCGGCCACGTATGCCCCCTCATTGAAAGAGGAAACAATCTGGTAGCCGCCGCCAGGGCATACAACGACCATCTTGCCCTTGCATTTCTTCGGTATGTAGAGGTCGATTCTGGCATCATCCCCTATCAGTCCGATATTGCCGTTCTCGCGCATATCCTCGGCGGCCGTAATGCCATTGGACTCACCGGGTCCCATGGTGACCTGAACACCTTGCTCGACAATGCCTTTGTCAATACTCTGGCCTTCGGGATATAGCCTCAACGTGGAAGTCGGGCGAAGCTTGGTCTTCGGCTGGTACGGCTCGGCCGCATTTGCACTGGATAATGACACCAACACCGCTACGGCGCAGATGATTGCAATGCTCTTTCTCATAATAATAGATGTTATGTGGTTGACAAACTGTCCCTCAATGTTCTCCTGAGAAGCCGGCACACT
>JBJEBV010000080.1:0-1730 GCA_051870395.1 Candidatus Cryptobacteroides sp. | reverse complement strand
GCTACGGGGTCAAATCCAAATGGGCGCGGGGGTCACGCGAGCGCGGGTTTTCCACCAATGTTTGCGAATAGCGATACTACATTCATAAAAATCTACTTTTCAGACAAGATTATAAAACAACAAATTTAACATTTTTCTCGATTTTTCCCGCGAAATGACAGCCCAATATTGATTGAAAAGACAACTGGCAACCCGTAATACTTTATATCTCAATACTTTGTAGGCTACCACATTATTCCCGTCAAAACGAGTCAAAACTTACACCGACGGAGTAATCAGCACTCTCCATCCTCCGGCGTTGTCCTTGGCTTCGATATAGCCTTTCTCCTTCAGGCTTCCCAGAAGGCGCTGGACTGCGGATTTGTTTATGCCGGTGAGTTCTCTGAGCGATTCGATGGTGACGGATGTCTGGCTCTGCATTGCACGGAGTATCTTTGCGTAGTTCGGGGTGCGGAATTCGACTCTCTGGCCGTCGTACCACCATACGTTTTCGTCAGGTTCGGTGACGAAGCGGACGTCGTTGTAGATTTCTTCTGCGGCAAGGGCTGAGAAGTATCGCAGGAACGGGCGTATGTGCTCCAGCGGTGCGTGTGCTCCCGTACTCGGGGTTGGTCCGACTTCAAGGTCGGCCTGATGGAGGGCTTCCAGATAGTTCTGTTTGTCCCGACAACGGACTACAATCATCGGATAGTCGTGGCGGGCGAGTATGTAGTTGACCATCAGGCGTGCGATTCGTCCGTTGCCGTCTTCGAATGGGTGGATTCGGATGTAGCGGTAGTGGAAGAGGGCAGCGAGTTCTACGGGAGAGAGTTTGCCGCTTTGTTCTTCTTCGTTGTACCAGTTCACGAGATCTGTCATCAGGGCCGGGGTTTCTTCCGGGGATGCGTATTCGAAGCGGTCTCCGTAACGGGTAATCACGCTGTTGGGACGGGTTTTGTACTGTCCTGCGTGGATGACGTAGCTGCCTTGCTGTCCACCGGGGAGTTTCGTGTGGACGGTGTAGTCTTCGCGGATGAGGGTTTTGTGGAGCTGGCGGATGAAGTTCTGCGTCAATGGCATATCTTTCAGTCCGGCCTGCTCCTGCATCATCTTCAGGCCTACGTTGCTGGCTTTCATTTCTTCGAGGTCTTTCATCTGTGCTTCGCCGATGACCTTGCCGAAGAGAAGGAGGAGTTCTGTCTGTCCGTAGGTGAGGGTGTTGCCTTCGATGTGGTTGCTGTTGAAGTTGAAGTCAACTGTGAATTTGCGGCTGAGCCGCTCCCGGTCGCGTTCCGAGAGCGGCTGTATGCCTTTCCAAGCTTCTATTGCTTTGGTGATATTGAGGTATCTCATTGAGCAAATATTTTCTAATTCGTGGTAAAGATACCACTTTTTTGTAAACAATTAGAATTTTTCGTATCTCCCTTTTGATAATTCCTTTACCTGTCCGTTCTGTATGGCTCTGCGAACCTGTCTCTGGATGGTGCGGATGGATTTGCCGAGCTTGACTGAGAGGGCCTGCATGTCTTCAGAAGTGAATCTGACGGGCAGGTTGTTCAGCAGGACGTTGCGGGCTGCGGAGCTGTAGGTTTCGGAGACTTTGACGTCTTCGGCGATGACTCCTCCTCCGCCCAGGAGGAGAGTCAGTATCTGGATTATGAGTTCGGCGTTCATAGGTTGTCGGATTTGAGGGTGTTCTGGTAAAAAGAAATCCCCGCCAGCCGAATGGCGGACGGGGATAACCGAAAGAA
>JBJEBV010000079.1:0-1746 GCA_051870395.1 Candidatus Cryptobacteroides sp. | reverse complement strand
CATGCTCCCCGTTGTCGGCAATCCATGCCTCGATGCGCTCTGCCTTGTCGATGACATTCCCGGCAATGAAGCGGTCGCTGATTTCGTAATTGTCCGACAAGGGATTGAAATAGACCCTGCCGTGGAGGGCAGCGAGCAGTTCCTCCTCGGTGGTGTCGGTGAGCGAGCGCATGTAGTCGAGATGAACCGTGCCGTACCTGTTGAGCGAGGCGGACAGGGCTTCCTCCGGAGAGTTGGCCTGTACGATCTCATCGATAGAGAAGGACACAGGACGCTCGAAGATGTCGGCCTTGACGAACTGCCCGTTCTCCTCACGCTCCAAGGAAAGGATGTCGCGTCCTGCGGCATCCATCAGCAGCAGTTTCACGTTCTGCTTGGCGTTGAGGTGGCCGTAGCGCAGGACAAACTCGTCGTAGTAGGTGTTGAGGTAGCCTCGCTGCGGCTTGTTCTCCTCGTGGTGCTCCGCCTCATAGCTGTACAGACGCTCGTAGGCATCACGCAGGGAGATGTAGAGCATCAGCTTCTCTTTCTGAAATCCATTGAGGTCAGCGGGATGGAACATCGCTCCGTAGGGCGTGAGGTCTTTCAGATAGCCCACGTTCCTTGACGCATCGAGTACGATGGAGCCTTCACGGTGATGGGGCTCCAGCGTGCGGTCGTAGGGATGCGGAGTGAGAGTGTCCACTGTCTGCTCTGCCTCTGCAGGCTTCGGCTCAGCTTCGGACAACGGCTTTATCTCTCCCATGGGAGGGATGAAGGCGGGATTAAGCGTATCAGCCACGCCCAGTCTCTTCAACTGCTCCTGACGATGGCGTTCCGCTTCCTGGCGCAATGCCACACGCTTCTCCGGTGTCAACGTCATCATGGTCTCATAGAAACCATTGATGGGTGGGTTGTCCTCCCAGTTGATGTCCGCGTAGATGTCGCCCGGCAGGGCCTTCTTTTCTTCTTTGGGGGCATCGTCTGCATTTTTCTGTGAAGGCTGCAATGATTCACCATCCTGCTTCTTCGGCTTCTCCGCACGGGCAGGTGTGGGATGATTTCCCTTTTGTGCCTGTTTGGCGACAGCAGACTTCTTTTTGTTCTTCGGGACAGGCTTCTCTTGCGGAACGGTGTACTCCCACAGGTCGAAAAGGGTTAGTTGCACCGCCTTCCCCTCAGCAGAATAATCTATTGAGGGTTGTTCTTTCGGAGACTCTGTAATTGTAGGGACTTCTTCCGCTATCTTGGTTTCCTTGGTCGCAGACGGAATGGCTTGGGTTGGTATCTCCTCCGCCGTGCCCTTATAGCGTGTCACGTCCAACCGTGCAGCCAAATCGGCATCAATCCGCTTACGCAAATCCTCGGCGATTCCCACCACACCGCCCTCATGCAGATAGACCATCGCAGGTTTCCCGTATGGGTCGGTGTCCAGTTTGGCAATGGTGTGTATGACCAACTCGGGATGTGCCAGCAGATAACGGTTGGTTGTCACGTGGGTATGATTGTCCTTCACCGTCTGTGTCAACAGTTGGTCGTCCTCCGTCAGTTCTTCCTTGCGGCTGTTCTTCTGGAGGATGATCAGGTCGCAGCCCACCTCGGTGTTGGCGTTCTCCGTGAAGAGGTTGTTGGGCATTCGCACCACCGACAACAGGTCGGCATTCCTCATCATCAGGAAGCGGGTGCCGTTGTTGCTCTCACTGTCCAGCACGCCCTGCGAGGTGAGGAAGGCGACGATGCCGCCGTCACGCACGGCATCGAGTCCTT
>JBJEBV010000078.1:37265-38445 GCA_051870395.1 Candidatus Cryptobacteroides sp. | reverse complement strand
CCACCGGACGTTTGGCTTACCGCTCACGACCATCCTCGGGAGAAAATCTGACCTCGAAAACCTGATGCAAATCTGAAGCAAGTTATTTTTTCAGATTACTAAATATTTTGCCGGTCCGGGTATCCCGGAGTGCCGGCCTTATTATATACAGATTCCTTATACAGGTTCCTTAATTCTCCTCGCTTGCTACGGCCTCATTGTAGCAATGGCGGCAGAGAGGCTCGTAAACGTCTTTTTCGCCCAGGACGACGAGCTTGTCACTCTTGGTAAGCCTGTGGGAGTGATTTGCAAGGTTCCCGCAGCGTACGCAGATGGCGTGTACCTTCTGGACATCTTCGGCTATGGCCATCAGGGCCGGCATCGGCCCGAAGGGTTTGCCTTTGTAGTCCGTGTCAAGTCCCGCGACAATGACTCTTTTGCCCTTGTTGGCAAGGGCCTGGGCCACCTCTGCCAGGTTCTCCCCGAAGAACTGGGCCTCGTCAATGCCTACTACCTGGGTCTCCTCTGCTGCTGAAAGCATCTCTTCCGCATTTCTTACAGGTCGGCAAGGTATGCTGTGAAGGTCATGTGAAACCACGTCCATATCAGAGTATCTGGTATCGACCGCAGGCTTGAAAATCTCAATTTTCTGATTGGCGAACTGGGCCCTCTTGAGCCTTCTGATGAGTTCTTCGGTCTTGCCGGAAAACATTGAGCCGCAAATCACTTCAACGAAGCCGTTTCTCTTGATATTTTCTGAAAACATAGTTAATTTTGTATTCTTTGAAAGTGGCCCGCATTACTTTGGCGGACTGGCTTGCAAAGATAATAATTATTGGTTTATGGAGAATAACCGCAGGGAAAATTTTGAAGACCTTCTCAAGACTGTCGCCGACCTGAAATCGAGGCTGGAAGAGTTGGAAATGAGGATAGAAGAATACAGGTCCGCTTTTGGGGACTCTTTGCAGATTCCTCTGCCTGAGGAGATTGAGTTTGAACACGAGGACTTCCTCGGGGATATGTCAGAGCTCGTTCCGGGTGGAGATGAAATCAGGATCAATGCTGATATCCCGTTGGAGGATAATGCTTTGCCTTCAGGTAGTACGTTGGCTGGGGAGGAATCAACTGCCGCCGGGGATATTCCGGAGCAGGTTCCTGTACCTGATGCCGATCCAGCTCAGGCCGATGGACCGGAATCCGT
>JBJEBV010000078.1:0-37165 GCA_051870395.1 Candidatus Cryptobacteroides sp. | reverse complement strand
GAATCCGTAACAGAGCCTGTGGGTTCCGTGGCTGGACCAGAGGAGCCTGAGTCTCTTCCTGGACCTTCGGATGGACCGGAGCCTGCGGCTGAACCGGAAGTGACTGCTGCAGAAGAACTTGGACAGGAGGAATCAGAAGATGACGAGCCATTCTCACTTTTCGGGGAAATGTTCGGGCCTGCTCCAGTCAGGAAAACTTCCAAGTCCAAGACTTTGAATGACGCCAATGCTTCCAGGGCATCCGGCGCAGTGATAGATCTCAAGTCCGACAATCCGGCCTGGTCGGTGGATATGCCGGGCCCGGAGGTGAAGGATGTCCGCAGCGCCATCTCCCTCAATGACAGGGTGATGTTCATATCGACTCTCTTCCGTGAGGACTCAATGCTGTTTCAGGATGTCGTCGGGCATATCAACGGAATGTCGGATCTCGGAAAGGTGGTGGCATATCTCCAGGCCACATTCCCGGAGTGGGATATGAATTCCGATTCTGTTTACAGGTTCATGATGGCAGTGCGCAGAAAAATCAGATAACTATGCCGGGGATTCTCTATATTGTTCCAACCCCTGTCGGGAATCTTGATGATATGACCTTCAGGGCGGTGAATGTACTCAAGGAGGCGGACTTGGTGCTGGCTGAGGACACCAGGACAAGTTCTGTCCTGCTGAAGCATTTCGGCATTGAGGCCAGGCATCTTCAGTCGCATCACAAGTTCAATGAACACCAGACTGTCCCGATAATCCGTGACAGGATTCTTTCGGGCCAGAATGTTGCGCTTATTAGTGATGCCGGGACTCCCGGCATTTCAGACCCGGGCTTTCTGCTGGTACGGGAATGCGCTGCGGAAGGCATTGAGGTACAGACACTTCCTGGGCCTACGGCCTGCATCCCTGCCATTGTTTCATCAGGCCTGCCTTGTGACAGATTCTGCTTTGAGGGCTTTCTCCCTGTCAAGAAGGGACGCCAGACCCTGCTGAAAGAACTGTCCACGGAGACCAGGACAATGATTTTCTACGAGTCTCCTTACCGGCTTGTGAAGACCTTGGAACAGATGGCCCAGTTCTTCGGGACGGAGAGGGAATGTTCAGTGGCGCGGGAGATATCCAAGATACACGAGGAGCATCGCAGGGGCAGCCTTGCCGATGTTGCCCTCTGGTTCAGGGAACACGAGCCGAAGGGGGAGATTGTGCTGATTGTGGCTGGGGCTTCAACTCGCAGGCGCGGAGAGGACGGCGCAGGCGTGGAATAATGTAATAATCCGGGCAGGTGGTCAGGTAAATTATGACCCGGAACAATGAGGACGGCAAATCTCCGTCCAAATCTTTCATCACAGGGGCCGTGGCCCTTGCTTTTCTGCTAATCGGCTATCAGACAGCCGTTTTCATCCATCGTGCGGCGACATTGAAAATTCTGTCATCGTCTCCGGATACTGTATATGTCGCAGTCGGGCCGGCCGGAAGCGGGTGTCCGTCCACGTCATCAGTCTCGTCGGCAGGAGTATCCGCCGGAAGCCGGGTGCCCCGTTCAGGATATGTATCCGGTGCCGTAGGGGATGCCGTTCCCGGGGCGAATGTAAATTATAGGCGCAAGAAAGAGGTGAAGGAACGTTTTTCGGAACCGCAATGTGAAAATTTCCGCTTCAATCCCAATACCGCCAGCATTGAGGAACTGCGCCGTCTGGGATTCTCCCTCAAGCAGGCTGAAGCCATTGACAATTACCGTTCTAAGGGCGGCCGTTTCAGGAGGAAGTCGGATTTTGCCAAGTCTTACGTTGTCGAGGATTCGGTATTCAGGAGGCTTGAACCCTACATTGACATACCGTTGATTGACCTGAATACGGCTGATTCGACAATGTTCGAGACCCTTCCGGGAATCGGGGCGTATTTCGCCTCCAAGATGGTGGAACACAGGAAGAAACTTGGCGGCTATTCATATCCTGAGCAGTTGATGGATATCTATCATTTCGACAGGGAAAAATATGATGCCCTCAGGGATCTTGTGGAGATTGCCACTCCTCCGAAGCCGTTTGCACTCTGGACTTTGCCACTTGATTCCCTCAAGGCTCATCCCTACATCAGGACATATACGGCAGCGAAGGCGATTATCCTCTTCCGGGAAAACAATCCGGCCTCCGCACTGACTGTTTCCAATCTTGCGGAGGCCGGTATCCTCGATTCTGGGTCAGCGTCCAAACTGGAACGCTGCGTTCTCAGTCATCCTTGACATTGCCAAGGGTGGAAGTCCTAGTCCTGAACTGTCTTCAATGCTTCCCTGAGCTTGCCCTCTATTTCCTCTGCCAGTTCGACATTGTCCTTGATAAGTTGCTTCGTAGCCTCGCGTCCCTGTGCCAGTTTCTGGTCTCCATAACTGAACCAGGAGCCGCTCTTGGAAATGATGCCGTACTCGACGCCGAGGTCCACGATTTCGCCTGCGCGGGAGATGCCCTCTCCGTAAACGATGTCGAACTCAGCCTTCTTGAAAGGCGGGGCCATCTTGTTCTTGACAACCTTGACCCTGGTCCTGTTGCCGAGAGCCTCCTCCCCGTCCTTGAGCTGGGTAGTGCGGCGTACGTCAATTCTCACTGAAGCATAGAACTTGAGCGCATTTCCACCGGTAGTGGTCTCCGGATTGCCGAACATGACTCCGATTTTCTCGCGGAGCTGGTTGATGAAGATGCAGCAGGTGTTGGTCTTGCTGATGTTGGCCGTGAGCTTCCTGAGAGCCTGGCTCATAAGCCTTGCCTGGAGTCCTACCTTGTTGTCTCCCATCTCGCCCTCGATTTCAGCCTTCGGTGTGAGGGCTGCCACGGAGTCGATGACAATGATGTCAATCGCACCGGAGCGGATGAGGTTGTCGGCGATTTCGAGAGCCTGTTCCCCGTTGTCCGGCTGGGAAATGAGGAGAGTGTCGAGATTCACTCCCAGAGCCTTCGCATAGGACCTGTCGAATGCGTGCTCCGCATCAATCATTGCCGCAATGCCGCCAAGTTTCTGGGCCTGGGCAATAGCGTGGATGGCGAGAGTGGTCTTTCCGCTGGATTCCGGTCCGTAGATTTCGATAATCCTTCCCCTCGGGTATCCTCCGATTCCGAGAGCGTGGTCAAGTGCGACTGAGCCGCTTGGTATGACCTGATGCTCGTCCCATTGTGGCTGATCTCCCAACTTCATGATCGTGCCTTTCCCGTAATCTTTCTCAATCTTGTCGATCGTTGCCTGCAGAGCCTTGAGCTTTCCGGCGTCAATAGCTCCTGCATTGCCTTCCATAACTGCTTCTTTAGCCATAATGTAGTTTTTTTTAATAAATATTGCGGTTTGTGCCGCAGTCTCTGCAAAGTTAGAAAAAACGGGACAATACGAAAGAAAAAATTGATTAAATTTGCTTGCTGCATTGTTTGGAACTCAAATGATGAGTTGAGCAAGTTTTTTATGAAAAAGAAATTGTTGGGAAAGACACCTGGGGAACTCAGGATTGTGGCTGCGGAATGCGGCCTGCCTCCGTATGCCGGCGGCCAGATTGCCCAATGGCTGTACAAGAAAAGAGTCCGGACCATAGACCAGATGACCAATCTTTCCAAAGCCGGCAGGGAGAAACTCTCGGAAGACTATGAGGTGGGTGCGGTAGAATACGCTGACTGCCAGTTATCTTCGGATGGTACCAAGAAGTATCTCTTCCCGGTATCCTGCTCCTGGTCATCCGCTTCCGGGGCTGTGGAGTCGGCAACTCCCGGCAGGGTGGAGAGCAGTTGCGTGGAGGCCGTCATGATTCCGGACCAGGACAGGAAGACATTGTGCGTATCCTCCCAGGCCGGCTGCAAGATGGGATGCCGCTTCTGCATGACAGGCAGGCAGGGCTTCCACGGCAACCTCTCCGCCGCCGACATATTGTCCCAGTTCATCTCCGTGGATGAGTCCCAGGAACTTACGGGGACGGTTTTCATGGGAATGGGAGAACCTCTTGACAACTACGAGAATGTCAAGCGGGCAATCGAGGTGCTGACTGCCGACTGGGGCTTCGGCTGGAGTCCGAAGAGGATAACATTGTCTTCAGTAGGAATAGTACCTCAGCTGAGGCGCTTCCTTGACGAGACCAGATGCCATCTGGCCATCAGTCTCCATAATCCTTTCCCTGAAGAGAGGGCAGGGATGATGCCGGTCCAGAAGGCCTATGATCTCGGGGAAATACTCTCACTCATAAGGAAATACGATTTCACGGGGCAGAGACGCGTGAGCTTCGAGTACACAATGTTCGCCGGCTGGAACGATGACAAGAGACATGCTGATGCATTGGTGCGCCTTCTTTCAGGGCTGGAATGCAGGGTGAACCTCATACGTTTCCACCGCATTCCGGATTTTCCCTATGACACTTCGGCGGACAAGGTGATTGAGATGTTCCGGGACAGGCTGAACCGTGCCGGGATAACGTCCACTATCAGGGCATCCAGGGGTGAGGATATACTCGCAGCCTGCGGGATGCTTGCAGGGAAACATTCCAAAACATCATCATAATGAGAAAGTTACTGTCAAGATTGATTCTTGCCGCGGCAATGTCGTTTGCGGTGCTTCCTGTCATTGCGTCTTCCGGGCTTCGTCCGAAGATGAATCTCAGCGAATACTGCATTGATCCTGCGGCTGATTCCGTTTCAATGTCAGAGTTCCGGTCGTATCTTGACAGTATAAGGAGGGAAAGGCCTGCCGTAGCCCTTGTGCTGAGCGGAGGCGGGGCCAAGGGAGCCTCCCACATTGGCGTAATCCATTATCTTGATTCCTTGAAGATTCCTGTGGACGTGGTCCTGGGAACGAGCATGGGCGGACTTGTAGGCGCATTGTATTCGCTCGGCTACTCTGCCCACGAGATGGATTCGCTGATCAGGACAATTGACTGGAACGTAGTCCTGGGAGACAAGGTGCCGAGGGAATACGTGTCCTATGCGCAGAAGAAATACAAGGAGAAGATTCTGCTTTCGTTCCCGTTCTATTATGCCAAGCAGGATTATCTGGACAGGAAGGCGGCTGAAAGAGGCTATGAGACTCCGGAGCATATTCACGGCAGCCTGCGTTTTGGAGCCGGGCAGGAAGATGCGACCTCGATTTTCAAGGACAATCTTCTCAGCAGCCTGCCTTCAGGGTTTGCATACGGGCAGAATGTCAATAACTTAATGAGTTCCCTGACAGCAGGATACCAGAATGACATGGACTTCCTGGACCTGCCAGTTCCATTCGTATGTGTCGCCACGGATATGGTCTCGGCGAAGCAGAAAATCTGGTACAGGGGCAGCCTGACTACTGCCATGCGTTCCACTATGTCCATCCCGGGAATCTTCGCACCGGTGAAAGTGGACGGGATGGTACTTGTGGACGGAGGAATGAGGAACAACTATCCGACCGACCTTGCCAGGGAGATGGGTGCCGACATCATCATTGGGGTGGATCTTTCCTCGGGATACCGTTCTTACAGCAGTCTCAATGATTTGAGGGATATCATTGCCCAGGGAGTCGATATGCTTGGCAGGGAGTCCTATGAGAAAAATGTCAGCATCCCCGATGTGACCATCAAGCCGGACCTTCATGAATACAATATGATGAGCTTTGATGCCAACAGCATTGATGTCATTATCAGGAGGGGGGTGGAGGCCGCTGCGGCGGTATCAGGGCAGCTGGACAGCGTCAGGATGATTACAGGTGCCGTGGAGAAGCATTTGAGAAACGAGAAGGCCATTGACCTGGGTACCAGTCCTGTGCTCATTTCCAAGATTGAAGTGACAGGCGTGTCGGAAAAAGAATCCCGATATCTGATGGGAAAACTGAAGATAAGACCGGCCAGCTACCTGTGTAGGGAGGATATCGAGGATGCGGTGGCGACAATATACGGGACCGGTGCTTTCGACTACGTGACATACGAGATGGAGGGTACTGGAGAACCGTTCAATCTCCTGATACATTGCCACAAAGGCCCAATCCACCAGTTTGGTCTCGGCGGCCGGGTTGACTCGGAGGAGGTTGCCTCATTGCTCATAAATATCGGACTGAATGCCCACAAACTCCAGGGCTCAGCCCTGAATTTTTATGCCAAGGTAGGTATAAACCCCTATGCGGCATTGACTTACTATATCAGTTCGCCTTCAGGCCCTACCTTCAATCTGGGCGCATCAGTCAAATATCTGGACCGCAACAGGTTCACTCTCGGCGAGAGTGACTACAATATCGCATACCTCAATGTCCGGGAGGAATTATATCTGTCGAACATACGTCTCCGGAAGTTTTCCGGCAGACTGGGACTTCGGAGCGATTTCTACAAGATGAACAAGGTAATGGCCACGAGCGTCACCGGAAATTATGACCTTGACATCCTGACGAACAATTACTTATCAGCATTTTTCGATGTTAAGGCTGATACATTCGACGATGGGTATTATCCTACCAGGGGCGTTAACTGGCAGATGGGATATGAATGGGTGTTTACCGGCCTGAGAAGGGAAATAGACAGATTCCATATAGCCTCGTTGGGGTTCAAGGCAGCAATCACCGCAGGATGCTTCACCTTCCTGCCTTCTGTCAATGCCCGCTTCGTTTTCGGTGGGGAACCGTCCCTTCCGTATCTGAATCTTATCGGTGGGTTTATCCCCGGGAGGTATCTTGACCAGCAGATTCCGTTTGTAGGCATAAACTACGCAATGGCAATGCACAACTATCTGGCCATGGCAAGAGCTGATTTCCGGTTCCGCCTGTTCAAGAACAATTATATCACCATCTGTTCCAACTACGCCTATTCGGTCAGGGAACTGGGTGATGTGAAAGATGTAGACGAGGCTCTCGGGGTATTGGGAGTGGGTTTGAAATATTCCTACAACTCCATTATCGGGCCAGTTGAATTAGGCCTGCATTGGCGTTCGAGGGCCAACAAGGTCGGGGCCTTCCTCAATTTCGGCCTGTATTTCTGATAATGCGGCAATCCTATGGAAAATGAAGCAGTTAAAAAAGTTCTTTCTTCTCTGCAGAGACAATGTTCCCGCAGGGAATATTGTTCCTCGGACATATACAGGAAGGCATTGAAGGCCCTGGATGGAGATGAGGAAGCGGCAACAATGGTGCTGGAAAGCCTCAAGGCCGACAAATTCGTGGACGATTTGCGCTACGCTTCGGCCTATATCAGGGAGAAGACCTCCATATCCGGATGGGGAATGACCAAGATTTCCTATATGCTGGTTTCCAAGGGTGTGGACAAGGCCGTAATCATGGAGGCTGCGAAGGATGCTGATCCGGCCGCTTCTGCAAGAAAACTCGAAACCGTGCTCAGGACCAAGTACAAGGCACTCTCCGAAGACCCGGCAGCGAGGCTCAAGCTTCTCCGCTTCGCTCTCGGAAGGGGCTATTCATACGATGAAGTACGGGATGCAGTGGAGAAGATTATGTCGGGAGAATGATGGCAACCCTATGAATGTGAACTATTTCGAGGAGGTAAGGGATTTCGTCTGTGCCAATGTCAGGGATGCGGTATGTCTTGATGACTCTGGCTTTACCCTCATATCCTCATCATCCAGGTCCGGCACCCTCATTGTCCCTGAACCCGTGGACGCAAGGTCATTGGACGAGGCCCTGGAAAGGTCCGGGAAACTCTCCGGGTTGCTGTCCCGTCTGCACGGAAAGAAGGTCGTGATTGTACCGGAAGATGTCTGGCGTAGCCGTCCCGGCATGATCAGGCCGAGGATTCTGGCTCATCTCGGAAAATTCAGATCTGTATTCGCACGGAAAACCCTGGTCAAAAGGGTGGACAAGCCGGTTTCTTCCGCATTCTTCAATGCCTGCCACACCTATGGTGACGCCTCGGCAAGGTACAGGTACGGCCTTTTCCTGGGAGAAGAGATGGTAGCCTGCGCAAGTTTCTCATCGCCAAGGACTTGGAACCGTCCGGAAGGCCCTCATAAATCGGCGGAATGGGTAAGGTATGCATCTCTCCCCGATGTTCGTGTCGCAGGCGGAATGGGGAAATTGCTGAACCGCTTCATTGAAGAAGCAAGACCGGATGATGTGATGAGTTATGCCGATTTGGAGTGGACTGACGGAGAAGTTTACAGGAAACTGGGCTTCCGTGAGGAGTCTTTCCGCCCTCCTGTCCGGTTTGTCATTGACCCTGAATCATTTGTGCGCAGGCCAATGTCCTCCCTCAGGGGGGCAGGAGATGACGGCACTGCTGTCGTCGGAGGAATTCCCGGTTACCGTTTCCATGTAAATCAGGGCAGTGTGAAATACCGTCTCGACATTCCGTGAATTTTCTCAGGCCCCCTATTCGCATTAAGCCGGAGTTTCACTATCTTTGCACCGGAAAAATTCATTTTCGATATGGAACCTATCATCAAGACCGATTTCAACTTCCCTCATCAGGTGGGGAAATATGTCGGCAAAGTCCGTGATGTCTATGACATCGATGGAAAGTATCTCGTAATGGCCGTTTCAGACCGCATTTCAGCATTCGATGTCGTCCTTCCGAAGGGCATACCGTTCAAGGGCCAGGTGCTCAACCAGATAGCCGAGAAGTTCCTCGACGCTACTGCTGACATTGTCCCGAACTGGAAAATCGCCAGCCCGGACCCTATGGTCACTGTCGGCTACAAATGTGAGCCTTTCAAGGTGGAGATGGTCATAAGAGGCTGTCTCGCAGGCCATTCCTGGCGTGAGTACCAGGCCGGAAAAAGAACTCTCTGCGGAGTTGCGCTTCCTGACGGAATGGTGGAAGGACAGCATTTCCCGGAGCCTATCATCACTCCTTCCGCAAAGGCCTCCGAGGGTCACGACGAGGATATCACCAGGGAGGAAATCATTGCCAAGGGCATCGTGCCTGAGGAGGATTACATCAAGATTGAGGAATACACCAGGGCCATTTTCAAGCGCGGGCAGGAAATCGCCGCCAAAATGGGCCTTATCCTGGTCGATACCAAATATGAATTCGGCAAGCGTGACGGGCAGATTATGCTGATGGACGAGGTCCATACTCCGGATTCGTCCCGCTACTACTATGCTGAAGGCTATGAAGAGAGACTCAGGAAAGGGGAGAAGCAGAAACAGCTCTCCAAGGAGTTCGTGCGCGAGTGGCTTATGGCCAATGGCTTCCAGGGCCTTGACGGACAGAAGGTTCCGGAAATGACACCTGAAGTTGTAGAGGGCATAACGGCCAGGTACATTGAGCTTTATGAGAAGATTACAGGTACTCCTTTCGTTCGTCGTGAATATACGGCCGAAGGCATCGAGAGGAATGTGACCGAGTATCTGGAGACACTTCTCTAATACCTGGCAAGATGAAAGGAATCGTTCTCGCCGGCGGAAGCGGGACGAGGCTGTATCCCATTACCAAGGGCGTCAGCAAGCAGCTTCTACCTGTTTTCGACAAACCGATGATATATTATCCCATCTCCGTGCTGATGCTGGCCGGGATCAGGGAGATACTTGTTATCTCCACGCCTTGCGACCTGCCCGGGTTCAAGCGTCTGCTTGGAGATGGCTCCGATTTCGGGGTCCGCTTCGAATATGCTGAGCAGCCTTCCCCTGACGGTCTCGCCCAGGCCTTCACCATCGGTGCAGATTTCATCGGGAATGATTCCGTATGTCTCGTGCTCGGAGACAATATCTTCCACGGCTCCGGCTTCAGGTCAATGTTGAGGAAAGCAGTCTCAAGTGTTGAGAATGAGGGACTTGCAACGATATTCGGCTATTGGGTCAGCGATCCGGAACGCTATGGCGTAGCAGAGTTCGACAGTGCTGGCAGATGCCTGGGCATTGAGGAGAAACCTGCAGTACCGAAATCAAACTATGCAGTAGTGGGACTGTATTTCTATCCCAACAGGGTGGTTGAAGTAGCCCGCGGGGTGAAGCCTTCCGCCAGGGGCGAATACGAAATCACATCCGTAAACCAGCGTTTCCTGGAGGATGGAGAACTCCGCGTCGAGACTCTCGGGCGAGGATTTGCCTGGCTGGATACCGGGACCCACGATTCCCTTAGCGAGGCTTCCACCTACATTGAGGTGCTTGAGAAACGCCAGGGCCTGAAGATTGCCTGTCTTGAGGGCATTGCCTACGAGATGGGCTGGATTACCCGGGAAAAACTCAGGGAACTTGCGGCTCCGATGGTGAAGAACCAGTACGGGCAGTATCTTCTCAGGATTGCGGAAACATGAATATCATAAAGACTGACATAGAAGGTGTTGTCATCATTGAACCGAAACTGTTCAATGACGGACGCGGTTATTTTTTCGAGTCTTTCTCCCTGAGGGAGTTCGACGGGGCTGTCCGCCATGTCGAATTTGTCCAGGACAATGAAAGCCGCTCCTCCTATGGCGTAGTCAGGGGATTGCATTTCCAGAAACCTCCATTTGCCCAGAGCAAACTCGTGAGGGTGGTTAGCGGTACCGTGCTTGATGTAGCTGTGGATATCAGGAGGGGTTCTCCGACATTCGGCAGGCATGTCGCCGTGGAACTTTCCGGAGAGAATCACCGCCAGATTTTCATACCGCGAGGCTTTGCCCACGGCTTCAGTGTCCTCTCGGATACAGTGGTATTCCAATATAAATGTGACAACTATTATTCGCCGGAGTCCGAGGGCGCAGTTGCCTGGGATGATCCGGACCTTGGAATTGACTGGGGGATTGACTCTTCCAATGTGATTTTGTCAGACAAGGACAGATGTCACCCGAGGCTCAGGGATGCCGGATGGCTTTTTGATTACAACGAGAATCTTTATTGACTATGCGACGTACCATCCTCATAACCGGCGGTGCCGGCTTCATCGGCTCGCACGTGGTCAGGTTGTTCGTCAACAAATATCCTGAATACAGGGTCATCAATGTTGACAAACTCACCTATGCCGGCAATCTTGCCAATCTCAATGATGTCGCAGACAGTCCCAATTACCGCTTTGTGAAGATGGACATCTGCGATTTTGAGGGCATATCCTCGCTTGTAAGCCGGGAGAAGGTGGACGGCATTATCCATCTTGCTGCGGAATCTCACGTGGACAGGTCGATTGCCGACCCTTTCACATTCGCCAGGACCAATGTGCTCGGGACTTTGGCATTGCTTGAAGCAGCGAGGCGGAACTGGTCCCCGTCCGGATGGAATCCTTACGGCAACGGCTGCCTGTTCTATCATATTTCCACTGACGAGGTATATGGCAGCCTGCCCCTGACACATCCGGAAGGCATTGAACCGCCTTATACAACAGAGGCCTCCAGTGCAGGACACAGATGTTACGGGGAAGATTTTTTTACCGAGTCGGGAAAGTATATGCCGCATTCTCCATACAGTGCCTCCAAGGCATCGTCCGACCATTTCGTCAGGGCTTTCCACGATACTTACGGAATGCCGGCAGTCATCACCAACTGCTCCAACAATTACGGCCCCTATCAGTTTCCTGAAAAACTTATCCCGCTGTTTATAAACAATATAAGGAACCGCCGGCCGCTTCCGGTCTATGGGAAGGGGGAGAATGTCAGGGACTGGCTCTATGTCGAAGACCATGCGAGGGCAATTGACCTTGTTTTCCACAATGGCAGGGCGGGCGATACCTATAATATCGGCGGATTCAATGAGTGGAAGAACATTGACCTTATAAAAGTCCTTGTGCGTACTGTTGACCGGCTTCTTGGACGGCCGGACGGTTCGGACCTGGATCTCATTACATTTGTCGCTGACAGGCCGGGCCACGATGCAAGATACGCCATTGATTCTTCCAAAATCAGGAATGAATTGGGCTGGGAACCTTCACTACAGTTTGAGGAAGGCATTGAGAAGACCGCCAGGTGGTATCTGGACAATCAGGACTGGCTCGATGGCGTTACCTCAGGAGAGTATATGAAGTACTATGAGGCAATGTACGCCGGCAGGTAGCAACAAAAAAGGGGACTTTTTTATCAGCCCCCTCATCATAATTATTGATACTTTTCCGCTGGCTTTCAGCCGGACATTTTTCTACTTCTTGAAGTATCTGTTGTAGAGACCCTGGAAGCCGGCACCGTGGCGAGCCTCATCCTTGGCCATCTCGTGAACTGTATCGTGTACAGCGTCGTAGTTGAGTTCCTTTGCCCTCTTGGCGATAGCAAGCTTGCCCTCGCAGGCACCTGCCTCAGCCTCGATTCTCTTCTCAAGATTGGTCTTGGTATCCCATACGACGTCACCGAGAAGCTCTGCGAACTTGGAAGCATGCTCAGCCTCCTCGAAAGCATATCTCTTGAAAGCCTCGGCAATCTCAGGATAGCCCTCGCGGTCAGCTTGACGGCTCATTGCCAGATACATGCCGACCTCGCAGCACTCACCGTTGAAGTGTGCCTCAAGACCTTCGTGAATCTCTTTGTCGCAATCCTTGGCAACTCCGATTACGTGTTCGCAAGCCCAGCTCTTAGGGCCTTCTTCCTTGATTTCTGCAAATTTGTCAGCCTTGGCATGGCATACAGGGCATTCTGCTGGAGGATTCTCACCTTCATATACATATCCGCAGACGAGACATCTGAATTTCTTTTTCATAATTTATTAATTTTAAAAAATAAAAAATGCGTATGCAAATTTAACTAAATGCATACGCAAAAACAATACCTTGGACAAAATGTCAGTTTTCTTCCTTAGGAATCAAGGCAAATGTCAATTCTCCCTTGCAGCAGAGTTTGCCGCCGACTTCAAGTTTGGCTGAGCAGAAATACAGCGGGCCCTTCTTGTCGTTGAGTTTGGCCGTAATCTCGCATAAATCTCCCGGTTTTACAGGGTTCTTGAAGCGAACTTTGTCAATTCCGGCATAGAGGGTGAGGTTACCCGGGATGTCGTCCTTGACCATTATGGCGCAACTCTGGGCCATAATCTCGCACTGGATTACTCCCGGAACAATCGGGTTGCCCGGGAAATGTCCGCGGGTGAAGAACTCATCTTCCTTGATGGTGTATTTGCAATGAGCTACACCATTCTCATCAATCTCAGCCTCATCAACAAGCAGCATCGGCTCTCTGTGCGGCAGAAATTTTTTTATATCTTCCTTGTTCATTTGATTTTGGATTTAGTACATCTTTGGTATTCGTCAGGGACTGGTGGAGTCCCGATTTTTTATTCCTCCGTATATTTCCTGAATGCCACGCAGGCATCGTGTCCTCCGAAGCCGAGGGAGTCGGAAATACCTAATGTGAGTTCTGCCTTTACCGCCTTGTTAGGTGTATAGTCAAGGTCACATTCCGGATCAGGAGTATCCAGATTGATGGTAGGAGGTACAATTCCGTTCTTGAGCGCAAGGATGGTGGCGATTGCCTCAGCTGCGCCGGCCGCTCCGAGCATGTGTCCTGTCATTGACTTGATGGAGTCGATGTGGGCTTTGTATGCATAGTCGCCGAGAGCGATTTTGTATGCCAGTGTCTCAGCTGCATCATTGAGTTTGGTACCTGTGCCGTGCGCATTGATATAGAGGACATCCTTCTCCTTGTCGAAGCCTCCTTCCGTGAGAGCCAGTTCGATACACTTTGCCTGTGTGGTTCCGTCCGGCCTCGGGGCGGTGGAGTGGTAAGCGTCGCAGGTGTTGCCGTAACCTACCATTTCCGCATAAATCTTGGCTCCGCGCGCCTTGGCATGCTCATATTCCTCGAGAACAAGCATTCCGGCGCCGTCACCCATTACGAATCCGCCTCTGTTGGCATTGAAAGGGAGGGATGCGTATTTCGGGTCTTCTGCCCTGGAGAGAGCCTTTGCATTGGCGAATCCGGCTATTCCGAGAGGAATTGTCGCATTCTCGCAGCCTCCTGCGATAATGGCGTCAGCATAACCATGCTTGATAGCCCTGAAGGCTTCGCCAATGTTGTTTGTCGAGGTGGCACAGGCAGTCACAACATCAATTGTTGGTCCGTTTGCTTTATGCTTTATGGCGATGTGGCCGGCTGCAATGTTTGAAATCATTGTCGGAATGAAGAGAGGGGAGACCCATTTCCCAGATGGCTCCTCAATCATTTTCACTGTTTCCCTATACTGGATTTCGAATCCTCCGATTCCTGAGCCGACATATACACCGAGCCTGAAAGGATCAATGTTGCTGTCCTCGCCTTCAGTCTTGAGACCGGCCTGCTGCATTGCCTGGTAGGCTGCTGCCACTCCGTACTGGGTGAAGAGGTCCTGCTTTCTGCTGAATGCCTTGTCCATCCCGTATTGCTCAGGGTTGAAGTCCTTAACCTTGCCGGCAATCTTTACCGGGAGGTCGTCAGTCGGGAAATTCGTGATGTAATCGATGCCGCAGACACCGTTCACAAGATTGTTCCAGTAAGTTTCGATATCATTTCCGATTGGGGAGATGATACCCATTCCAGTTACTACTACTCTTTTTGCCATAAGTTATTCAGTTTTCTATTAAAATAGGCGCTTTGCACGTCTCCGCTCATTGCGCCCTTGTGCCTATCCCAGAAGTGACGGAGCGTTTCCAAGGAGTTTCTCGGCACCTTCCATAATGTCTTTTACGATTGATTCCGCACTTTCAGTCTTCTTGATCATGCCGGCCACCTCACCTGCGAGGTAGCTTCCCATATTATCGCCGTCAAACACTGCCTTGCGGAGAGAACCCTTTCCGAACTCGAGGACTTCTTCCTTTGAAATGGCAGGATCATACTCCATCTTGAAGAACTTCTTTGCGAACGGATTCTTGAGGCAGCGCACTGCATCGCCTAATGATTTTCCTGTCACCATTGTGCTGACATCGGAAGCCTTGATGAGCTTCTCCTTGTAGTTCGGGTGAACGAGACATTCGTCTGCCACGAGGAAACGTGTGCCGACCTGTACGCCTACTGCGCCCATCATGAAGGCAGCGGCCGCACCTCTTCCGTCGAAGATACCGCCGGCAGCCAGAACCGGGATGTCAAGTGCATCAATGACCTGTGGTACGAGAGCCATGGTGTGGTTGTCACCGATGTGTCCGCCGGACTCCGCTCCTTCCGCAACAACTGCGGTTGCGCCGAGTTCCTGCATCTTCAATGCGTATGCTACGGATGCGACTACCGGGATGACCTTGATTCCGGCAGCCTTCCATTTCTCCATATATGCTGAAGGGGAGCCTGCACCTGTGGTGAGGATTTTAACTCCCTCTTCAATGACCATATCTGCAACTTCAGCAGCGTTCGGGGCTGCGAGCATGATATTGACACCGAAAGGTTTGTCAGTCAGTTCGCGGCATTTGCGTATTTCCTGCCTTACGGCTTCAGTGCCGTAGTTGATGGATGAAATAAGGCCGAGACCGCCGGCGTTGGAAACAGCCGCAGCCAGTCTGGCATCAGCAATCCAGGCCATACCACCTTGGAAAAGAGGGTATTTGATGCCGAGGATATCACAAATTGGACTTTTAATCATAATATTCGGGTTTTAATACAATGTGCAAATTTACTAAAAATAATTACCATTCAAGCACTGCGGCACCTGACAGAAGCCCGGCACCGAAGGCACTGAACACCAATATGTCACCCTTCTTGAACATTCCCTTCCTGTTGCACTCGTCCAGAAGGATGGCGCAGGAAGCGGATGAAGAGTTGCCGTGGTCGGAGATATTGACAGGGAACTTGCTGTCCGGCTCGTCGAGATATTTCTTTATTGCATCAATGATGCGGAGGTTGGCCTGGTGTACCATGTAGTAGTTCACATCCGACTTGCTCATTCCAATTTCGTTGAGAAGGGCCTCCACCTCTGTCGTGGATGCTCCTACGGCGAATTTGAACACTTCCCGGCCTCTCATCTGCAGCGGTACATCCTCTTCTTCCTTGGTGATGTACGGGGTGGGCATCAATGTCCTTTTCTGCCAGATTTTGTTTGAGTCCGGCTGGGAATGCAGCCTTATGCCCTTGAGGTTGTCACCCTGTGTGAAAACCGCTGCTCCGGCTCCGTCCCCGAAGAGAACGCAGGTGGCCCTGTCAGACCAATCTGTCATCCTGGTCGGTTCCTCAGCGCAGACAATCAGCACGTTTTTCACTTTTCCGGCGAGGAAGTGGGTCTCGGCGATTTCCATCGCATAGATGAATCCGGGACATGCGCAGTTGATGTCAATGCATGGGCAGGCCAGTCCTATTTTTTCCGCAATAAGGCAGCTCAGGCTGGGAGTAATGTATTCATTGACTACGTTTGAACAGATGAAGTAGTCGATTTCCCCAGGTTTGAGCCCCGCCATTTCCAATGCGTTGAGGCAGGCCCTGGCTCCGAGGTCCTCCACCTTCTCGTCAGTGATTACGTGGCGGCTCCGGATGCCTGTTCTCGGGACAATCCACTCGTCGGAAGTGTCCAGGAATTCGGAAAGCATCGCATTTGTCACGACCTTTTCCGGTATTGCGCTACCTGTTCCTATCAGTCTCATTAAAACTCAATGATTAATATTTTCTTCGCTTTTTTGTGTAATTTTGTCGCAAATATACCTTAAATTCCTATAATAAGAAAATTATTGTGGCGAATCGTAGTGTTTTTCTCATTTATTTGGCGAGTTGGACAGATTAGTGGCGAATTTGCCTGTATGGATAGCCTGAATTTATTCGGGAGATACTAAAAATTGCTATATTTGCAGGTAAAACGTCTATAAAAATGGCAGACAAATATAAGATACCTGATTATTTCAGGCAAAAGTACCAGCTTATTGCCACCGTTACTTTCACGGCATTTTTTTCATTGGTCTTCATGCTGGTGAGTATTCCGTTCTCGCACAATGTGTGGTTCGAACTGGGGCCGTCGACTGCTTTCATGTACACTGCCACCTTCTTCGTGATAGGACTGCTCATCATTATTTTCAGCAAGAGGCTGATGTATTCCACAAGGATGCATGAAATGAGCTATCTGCAATATATTATATGGGATTTGACAGAGGTTGTGGTAATCTGTCTCCTCTATACTCTTTTTTCGTTCAAGGGCGATGAATACGGCATTATCAAACTGGAAGTCAATTCCTTCTCCCGGATTTTCCTCAATGCCTTCGTATATTGTTTCATTTCTCTCATCATTCCGTATATTATAGCGGGGATGTATTTTGCCATCATTGACAAGAACAATACAATTCGTCTGATGAATTATGCCAATGTGGTTTCCGACGAGCCTGTGCTTCCGTCTGATGAGCAGAAAATCACTTTGTTCGACAATAGCGGAGTATTGAAATTGTCCCTCCGCCTTTCGAGCCTCTATTACATTGAGTCTGATGACAACTACATAATGGTCTGGTACACCGATAGCAAGGGAGAACTGAAGAAATATATGCTTAGATGCCGCCTGAAGACCGTGGAAGAGAGTTTCAAGGGCAGCAGCCTCGTCCGTTGCCACAGGAAGTACATTGTCAATATGGACAAGGTGAAGGTGCTGCGCAAGGAGAAGGACGGATATGAGATGGACTTGGACAATGATCTCATTCCGCCTATTTCAATCACCAAGACATACGCCGAGAATGTCCTGGGCATTCTCGATAAAAGAGGGAAGGAAGCCTGATTACTTCCTTCTCTTTTTGTTTTTCCTGGATTCCCTGAGCCGGTAGGTGCTTTCGACAAGCAGTTCGTCTGCAAGAATGCCCCTGATTGCCAGTAGGTTGAGAATTATTGAAACCGTCGGGAACACCATTGAAGGCTTATAGACGAGGGGACCTCCCATATTGGAGAAGAAATCCACCGCCAGCCAAATCTGGAATGCGAGTGTGATGATGGACGAGAGCACTGCCGTCCTCATCTGGAAAACCCTGTGCTTGTATGTTGTGAGTGCAAGGATGTCCAATGCGAGTATGAGGAGCGACAGTATTGCGTAAGGGATATATGCAAAATACTTGAATTCCTCCGGCTCGAAACCCTCCGGTGCGGGAAGGATTGCCTTGACGCCGAAAACCATTACAGCGATCAGTATAGTTGAGATCGCAAGATACAATGTCTGAACTCTCTGCCACATGTCATTTTTAGTTTTAATACTGCAAAAATAGGAAATTAACCATTAAAAAACTAACTTTGGGTGTTGTGCGGAATAATTCGCTCACGGATTTTAATATGGAACAGGAAAGAAATGTTGACAGGCTGGCCCGGTATATCATTCACGGAGTAGTGCTTGCAATCGTGCTGGCACTCTGCTGGTATCTCAGAAGCGTCCTTGTATATGTCATCCTGGCGGCTGTGGTATCTCTCATCTGCAGGCCGTCAATGTCGACTCTCGGCCGCATCAGGATTAAGAAGAAACCTCTTCCACCTGCTTTAAATGCAGTATGCTCCCTTCTGTTCGTGATGTCCATATTCCTGTTCATTGTCACTCAGATTATCCCTGTCGCATCCAAGATTGTCCACACCATAATCGACAATCTTGCCAGTTCGGACTATTCCCTGCCTGTGGATGCCTTCAAGATTTTTGTGGCGGACATCAATTCCTGGATGCGGGAGAATTTTCCAAACCTTGGCCCTGATTTCAGGATAGAGGCTGTGCTGGGCAAGTTCCTTGGCTCGACAATGACCTCAATGTCAGTTTCTTCCGTAGTGGAACACTTGGCTTCTTTCCTGACTTCTGCCGGTGTCGGAATCTTCTCGGTAGTCTTCATATCATTCTTCTTCATCAAGGACCCGTCCCTGTTCGGGAGAATAGTATCCTCTTTCGTGCCGGATGATATGGAGAACAATGTCGTTGAGGCTATTTCAGATATCGAGTACCTTCTGTCAAGATATTTCACGGGGCTTATGATTGAGGTGCTTGGCGTAGCCCTCCTCAACCTGCTCGGGCTCTGGACATTTACCGGAATCGGCTTCTCTGCGGCCCTCGGTATCGCTTTCATCACGGGCCTGATGAATGTAATCCCTTATGTTGGCCCGCTGGTAGGAGGTCTCATAGGCACGGTCCTGGCCGTTGTCCTGAAGTTCAGTGCAGGCCCTGTGTCGATGAATTTCTGGGGATTCATCCTTGTGGTGATTGTGATTTTCGTGATTACCCAGCTGATAGACAACTTCCTCTACCAGCCTCTCATATACTCGGCTAGCATAAAGGCCAGCCCTCTCGAAATTTTCATCGTGATGCTTGTTGCAGGAAATGTTGCCGGCATGACAGGAATGCTTGTTGCGATTCCGGCCTATACCGTGGTGAGGGTCGTGGCTTCAAGATTCTATATGAGATACAAGCCTGTGAGGAGGCTTATTGGAAAAAGTGAATAACATGCATAAGATAATATGAAAAAGATAATTCTGGCCATTGCTGCCGTTTGCCTCACGGTATTTGTCTGCCTTTCTTCAGAAGAACCGGTAAAGCCTAACAGGTTCACGGATTCTGATGCTCCGTTCGCTTCGCCTGCATTGACGGTGAAATATGCCTCCAGGGATACCTGTGACTTGTATCTTGACTTTTATCCGGCCGCTGACAGCAGTGTCAGGGAGATTGACGGCCATTCCAAGCCTGCCATCATTTTCGCTTTCGGCGGAGGATTCATCGGCGGCGAAAGGAACCGGCCTCATTATCGTCAGTGGATAAAGGTACTGAACGATGAGGGATATCCGGTTTTCTCCGTGGACTACAGGCTTGGACTCAAAGGCCAGGACACCCGGGGACTCAAGATGATTTCTGCAACGAGAAAGGCCATAGAGATAGGTGTGGAGGATGTTTTCGCTGCGACAGCCTATATCATTGACAATGCCGCTGAGTTCGGAGTGGATCCCGGGAATCTGGTAATTTCCGGTTCTTCCGCAGGTGCCATCATTGCACTTCAGTCCGAATACGAACTTTGCAATGATTTTACGGACATTACCGCAGTGCTTCCTGAAGGATTCCACTATTCTGGAGTCATCTCCTTCTCCGGTGCCATCTATTCCACACACGGGAAGGTCGCTTATGCGGAGGAACCATGCCCTCAGCTCCTGATGCACGGAACCGCTGACAAAGTGGTGGATTACAAGCAGATAAAGATTTTCAGGCTGGGCTTCTTCGGCTCTTCCAAGATAGTTGAGAGGCTCAAGAAATTCGGCTATGAGTACAATATCATACGCTATGAGGGCCACGGTCACGACATTGCCGACAATATGTATTACACCCTGCCTGACCAGCTCCGCTTCCTTGAGACCAATGTGACGAGAAAAATCCGCCGGAACGCCGATGTCCTGGTGGATGATCCTGACGTTCCGGCAGTCAAGGCTGTCGCTTCCTTGAAGGAGCTGTATAATTAGGACCCGTTACAATGCGGCCATCTTGTCGAGGGCAAGCTCCACGAGCTGTCTCACTCTCGGCTTGTAGTTAGGGTTGCTGTCCTTGAGATATCTGTTTGCGATAGCGCAGCATACGGTTCCGGCCTCGTGTCCGAGATGGGCGGCGAGGCCGGCCACTGCTGAACTCTCCATCTCGAAGTTTGTTATGCGGTATTCTCCGAACCTGAATGATTCGAATGTGTCGAGCATATCCGGCATTGCGAGAGGAAGTCTTACAACCCTGCCCTGAGGGCCGTAGAAGCCCTGTGCGGAGATGGTGACGCCCTTGACAGTGCAATCCTTGAATGCATCAATGAGCCTCTGGCCTGCCTTTACGAAATATGGCGAGCAGAGTCTGGAGTCCCAATGTGTATGCTTCTTGAAGGCTTCTTCCATTTCTGGGATATTCACCTTGTCCCTGTCTGCATACCAGTTCAGGAGGCCGTCGCAACCGACCGAAATCTCGGAGAAAATGAATGAGCCTAACGGAATGTCAGGCTGGATTGCTCCAGAGGTCCCGATTCGGAGAATGGTGAGCTGGCGATGCTCCGGTTTTACCTCCCTTGTTTGGAAATCCACATTGGCAAGTGAGTCAAGTTCGGTAAGGACAATGTCAATGTTGTCGGTGCCGATGCCGGTGGAGAGCACTGTGATGCGTGCCCCCTTGTATTTTCCCGTTATGGACACGAATTCCCTGGAGGCGTGCCTGAATTCCTTCTCCTCGAGAAATTCACCTACCATATCCACCCTTCCCGGGTCTCCGACGAGGATTACTTTGTCGGCAAGTTCTTCTGGTTTCAGATGTATGTGGAAAGCTGATCCGTCATCATTGATGATCAGTTCCGATTCAGGTATTCTCATATCGTTGTAACGTTTTAACAATTATCAGCGCCACACCCTGCGGCGCTGTTACCGTGCTAATTTATGAATTTATTTTGATAATGGGACCTTTGTGCTGGAAAGAATTGCATCCCGGGCAGGGTTGGACGCAGCTACAGGCAGATCAGGTTGCCGAGTTCTTCCGCTGTGTCTACTATTTTCCACGGCTTTCCTGCCTCAAGTTCGGCCCTCGACCTGAAGCCCCAGGTGACACCTACGGTACGTACTCCGGCATTGGCCCCGGTCTGCATATCCACGTCAGAATCACCGACATAGACTATCTCGTCGAGAGTGATTCCGGGAATCATTGCCATAATCTGGTGGACGATTGCCGGGTCCGGCTTGATAGGCTGCCCCTCTCTCTGTCCCAGGATTTTTATGAAGTCAATGTCGCCAAAGAAATGCTTGACAAGTTTTTCAGCCCCGTCCTGGTATTTGTTGGATGCCACGGCCGGAACAATGCCGGCTGCAGTAATCTTCCTTAGCATTTCAGGTATTCCCGGATAGGGGAGAGTGCGGTCGCATTTATGGCTGTCATAGTACGGAAGGAAGAAAGAGGACATCCGTTTTACTACATCCTCGTCAGCTTTCCCTTCAGGAACTGCGCCACGGAACAGATTGAATATTCCGCGTCCGCAAAGTGTATAGTAGTCCTCTGTAGTCCGCTCCGGGAATCCGCATTCCCTCAGGGCATAGTTGGTGGCGTCTCCCAGGTCTTTTACGGTATCCAGGAGAGTCCCGTCAAGGTCAAATATTGCAAGTTTTGTCATTTTTTAGAAATTTTATTGTTTGTGCTGTAGTTTGGCACAATGCTGGCCTATCTTTGCACGAGAACATTAAAAAAACGAAATATTATGAACAGCGTTGATTTCAATCTCGAACTCCTCGACAGCCTTTTCTCATCGGATAATGCTTTCCGCGAGATGGTGGGTATGGTCAATGACCTCGGCCTCGAACTTCAGGACATCAGCATTGTCAAGACAGCATAGGCTCTTCCTGCAATGCCGGTACAAGGGTTACGGCAGTCATATTCTTCTCCTTGTCCAGCCCGATTCTCAGCTGGCGCATTCCGGTCCCTGTCTTTTTCCTGCGGGTCAACACCCTGTCGGCAATGATGAATTCCGATACAGGATCCTCTATGTACTTCATGACCGCACGCTTGAGAGGTCTTGCTCCATAGTTGGGGTCGAATCCGGCTTCCGCCACGAACTTCTTAGCAGCCAGGGTGACGTTCAGTTTGTAGCCTGCCTCCGCTGCCCTGTATTTCAGGCCCTTGAGTTCGATGTCGATGATTTTCTCGATTTCCTCCTTGCCTAGCGGCCTGAAGAAAATCTTCTCGTCCACCCTGTTGATGAACTCCGGAGGGAACGCTTTCTTCACGGCCTTCTCGAGTACCATCTGCCTATCCATCAATGTATTCCTTCCGGAAGTGGAGAAACCTATCCCGTTTCCGTACTCGGCGATGTCTCGGCTTCCGACATTGGAAGTCATTATCACTATTGTGTTCTTGAAGTCCACGGTACGGCCCTCGCTGTCAGTAAGCCTTCCGTCATCCAGGACCTGGAGCAGAAGATTGAAAATGTCCGGATGAGCTTTCTCTATCTCGTCGAGCAGGACGACGCAGTATGGCTTGCGCCTGACTTTCTCGCTCAATTGTCCTCCTTCCTCATACCCCACATATCCGGGAGGCGCTCCAATCAGTCTTGACACAGTGAATTTCTCCATATATTCACTCATATCAATGCGGACCATATTGTCCTCTGAATCAAACAGATACTCTGCGAGACGCTTGGCGAGTTCGGTCTTGCCCACTCCGGTCGGCCCGAAGAAGAGAAATGACCCGATCGGCCTGCCAGGGTCCTTGAGCCCGGCCCTGTTGCGCTGGATTGCACTCGCAATGGTGTCGATGGCCTCGTCCTGCCCGATTATGCATTCCTTCAGGCGGGACTTCATCTTCATTATCCTGTTCCCCTCCGACTCGGCCACTTTGTTTACAGGGATTCCGGTTATCTTGGAAACCACGGTCGCGATATCCTCATCGGTTACAATGCTGCCGGATTGCCTCAGGCGCACCATTGAACCGGCCTCATCCATTGCGTCAATGGCCTTGTCAGGCAGGGATTTGTCCGCTATGTACCTGTCTGTCAGCCTTACGCATGCCTCTATGGCTTCGTCTGTATAGCTTACCTTGTGGAAGGCCTCGTAATTCTCCTTCAGGCTGGACAGGATACGGATGGACTGCTTGACGTCAGCAGCCTCCACCACAATTTTCTGGAACCTCCTGTCCAGGGCTCCGTCCTTTTCCACGATTTTGGTGAATTCGTCCATAGTCGTGGCTCCGATGCATTGGATTTCTCCTCTTGCCAGGGCGGGTTTAAGCATATTTGCCGCATCCAGGCTGCCCTGTCCGCCACCGGCTCCCACAATTGTATGGAACTCGTCAATGAAGAGGATTATGTCAGGGTCGCTGCTGACTGTCTTGATTATGTCCTTCACCCTCTTCTCGAAATCTCCGCGGTATTTGGTGCCGGCCACCACAGATGCGATGTCCAGGGAGATGATGCGTTTCTTTGCAAGAACGGGAGAAATGGAGCCGTCTGCAATTTTCAGTGCAATTCCCTCCACTATCGCAGATTTCCCGACTCCCGGTTCACCGATGAGCATTGGGTTGTTCTTCTTCCTTCTTCCCAGAATCTCGATTACCCTGGAAATCTCATTGTCACGCCCTACGACAGGGTCCAGTTTGCCCTCCGCCGCAGCCTTGGTAAGGTCAATGCCGAACTCCGTGATGTCTGCGCCCTTGTCCTTCTGGGCCTCTTCCGCATTGTCCTGCATTTCCTCGCCGTCGTCACTTGTGTCGCCCCCGCGGGGGAGAAGGCCGTTCTTGTCCATGTAGGAGAGAACCCTGCCGTAGTCCACGCCGATATTGCGAAGGTAGGCTTGCCCGTAACTTCCTGTGGCTCTGCACAATGCCAGAAGAAGATGCTGCGTGAGGGCTTCCCTGCACTTCATCCTTCCCGCCTCCAGGACAGTGATATTCAGCACGTTCTGGGAGCTGCGGGAGAATGTTATGTTTTCCAGTTCTGAGTAGGGTATCTGCTCATTGGTGAAGATTCTGCTGTCAATGAAGGCCTTCATCGATTCCAGGTCGGCCCCCAGGCTTCTGAGTACCGTGCAGGCCGGATTGTCGCCGTGTCTTATTATGCCGAGGAAGAGATGGTCCGGGCCGATTCCGTAACTTCCGGTCCTCATTGCCTCCTCCCGGGCGTAGTTGATGATACTGTTGAGATCTTCTGATATCCTGATTTCCATATTTGTAAGCTTGTTATGTCCCCGGTGCCAAGTTCAGGTCCATTGCTGGCGGGACCCTTGCTTCAATGTACACCAATGCAAATGTAGGCAAAAAGAATGAATTTGGCGGCTGATATTTTGCCAACTGCCAAAAAATTCTTAAATTTGTATGCTTATGGCATATTGAAAAATTTTAGGATTAAGATATGGAAGATAACAGGAATGACATTGTGCAGGAGGAGCCGACAGGGCCGAAGGGCATCATTGAGGAGGTTAACATTGACCAGGAGATGCGCTCGGCGTACATCGACTATTCAATGTCCGTAATCGTGTCCAGGGCACTTCCTGATGCGAGGGATGGTTTGAAACCTGTGCAGAGAAGGGTTCTCTACGGTATGAAGGAACTTGGTCTCGACTATTCGGGGCAGACCAAGAAATCAGCCAGGATCGTCGGTGAGGTTCTCGGTAAGTTCCACCCTCACGGCGACTCCAGCGTGTATGACGCCATGGCGCGTCTGGCCCAGAGTTGGAACCAGAGATATCCTCTGGTATTCGGCCAGGGAAACTTCGGTTCAATGGACGGCGACCCTGTGGCCGCCATGCGATACACCGAGGCAAAGCTTGAAAAGATTGCAGCCGATGTTCTCGGCGATATGGACAAGGATACGGTGGATTTCCAGCCTAACTTCGACGACTCCCTCGAGGAGCCGGTAGTTGTCCCGACCAAGCTCCCGCTTCTGCTTCTCAACGGATCTGCGGGTATCGCTGTCGGAATGGCCACCAACATGGCTCCGCACAATTTGGGCGAGTGCTGTGATGCAATCTGCGCCTACATTGACAATCCGGACATCGACACCGATGGCCTGATGCAGTACATCAAGGGTCCGGATTTCCCTACAGGAGGTATAATCCAGGGCGTACAGGGCATCAAGGATGCCTATGAGACAGGCCGCGGAAGGGTGGTAATCAGGGCAAAGGCCGACATTGAGGTGGAGCCTAACGGCCGCGAGACCATCGTTGTGTCCGAGATTCCTTACATGGTCAACAAGAAGGAAATGCTCGAGAAAATCGGCCAGATGGTCGATGACAAGAAGATAGAGGGCATTACCTATATGAATGATGAGACTTCCCGCGAGGGTGTCAGGGTGATTTTCAGGGTAAAGCAGGGCTCGAACTCCAACGTGGTCCTCAATACCCTCTATAAATACACCCCTCTCCAGTCAAGTTTCGCAATAAACAATGTGGCCCTCGTAGGAGGACGTCCGCGGACATTGAGCCTGAAGGACATCATCAGGGTTTTCGTGGATTTCCGTCACGATGTCATTGTCCGCAGGACGAAGTTCGAGCTTGAGAAGGCCAAGAAGAGGGCACATATCCTCGAAGGTCTCATCAAGGCTATTGACGTGATTGACAGGATAATAGAGATTATCCGCTCATCCCGGAACGTGGATGAGGCCAAGTCCCGTCTCATCGAGGAGTTCGCATTCTCCGATGTCCAGGCTACCGCCATCGTCGAGATGAAGCTCAGGCAGCTCACCGGACTCGAGAGGGAGAAGCTGCAGGCAGAGTACGACGACCTTGCCAAGTTCATTTCATATTGCGAGGATGTGCTCGCCAGCACCGATATGCAGATGGAAATCATCAAGAATGAGACAATGGAACTCAAGGCCAAGTACGGAGACAAGAGGAAATCCGAAATCGTGCCTAATGCCGACGAGTTCAATCCGGAAGATTTCTATGCTGATGACGATGTGGTGATTACCATATCACACTTCGGATATATCAAGCGCACTCCTCTCACCGAATACCGCACGCAGAACCGCGGCGGAGTAGGAATGAAGGGAAGTGCCACAAGGGATGAAGACTTTATTGAGCATCTCTACGTGGCCAACATGCACAGCACCATGCTCTTCTTCACCGAGAGCGGGCGCTGCTTCTGGCTCAAGGTCTACCAGGTTCCGGAGTGCCCTCGCTCATCCAAGGGCCGCGCCATCCAGAATGTGCTCAGCATACCTGACGACAAGATCAAGGCCATCATCAATGTGCCTAAGCTCAATGATGAGGAATACGTGAACTCACATTACATCATACTTGCCACCAAGCAGGGCCTTATCAAGAAGACTTCCCTTGAAGCTTATTCAAGACCGCGCGTGAAGGGTGTCAATGCCGTGAACGTAAGGGAGGGCGACGAACTTCTCGATGCAATCCTCACCGACGGCAAGTCACAGGTACTCATCGCAAGCCGCAATGGCCGTTGTGTCCGCTTCGACGAGGTGGATGCAAGACCGCTCGGAAGAACGGCTACAGGAGTTCGTGGCATTAATCTTGATGAAGGGGACGAAGCGATTGGAATGGTATGCTATGAGCCTGAGAATGAGGATGCTTCACTCCACACTCTGCTCGTGATTGGCGAGAAGGGTCTCGGAAAGAGGACCGATTTCGAGGAATACCGCAAGACCAGCCGCGGCAGCAAGGGTGTCAGGACAATGAACATAACTGACAAGACAGGCGTACTCGTGGCAATGAAGAATGTGACCGAGGACAATGATCTCCTGATTATCACCAAGTCCGGTCTCATCATCAGGATGGCGGTTTCCGACATCAAGCAGGCTGGAAGGAACACCCAGGGAGTCAAGCTTATAAATATCAAGGACAATGACTCCATAGCCTCTGTTTCCGTTGTGGCCAAGGGCGAGGAGGATGAGAATCTGCCGGAAGGGGAGAATACTACAGATGCTTCGGAAACCGGAAATGTTGAAGATAATAATTAACTAATACCTATTGTTATGAAACGTATTTTTATCGCATTGGCATTGTTTGCATCAGTAAATCTGACCTATGCCCAGGTCAAGCCTGCTGACGCAAAGAAGGCGGTAGATGCCGCCGAGGCCGCTTCCAAGGACGCCAAGAAAGCCGCCAAGGTAGCTACCTGGCTCTCTCTCGGTCAGTCATATATCAAAGCATACGATGCTCCGGCAGGAAACCTCTGGATAGGTGCCGGCAAGCAGGAACTCGCATTGGTGATGGGCTCCGAGAAACCGACTGCAACAGAGCAGGTGACCATCCAGGGCCAGCCTATGACCAAGGAGGTATATGCGAACAAGAACCTCTATTTCAATGCCAACAACCAGCTGGCCCTCATCGAGGTTACCAAGCCGGTCGTTCCGGATGCCCTAGCCAAGGCCGCTGAGGCTTACCTGAAGGCATACGAGGTGGATGTGAAGGGTGCAAAGAAAAAGGATATCTGCGCAGCTCTCGAGTCCATCGGCCAGAAATATACCAATGATGCCTACAACGCATACTCATTCGGTAATCTGGAAGAGGCCAGCCGTTATTTCGAACTCGCTGCCGATGTTGTTGCCGCAGAGCCTGTTTCCAAGCTTGACACCAGTTCAGTTTACAATGCCGGTTTCACTGCCTGGGCTGCAAAGGACAATGATAGGGCCAAGGCAATGTTCAAGAAATGCTACGATGCAGGCTACTACTATGAGGGTGGCGAAGTGTTCGCAAAACTCGCCGAGGTGGATACTCTCAACACAAAGGCATACCTTGAGGAGGGCTTCCAGAAGTTCCCTCAGAGCCAGAGCATCCTCATTGGTCTTATCAACTACTATCTCAAGAGCAACGAGAGTACTGACAGGCTGTTCGAGCTTCTTGACAAGGCAAAGGAGAATGAGCCTAACAATGCTTCACTCTACTATGTCGAGGGCAATATACGCGCTCAGCTCGGAGACCAGGAGAAGGCTGTAGACGCATACGAGAAGTGCGCAGAGATTAACCCTGAGTATGAGTACGGCTTCATCGGTGAGGGTACAATGTACTACAACCTTGCTATCGAACTTCAGGCCAAGGCCCAGGAGGAACTTGACGATGCCAAGTATATGGAACTTGTAAAGCAGTTTGAGGGCGCTTTGAAGTCCTGCATTGCTCCTTTCGAGAAGGCATTCGAGATTACCAAGGACGATGGTGTCAAACTCGGTGTAGCCGAGTATCTCAAGAACGCTTACTATCGTTTCCGTGACGAAGGCGCTGAGTACCAGGCAGGATACGACAAGTATTCCAAGTTTTCCGCAGAGGGAAGGGCACAGTAACCCCGCTATTTGATTCTTAAATTGATATTCCGGAGGATATGACCGATGGTCGTATCCTCTTTTTTATTGTTATATATGTTGGATTTTTGGCCTAATATTTTGTTTTTATTGGATAAAATACGAAGAAAATATTAAATTTGTGTGCTTTTTGACATAGATTTGGCGACTCTTGACCCGAATCTGTCATCCAGCCATTTAAAAACTTATTATTATGCAGTATTTTATCAAGACATTTGAGGCTAGCCTCAAGAGGTGTTGGGACAAGCCGGCTCTCGACGAGTTCCGCACATCGAGCATTACCTATGGTCAGCTCGCTGCTGACATTGAGGAAATCCATCTTTATTTCAAGGCGGCAGGGCTTGTTCCTGGTGACAAGATTGCCATCAACGCAAGAAGTTCCGCAAATTGGGCCAAGACATTTATGGCGGCTGTCTCGGGCGGATACGTCGCTGTGGAACTTTTTCCTGGCTACACTCCACATGACACCCAGGCCCTCGTGAACCATTCAGACAGCCGTATTCTCTTCACGGAAAAACAGATATACAAGGATATGCATTTCGAGGAGATGCCCCAGATCCTGGGTGTCATCGACATGCATAGCGGAGAACTCCTGGATTCCCGGGACGGTTTCGCTGAAATCTATGCAAACCGTGCTGCTGCATTCTCACAGGCACATCCTGACGGATTGAAACCTGAGGATGTCAACTATATTGACAGGGATATGGACGAGATGTGCGGAATTATGTACACTTCAGGTTCCACGGGCTTCCCCAAGGGTGTGATGCTTACGGTGAGGAATTTCAGCGCCAATGTGGATCTCATCCCTAATCACTTCTCCTACATTGAGGGCGAAAATTATGTCAGCGTTCTGCCGTACGCCCACATTTTCGGACTCACCTTCGATATGATTACCCCTCTTTGCCGCGGAATGCATCTCATCGTACTCTTCGTGCCTCCGGTTCCTGCTAACCTGAAGCCGGCCCTGCGCGAATTCCGTCCGAGGGTGTTCTTCGCTGTTCCTCTCATTCTCAGGAAAATGATAGACGACTCCATAGGAGAGTTTGTAAACAGCAAGACCGGAAGGGCAAAACTTGCTGACTATGAGAATAATCCTGAATTCTGCGAGGCTCTCAGGACCATTTTCATGACTGCGATGGGCGGAAACATTGAGGTCTTCGTAACAGGTGGCGCCGCCATTCCAGACTACATCGAGCAGCTTCTCGCCGTCAAGCTCAAGACTCCGTTCGTGACCGGTTACGGTATGACGGAATGCGCACCTACCATCTCTCTCGGCCACATTGGAGCATACAAGCTCAAGTCTGTCGGCGAGTATGTGAGCGAACATATTGATGTCAAGATAGATTCCGTGGCGCCGTCCCGCATTGCCGGAGAGGTGCTTGTGAAAGGTGACTGCGTTTTCCCGGGCTATTACAAGAACCAGGAGGCTACAGATGCCGTATTTACAGAGGACGGATGGTTCAAGACAGGTGACCTCGGGACTATTGACAAGGACAATACTATCTTCCTCGTCGGACGCAGCAAGAGCATGATTCTCTCATCCAATGGACAGAATATCTATCCTGAGGAGATTGAGGTGGTGCTCAACAATATGCCTTTCGTGGCAGAGTCGCTCATTGTCAGCAGGAAGGAGAAACTTGTCGCCCTCGTGGTCCTGGACCAGAATGCCCTTGGCGATGCCGGAACAGATGCCGAGAATCTTGAACAAATTATGGCATCGAATCTTGAGGCACTCAACAAGATTGTGCCGGCTTATTCAGCCGTGTCCTCATACGAAATCAGGCTTGAGCCGTTCGCGAAGACTCCGAAGGGAAGTATCAAGAGGTTTATGTACCAGTAGTCAAATTTCTCACCAGGTTTTTTGCGATAATAATAAAAATCGTTATATTTGCAGTCCCCTCATCAATTGAGGGGACTTGCGGAAATAGCTCAGTTGGTAGAGCGTCGGCTTCCCAAGCCGAAGGTCGCGGGTTCGAACCCCGTTTTCCGCTCTCGTTTATCTGTCGGGATGTATAAGCATCCCGATTTTTTGTTATTTATCAAAACAATTTCTATATTTGGCGGCTGATAGGCGTTCTGTCCAGTAATCCGGACCTCGCCTCAGTGTACTAAAACGAATAAAATGCTTAAGCGGATAGCAATGAAAATACTATCACCGCTGGCGGTTTTTTTGACTATAGCCGCCACAACGTCTTGCGGGGGCGGTGATTCCAAAGTCAGGGAAACTGATGTGACAGGCCAGGTATCCCTGTCCGGTGCCTTTGCGCTGTATCCTCTTGCGGTGCAGTGGGCCAATGAGTTTCAAGTCCAGCATCCTTCAGTGAAGATTGACGTTTCAGCCGGCGGTGCGGGCAAGGGAATGACCGATGTGCTGAACGGAATGGTGGACTATGCGATGCTCTCCAGGGATCTTCATCAGGAAGAGATTGAGGCCGGGGCACTGGCTTTCATAGTCGGCCGGGATGCCGTAATCCCGGATTTCAACAGCGCAAATCCTTATGCGGCGCAGTTGAGGGCCAGGGGCATCACATCCGAGGAGGCCAGGAAAATCTGGGTGACCGGTGAAATTCGCACCTGGGGCCAACTTCTCGGAAATGGGGAAAAGCACAAAATTAATGTATATACCAGGTCGGATGCCTGCGGGGCGGCCCAGACTTTCGCCGCCTGGTTCGGAGCCAAGCAGGAAGATCTTGTCGGTACGGCCGTTTTCGGAGACCCTGGTATTGCCCAGGCAGTGCAAAAGGACAAGTGGGCCGTGGGCTTCAATAACCTGGCATATGCGTATGACCCGCAGACGCACAGGCCTCTTGAAGGACTGGATGTCATTCCTATTGATATTGACGGAGATGGCAGCATATCCACTGGGGAGTCATTCTATGGCACAAAGGAGAGCCTTGTACATGCAATAGAGGAAGATATGTTCCCTTCACCGCCTGCCAGGAATCTCTATTTCGTCAGCAAGGGAGCCACGCAGGATTCAGCCTCCCTCGCATTCCTGAAATTCGTGCTGAAGGACGGTCAAAGGTTCAATGAGCCTGCCGGCTATGTCAAGGTTTCCAGCAAGGCTTTGAGTGACAATATGAAAGCCTACCGTTCCGCGGTGCGGGCCTCGTCCAAGAAGGAGAATACTACGGATGACATTGTCATAATGTTCATCGCATTCATAGTTTTCATCATTGCTGTATTCAGTGGTTCTTTCTTCCAGAAATCATGGAATGCCAAGAGGATATACAAGCAGAACGTATCAGCCGTATTCATGTTCATCCTCACGGCTTCATCCATACTTCTCCTTTTTGCAATGATAGGAGGACTCCTGGCGAAGTCGCTTCCGATTCTTCAGGAAAATTCGTTCTGGGACCTTGTGACATCGTCCGAATGGAAGCCTTCCCAGAAAAAGTTCGGATTCCTGCCTTTCATCACTGGCACATTGGCGGTGACATTGATTTCCATCACCATTGCGCTGCCATTGTCATTGCTGACGGCCATATCCCTGACAGAGTATTCCAAGAAGCTTGTAAGGAAGTTCATATACCCGGCCCTCGATATTCTGGCCGCATTGCCTTCAGTCATTTACGGAGTCTGGGGTATCCTGATTTTGATTCCGGTTACGGGGTATTCCCTGATTACGGCCTCGCTTGTGCTGTGCGTGATGGTCCTGCCGATTATGGTCAGTCTCTTCGTCGAGATTTTCTCCGCAGTGCCACAGGACCTCAGGGATGCCTCAATGTCGCTAGGAGCCACCAGGTGGCAGACCACCAAGAAAGTCGTGCTCAAGAAGTCATTGTCCGGCATTTTCGCTTCCGTTGTCCTGGCCCTGTCCAAGGCTATGGGAGAGACCATTGCGGTGATGATGGTCTGCGGCAGTATTCCGGCCATTCCGAAGAGCCTGTCATCGGGTTTCTACACCCTGCCGGCCCTCATTGGCAACAATTACGGCGAGATGGCATCCGTGCCGCTCTATGAGTCAGCGATTATGTTCGCCGCCCTCATACTTCTGGTTATTGTGGTGATTTTCAATATATTGTCAAGGATTATCCTCTACAGGATACAGAAAAATGGCTGAAAATGAAGAAGATACAAAGCAAATACATAGAGGAGAAATTCTTCCAGGTCCTGATGTGGGCGGCCGTGATTACCGTCATGGCCTTCGTTGTTTCCATAATCTGGACTATCTGTATCAAGGGATTTGGCTCAATCTCCTGGGAGATGGTCAGCCAGACTCCGGGCAAGGACTGGAATACCGTCGATGACGGAGGTTTCCTCAATGCGATTATCGGCTCGCTGATAGTGGTGCTGCCCGCAATGCTGATTGCGATGCTTGTCAGCGTGCCGGTAGTGTTCTACATGAACCTTTACCGCAGGCGTTCCAATTGGCTTTCATACGTTGCCCGCCTTGTCTATGACGTGCTGTACGGCATTCCGTCGATTGTATATGGCGCATTCGCATTCATGATAATGGTGGCCGTGGGAATGAGAGCTTCCGTGTTGGGCGGTATCATTGTATCCACCCTCCTTATTATCCCGATGTTAATCAGGAGCGGTGACGAGATTTCCCGTTCCGTACCGGACGACATGATCGATGCGGCCTATTCTCTCGGGGCTACCAAGTGGGAGACATTGAAGGTGGTATTCAGGCAGGTATTGCCGGGAATGGCCACGGCTTCGCTCCTGGCTGTGGGAAAGGCCATCGGAGATGCCGCCGCCGTGATGTTCACTGCCGGGTTCTCGGACTCGACGGCAACCTCGCTCTCCTCCCCGACAGCGACCCTGCCGCTTGCGATATTCAACTGGATTACAATGCCTGAGCCTTTCCCGGGCAGGGCTTATGCGGCGGCCCTGGTGCTTACAGTGATAGTCCTCATCCTCAGTCTTGGGGGACGTTGGATTACAGGACATTTTACCAAGAACAACCTTTAGTTTTCAGTTATGGACCAGAATAAATTGACTGAACCGATGATAGTGGAGAATCTCAATCTTTCCATAGAGGGGAGACCGATTCTCAAGAATATAAACCTGACCTTCCCGGTGAACAGGATTACCTGCATCGTCGGCCCTTCAGGTTGCGGCAAGAGTACATTGCTCAAGTGTCTCAACAGATTGATTGACAATGTGGATGACACAGCCATCAGCGGCAGGATTATGATAGGTGACAAGGATATAATCTCAGCCCCGTACAAGGATTTGATTGAGCTGCGCCGGCGCATCGGCCTGGTGCCGCAGAGGCCTTGTCCGCTGCCTATGTCCATATTCGACAATGTGGCCTACGGCTGCAGGATACACGGAATGCACACGAAGAAGAAGGAACTCGCGGAGGTCGTGGAGAGATATCTTACAGAGGTCGGCCTGTGGGATGAGGTCAAGGACAGGTTGCAGAGTTCCGCCCAGAGACTGTCAATAGGCCAGCAGCAGAGGCTTTGCCTGGCCCGCAGCCTGGCTGTGGAGCCTGATTTCATTCTTGCTGATGAGGCTACCAGTGCGCTTGACCCGGTTTCCAGCAAGACTGTGGAGGACCTTTTCGTGAAGCTTAAGGAGAAGTATTCCATCATAATGGTGACGCATACTCTCCGCCAGGCATTAAGGATTGCCGACCACGCCGTCTTCCTTTATCTCGGCGAAGTTATCGAGACTGGAGATGCGAAGAAGGTATTCGGCTCTCCTGAGGAGGAACTGACCAGAAAGTATCTTTCCGGCGTCTTCAGTTAGCCAGGCTTCGGATAGAAGCAATATATTTCGTATATTTGCGGAATTGCCGCAGCCCAATGCGGGACGATGCGGCATTTGTATCAGAAAGTGGATTATTATTAACGATATAACGAAATGAGCGAACATCTTACTCATCTTAAGGAGCTTGAGGCGGAGTCCATTTACATTCTCAGGGAAGTGGCTGCGCAGTTTGAACGCCCTTGCATCCTTTTTTCAGGCGGAAAAGATTCGATAGTGCTTACATATCTGGCATACAAGGCCTTCTACCCGGCCAAAATACCGTTCCCGCTGGTTCACATTGACACTGGACACAATTTCCCGGAGACATTGACTTACAGGGATGACCTGGTCAAGAAACTTGGTGCGGACCTCATCGTGGGCTCGGTCCAGGAGTCTATTGACGAGGGCAAGGTGAAGGAGGAGACCGGCTACAATGCCAGTCGCAACAAACTTCAGACTGTCACCCTGCTCGATACCCTTGCCAAATACAAGTTCGATGCGGCCTGCGGTGGAGCGAGGCGTGATGAGGAGAAGGCCCGCGCCAAGGAGCGTATCTTCTCCCACAGGGATGAGTTCGGCCAGTGGAACCCTAAAAATCAGAGACCTGAGCTCTGGAACATCTATAACGGGATGAAGAATCCGGGTGAGCATTTCCGTGTTTTCCCTATCAGCAACTGGACCGAGATGGATGTATGGCAGTATATCTATCAGGAAGGCATTGAGCTGCCGAGCCTTTACTATACCCACGAGAGGAAGGTGTTCTTCCGTGACGGACAGTGGCTCGCTGCTGACCCTGACATTATCCCGCGCCGCCCTGAGGAGGAAGTTGTGGTCAAGGAGGTGCGCTGCAGGACTATCGGTGACGTGACCTGTACCGGTCTTACATTGTCCCATGCCCACAGTCTTGAGGACATCATTGACGAGATTGCATCCTCAAGGGTGACAGAGAGGGGTGGAAGGGCTGATGACAAGCGTTCCGAAACCGCCATGGAAGACCGCAAGAAGGCAGGATATTTTTAGGCCTGTCCGGTTCAGGCATTTCCCCAGGACTATTTCTTGACATTTTTTACGAGACAATATGGAAACTCAGAATACAAAAGGATATCTCAATATGCAACTGCTCCGCTTTACTACTGCGGGCAGTGTGGACGATGGAAAGAGCACGCTCATAGGAAGGCTTCTCTATGACTCGAAATCCATCTTCGAGGACCAGCTGGAGGCTGTTGAGGAGGCTTCAAGAAGCCGTGGCAATGAGGAAGTGAACCTGGCTCTCCTGACTGACGGACTCCGTGCGGAGAGGGAGCAGGGCATCACTATTGACGTGGCCTACAGATATTTTGCAACCCCGAAGAGGAAATTCATCATTGCTGATACTCCTGGCCATATCCAATATACCAGGAATATGGTTACGGGTGCTTCTACGGCCGATTTGGCGGTGATTCTCGTGGATGCCCGCCACGGCATCATGGAGCAGACAGTGCGTCATTCCTATATAGCATCTCTTCTTGCAATCAAGGAGGTTGTGGTTTGCGTGAACAAGATGGACCTCGTGGATTTCTCCCGGGAAGTTTTTGACAAGATTGTGGATGATTACAAGGCAATGTCGGCCTCCATTGAGCTCGGCAATGTCACATTCATACCGATTTCCGCCAAACTTGGCGACAATGTCGTTAACAAGTCGGAGAATATGGACTGGTACAAGGGCAAGGCCCTGCTTGATTTCCTTGAGACTGTAGCTCTCCCGGTGGAGGCGGATGACAGGATGAGAATGCCGGTACAGTATGTCATAAGGCCGATTTCTTCTCGATTCCCGGATTTCCGCGGATATTCCGGAAGGCTGGCTGAGGGTGCTTTGAAGGTCGGGGACAAGGTAAAGGTATATCCTTCCGAACTCTGTTCCACCGTTACCGGCATCTGGCTTGGTGAGAAGAATCTGGAGTCGGCTGTTTCACCTGAGTCGGTGGATGTTACATTGTCGGATGACATTGACATCAGCCGTGGGGATGTGCTTGTGTCGGAGAGTGGTGTCCAGCCTTACGTGGAGCAGGAAGTGCTCCTCAATGTATGCTGGTTCAGGAATTCGCCTCTTGTCCAGGGCAAGAAATATATCATCCGTCACGCCACCCAGCAGACTCTCGGCATTGTGAGGGAAATTGAATACAGGATCGACATCAATACCAGGGAGAAGGAGTACGGTGTCGAGAAACTTGTGATGAATGACATTGCCCGTGTCAGGATCAAGACTGCCGATCCTCTTGTCTTCGATTATTACAAGGACAACAGGACAATGGGAAGTCTCATCTTCATAGAGGAGGGAACCAATGATACTGTAGGTGCCGGCATGATTGTACCGGAGGAGTACTAGCCTTTTACCCTGCAGGTCATTATCGGGCTCACAAACAAATTTGTATCATTTCGAATGGAAAGATATTTGGATTCAATGGCGGCGGAGGAGAAGAGGTCCTTCGCCGTCTCCGCAAATGAAAGGTTCATGGGATTGGAACCCCAGAAGGTTCTCGAGTATTTCCTTCGCGAGTTTCCCGGCCGGGCCGCATTGTCCTCCAGCCTCAGTTACGAGGACCAGGCGATAACGGACATGATGGTGAAAATCCGGAAGGATGCCCGTATCTTCACTCTTGATACGGGGCGTCAGTTCCCCGAGACCTACGATCTGATTGACCGTACCAATATGCAGTACGGCATAAGCATAGAGGTTTACTTCCCGGATTTCAGGAAGGTCCAGGAGATGGTCCGCCAGCACGGAATCAATCTGTTTTATGACAGCGTCGAACTGCGCCACCTGTGCTGCAATGTGCGAAAGGTTGAGCCGCTTAAACGTGCCCTGCAGGGGGTTGACGTATGGATCAGCGGTCTCAGGCGCAAACAGTCGGTCACCCGTACCTCAATGCAGATGGTCGAGTATGATGAAGCAGATGATGTCATCAAGCTAAATCCTCTCATCCTCTGGACAGAGGAGCAGGTCAAGTCCTATGTCCGTGAAAACGGAGTGCCGTACAACCGGCTTCACGAGAACGG
>JBJEBV010000077.1:0-9792 GCA_051870395.1 Candidatus Cryptobacteroides sp. | reverse complement strand
CGCTCATAATACCATCAGTCACAAGATAGGCGATTCCTGCATTTCCAGTATTCACGACATTGACCATAGACTCTATCATAGCCTTCAGGTTGGATTCATCCTTCCATTCTATTCTATGTTTTTCTGTAGTCAACAAAGCCTTGAACTCCTCAATAGGCTTCTCTTTCTTGGTGTTATCATTAACATCAAAAAAGTAAGCCCTAGAACTCATCCTATTTACTAGGGCCGAAACAACACCATTAAACTTAGGATCCTCTTTGGTTCCCAGATAGCCCTTCATGCTTCCCGAGCAATCCATGTACAACACAGACGACCTGTTACAAATAGGGACTTCGGACTGTGAATTGACAATCTCTTCTGATTCATCCGGAGAATCCGGCTCCGATTCAGGGTTAGATCCTTTACCACGACCGCAAGATAATATCAAGACAAAAGATAATATCAGCAACAGAACTCTATACAATTTATAATTCATTATTTGCAACATTTCTATAAAAATTATAATCTACAGACAACACACTCTCAACAAACGAAGTTCTTGAAGTCTTGAAAATTCTATCGAACTATTCCGACGAAATTACCTAAGCAAAGAAATACAACAAAGCCCAAACTACCAGAAGGAAACCTCCGATTACAAGAAAACAGGAAGTTGAATCATCTTCATTAAAGTTGAATACTTTCTTCAATATCAATGTAGTGATGCCTGATATAATGGCTATCGGTATACACGCAAGAAGCATATCAATCAAAAAGCCAAAAACAGTAATTGCACCATCAGGGTTTTTTGCTATAAGGTACAATGCTCGTGCTGCTTTCCCAGCGCCACTAATGCCTCCAGCAAATGCAGGTAATACAAATCCTAAGAAAGAAAGGATTGCCAACATGAATTTTTTCATACGCTACCTCTTCTTCCTAAATCCCAAAAACCCGCGATGCTCCGGTACCGGGACGAGTTCCTCGGTGCTGCGCCAGTTGACGTAGTTGCCAGGGAAGCCGGTTACGGTTACTGAGGAGATTTTGGAGCCGAAGAATTTCTTCTTAACGGTTATGGAGGTCTCTTTGGCTACCAGGACATCGTAGTTGCCGGCGGAGCGGAGAGCCTGGCGGACGGCTTCATTGATAATGTTGGCGGTGCCGCCTTTGCGGATTTGCTTGGTCGGGATGTAGGTGTAGCTGATTTTCGCTCCGCTTACCTCGACGTCGGCTACAGAGATGGTCGGACGGAAGGTGGCGTCAGCATCGTCATACGTAGCGGTAGTAGTCAATACCGTTGAGCAGGATGCGCTGATGAGCGCAACGGCAAGAATTAAGAGATACTTTTTCATTGTACTGAATATTAATAATTTATAATCTTTTCTTTCTGCTATCATGAGGCTGCAGGCTGGCCTGTTCGCCCCACTCCATCAGTCTATACCGAATCCCGGGAAAAGTAACCCAAGATTCCCGGTCAAGCCGGGAATGACGTGGGCTTTCAAGCCGTTAACAACGCATGTTTCCAAGCAGTTAACAACTGGGTTGTCACGCCGGTTTGACGTGCTGTTGCGTTCGGAAACCGGCAATTATGCCGGAAATGAATGGCAGCGTACAACGTCTTTTCAGTATGGACTGGTTTTTGCAATGTACAAAGACATTGCGGGCTTTCCGCTGGTCACCCGGTCTGTCCGGACAACAACTACGCAGAAAGCCCGCAAGATTTATTGATATAAACCTCGACGGTCTTCTATCACCCGCAGTTGCTCTTTAAATTTTGCCGATTTTCAGATCACGGTGACAGAAAACTATTGTTTTCAATATGTGTGGAAAGCCTATTTCCACCTACAAAGATAGAACTTATCTTTAGAATTGCAATACTGAAGATAAGTTTTTTTTGTTGGTCATTCTGAGCGGATTCCTGCGGCAGGCGGAGGGAGCGCAAAGTACATAATACTTACTCAGTAATAGTACTGTTTCGGGACGATAATCTATCACCCGAGTGGGTAAAGTAATGTGTAAAAAATTAGTTGCATCAATTGACCGGTTTCACAAGGTAGTTCCACTTACCGAGTTCCTGGGCGAAGACACCCTGCCTGGCAAGCCTCTTCTGGTACGATTCGTCAATCGGTCGCTTGATGTCATAAGTTTTTGAGTTAATGTGAACATGTACTTTTAATCCCTTCTTTATGGTGATCATCGCAGCCCAGTCAGCGGCATTTTGAAGAGACATCAGAGGGACACCACTCCAACTGCGGGTAATCTGTGAAAAGAGACGGTGCTCAATGGGATTGAACTTGGAACAATACGGAGGATAATGAACGACAAGAAGCCTGATACCAAGTTTGTTGGCAAGGTCCATAAGATCCTGCTTGACGATTCTATGCGCACTGGAATTCGATCCTCCGCCATCGCACAGGATAACAAGCGTATGCGCATCAGGGTATTGCCACTTCAGGTGTTGTTCCCATAATTTTACTAACTTTGCGGTAGCTGGGCCCTTGAGTCTTGAGGTCGGCGGCCTTTGGACCAGGAACCATCTTCTGTCTCTTTCGTTCAACGTGGACATATACGCCAAATCGCTTGGCGAAAGGACTTCTGGAGGAGTTTTCGTTATCATTTTAAGAGTGATTCACCCGTTCTCAACAGTATGTCATGGCCGCAAATGGCCGCATAAGAGAACCTCCAAAACGAAGCAGGTTGTTTTTTAACATTTACTAAATAAAGTTCAATTTGTTAGAGATACTGATGACGTTACAAATGCTGATTTTTCAAGAGAAGTTTGTTTTTGTAATAATAATTTTCATATCTTTGCAACGACAGAGTCCGCCACGCTTCCCGTAGAACAGCGCACCAGGGCGGAACTTTTATTTTATAATGCCCTATGTGTCCGACATACTCCAACACTCCATTGAGCATTCATGACATAATCAGCATGCTCCGTGACAAACGAAGTCTCATCATAAACGACGAACCATCAGCAGAAAGGCAACTCAGCATAATAGGTTACTTTCGACTGGCAAACTATATGCGTCCGATGGAATCGGACAAGATCAATCATATCTTCAAGCCGGGCAGTACATTTGAAAATGCCATAGATCTCTATTACTTCGACAAGGAATTGAGGACACTGATATTTACAGCCATTCAGAGTGCAGAGGTCGGTATCAGAGCATTGATATCTCATCCTATATCAATGGCTCACGGTGCATTCTGGTATCTGGACCCGACATTATGCTTTAGTCAGCGACTCTTTGCGGATAACCAGACCAATATTCAAAGAGAAGTAGTGCGTTCTAAAGAAGATTTTATCAAGGACCACTTTGTGAAACATCCTGGCACGGATCTGCCTTCTTGGAGGGTAATAGAAATCCTTTCCTTCGGCACTCTGTCAAAGGTGTTCAGCAATCTCGCCGATACACCCCTTAAAAAATCCATAGCACGAAGCATCGGACTTCCACAGCATAAGATTCTGGAGTCATGGCTTCAGGCACTCTCAGGTCTGCGAAACAATGTCGCACACCATTCAAGAGTATGGAATAAAGTCTTCCCAAGCACACCGACACTACCAAAGCACGCCGCAGGGAAATGGATTAGCAACACATCCGTAGATGCCTCAAGACTCTATGCTCATCTCTGCTGTGTCGCATATCTTCAGAACCACGTCCACCCGCAAAATGATTTTGCAGCAAGACTCAAAACCCTTCTGGCCAAGTATCCTAATGTCGATCTCAAAGCAATGGGTTTCCCATCAGACTGGGAAACCGAACCCCTTTGGAACACCAAATAGAAAGCGGCGCCGCCCTCTTTGACTTCAGAAGATCAAAGAAGACGACCTGTCTATTACTACGGACCGCCGCAAGACGTGGCGGGTAATTGTCCACGTGTGAAAGTGCCAAGGCAAGATTCCACAGAGCAATGACCAAACTTTTGCTGGCAGGATTGCGAAAAATCAAAAATTGAAGTAAGCCAGCTGCTGCATAACTTCAGGGAGAATGTCGCCGTCCTCCTGCGGGATTATCATCACGGTGGCGGTGCTCTTGAAGCCATCCACGTCCACGGCACGGCGGATTAGGCCCTGAATGGCATCCAGTTCCTGCTGGCAGGCATCCGAGAAGGTCTGGGCATCGGAATCGCATTGGGACAGGACGGTTTTTCCCAGCTTGACCTGCTTGCTGAAACGAGACATTGACTCGAAACTGTCCAGAGAGGCTACGCCCAGGGAGGCACTTGGGAGGCCCACATAGGCCATTTTGGTATTGGTGCGGATTATTTTCGCAGCGGATATGCGGGCCAGGATATCATTCTGTATATCGGTAGTACTCAGGCGGTTGCCCTGTGCATCTACCAATGTGACACATTTGTAGGCCTGGCCGTCCGAGGCCTCTACCCAGGTCTGGGAGAGACGGTAGTCGGGGACGTTCTTCAATTTCGGGAGCCCGCAGGTGGCCTTCCAAATCTGGTCTACATCGCGGAGGAAAGTGTTTACGGCGTTGCTGGAGGAGTAGCCTATTGAGGTCCAGGTGACACGTTCCGCCACCTCTTCCTCCTTTTGCTTGCGGCCACGGGGACGGGACTGGCTGCCATAGATCCCGTCATTGAACCCGGCCTTCGAACTGTTCTTGCCGCCTGACCAGTCGCCTGCAGCGCTACCGGAATAGCTGCCGGAACCGTTGCCGGCCATGCTACCAGCATTGTCGCCTGCCACGCTACCGGTACCGCTACTAGCCACGCCGGAACCATCAGCAGCCAAATCGCCAGCCACGCCACGACCGCCAGCTCGACCGCCATCCCTGCCACCTGTTCCGTCGCCAGCTACGCCACCGGAACCGCCAGTCACGCCACCTGAACCACCAGCCCCTTTCGCCCCCTGCGCCGGGCTGTACCTCTCCGGCACCGGAAGCCCGCAAGGCCGCTTGCTGACCTCCATGTCATAAAGCACATACTGGCCCGACCGGGTATCCCCGCATTCCAGCCAGAACATCAGCTGCGTACACTTGTATATCGGCACCGTGAATGTGGACGGTGCCATCTTGTTATCCAGCCAGAACTCCCCTACCAGCCTCTGGTCCGCAAAGACATTGAGTTTCACCGGAGGAGCAGGACGCCCGCCCGAGAGAAGACCGACCACCGCATCCGAATACTCGCTCTTGTTCGCCACAGTGAATGTGCAGGTTTCATATTCCCCGTATGGATTGAATGCCGCCACGGATGACTGCCTGCCGCTATTGTCCATCAGTTTCAATGATGCCAATGCGCCACCCGTTCCGGCCCCGGCGGTAATACCCGTGGCTGCGCCAATGTGAGTCGAGCTGATCGAGCTTCCGGCTCCAGTCACGAACATGAACACCATATCAGTCAATGAGATATCCTCAATGCCAAGAGGAATGTTGGTCTCCAGCATCACTCCCTTGTAAATCTTCGAGCCGTCCTTCATCTGGAAATACTCCCTCTGGCTGCTGCCGTTCTTGAAGCAGTCATTGAAGTCGAAATTCGTGAGCGAACTCAGATATCTGCCGACATAATGGAAATAAGGCCGCTTGCAGAGGTCAATGAGGTCTGCCTCCTCAGGACAATAAGGTTTCTCGTGGCGGAAAAGGTCATTGGCCACAGGCTTGCCGCGGTAAAGGGCAATGTCACCTACTCCGAAATAGACCTGCTTGGATTTGCCGTTACCCGGTTTGGCGAACTTGAGAATGCGGCATTTGTTGATAGGAAGCTCGAAATACTGGTTCGGCCAGGTGGCGTGGATTGTGGTCTCAAGCACGAGATTGTCGTCGGCCCATACCTGGATGATATCGTCACCCAGCACCCTGTGGTTGGTCAGGCAGCCGGCCTTGAACGAAATCCAGTCATATTCCCCGGCAAGGTCGAATGCCACGTATGAGTCGATCTTGTCCTCCATGAAGGTATTCCCGGTAGTCAGGATCAAGCCCTCGCTGAACTTCTCTCCGCCCATTGAGAATGTATAATAATCAGATTCTCCGGTAAATAGCGTATTGTCAGCCTGGCTCACTCCCCTTACCGAGTAAGGCTTGATGGTGGACATCAGCGGGCATACGTCAGGGAGATTGGAAACCTTCTCCTTGTTCAGGTTGACAGGTCCGGCAAGCGGCAATGATGTAGCGCCCTTGGGCCAGACATACATGTCCGCAAGGCCGAAAAGCAGGCCGCCGAGGAAATCGCCCCCATTGAATTCCGAATGGAAGGAAATGCTTTCAGCCCCGGCTATGTCCAGCACCACCTGTTCGGCAAGGTCGTCCTGAGAAATGAGTTTCTCGTAAATGATTCTGTCATCTGCCTTGACAATGAGCCAGCCCGTGGCATTCTTGCTCTGGTTGTCACAAGGACCGAGTATGAACGAGAGCTTGTCATATTTCTTCTCAACCCAGAAATAACTCCAGGCATCCTGAGTATCCAGTTGCATGCTTGCTTCGAAAACAAGTCCTGAATTGAATGTCCTGCCATTGATGAACATCGCTTTATGATTCTTCGGGGCACAATAGGAAAATGGGACAGGATTCTCGCGGATGGTCGCCACATATCCGGAATGGCGGGTATAATGAGGGCAGAGCGTCTCGACGAGCTTGACCTTGGACGAAGCCGTGAGGTTCTGCGGGTCACGCGGAGCCTGGACAGCCTGGCCGGGTTTCCATAGCCTCACTTCGCCGAATGCCATGTCAGTTTCTCCACGAGGAAGGTCGAAGCGAAGTTCCTTCACCCCTGTCACATCCAGGGTCACAAACTCAGGTGCATTGTAGCATCTGACCACCTTGTCCATTATCCTGCGGCCATCAGCCTTGGCGGTCACGATGACATTCTGACTAATCGTGGCGGAATTCGGGTTGTATGGTCCCATCACGAAGGTAAGTTTGCTGTATGCCCCGCCAAGGTCATAGACCACAAATCCCGGATTTGGCTCGCTGATGAGGCCGCCCTTTCCGGTCTTGAGCACGAATCCGCCCTTGTAGTCAAACTGGGCGACAGTGACCTTCTGCGATGAGCGGAAGCCCGCGTAGCGGTTGCTTGACACAGGGTTGAGAATGTCATTGAGATATGACTGGGCATTGAGGCCGGCCATACCGGCGATGAGGAGGAATGCGGAAACAAGTAACTTTCTCATGGCGATAGAATTTGAGGCTGACTAAAAGCCCCATCTGCCATCCCGTCCGGGCACTGCCCTGTCATCCCTTCCGGACGCCACTCTGGTATCCCGACCGGGTGCCACTATGTCAACTCGACTACGTACTATGTACTTCGCTCGATATGACAAAGATGACAGGCTTTCAGTCATCCCCAAATATATGTAAAATATTCTGAATATCCGCAATTCGTACAACTATCCGCATCTGGCAAAGCATCCTTTCGAATTTCGGCGTTCGCAATTCTAGTGTCTTTCCCTGCCCAGGCCGTGCCCGGGCACTGCGAGATGGTAGTCCGTACGGTACATCGTGCATTGCGTATAATCAGATTTGTAACGCATTTCCAGTGAACAAGGACCTGCTCCAGAAGTATCTGTAGCAGGGGGTCTTGTTCACTGAAGCCTTATGGAGAGCGTCAGTGAACAACGCACCCCGCTACAGGGCATTGTATGCGGGGCTGTTGTTTTTCATTTTTGATTTACGCTATGCGTCTCCTCTCATCAATGTGCCAAAAGTGATGCTGGCTTCATCACTGATTCCTCAGGGGGGGGAGCCTGCCCGGAAAGTGCCACTTCAGTTACTCCTAACCCTGCCAGATTATTACAGAAGACCGAATATCCGCAATCAGGACTTCCTGACCGGGTCGCAGGTAAGTCCCACGCCAAGCTTCCGGAAAATCTTCCTGTCCACCTCGCTGAGCATCACGGTCGAATGCACCTGGCAACCGTCCAGTTTGGAAAGCTGCTCCAAAGCCTTCCGGCAGTTCTCGTCCTTGACGCTCATCATTGAAAGCGCCACCAGGACCTCGTCAGTATGCAGGCGGGGGTTCTTGCCGTGAAGGAATGATACCTTCGTCCGCTGAATCGGCTCAATCATTTCCTCCGGAATGAGTTTCACGGAATGGTCTATGCCGGCCAGATGCTTGGTCGCATTGAGAATGAGGGCCGCACTCGGCCCGAGAAGAGGGCTGGTGTTCGCCGTGATGATAGTTCCGTCCTGGAGTTCAATGGCAGAGGATGCCTGGCCGGAGAGTTCCTTTCTCTCCCTGGCCGCCACGGTAGTCCTGCGATATGCCGTGGTAAGCTTGGCCTGCTGCATTATGAGCTTGATTTTGTTCACCTCATCCTCATTGGTACCGGATTCGGCAAGGGTGCCGAGAGCATTGTAATAGCGCCTGATGATTTCATCTCGGGCAGCATTGCAGCATACATCCTCATCGCTCATGCAGAAGCCGACCATATTGACCCCCATATCAGTAGGCGACTTGTAAGGATTCTCCCCATAGATACCCTCGAAAATTGCATTCAGGACCGGAAAAATCTCAATGTCCCTGTTGTAGTTCACGGCAATCTTGCCGTAGGCCTCCAGATGGAACGGGTCAATCATGTTAACATCATTGAGATCCGCCGTGGCCGCCTCGTAGGCGATGTTGACAGGATGCTTCAGGGGCAGATTCCACACCGGGAAGGTCTCGAACTTGGCATAGCCGGCCTTGATACCACGTTTGTGTTCCTGGTAGAGCTGGCTGAGGCAGACGGCCATCTTGCCGCTTCCCGGACCCGGGGCAGTAACGACAACGAGGGGCCTGGAAGTCTCGACATAGTCATTTTTTCCGAATCCCTCGTCCGAGTCAATGAGGGCAACGTCATTCGGATAGCCCTCTATGGTATAATGATAATAGACCTTGATTCCTAGCCTTTCCAGCCTCGCACGGTAGGTAGCAGCACTTGACTGGCCATTGAAATGGGTGATTACAACTCCCCCGACATACAGGCCGACATTCTCGAACTCAGAACGGAGACGGAGTACATCCTCGTCGTAAGTGATGCCAAGGTCTCCCCTCATCTTGTTCTTCTCAATGTCGAGTGCGCTGATGACCTGGACAATCTCCGCGCAGTCAGCAAGTTGCATAAGCATCTTGAGTTTGCTGTCAGGATGGAATCCAGGCAGAACCCTTGCTGCATGATTGTCGTCGAATAACTTTCCGCCAAACTCCATGTAGAGTTTGTCCCCGAACTGGGCAATGCGCTTTTTGATTTGTTCCGATTGGATTTTCAGGTACTTGTCGTTGTCGAAGCCGTGTTTCATACGATTTGGTTGTAATCAATACGGGATGCAAAGATACTACTGCAATTTGAAGTTGGCAAATTTTTCCGCTTGGAATTATCTGCATTTTTAACGAAATTTGTATGATTGAAATAGGGATTCAATGAGAATTTTCATAATACAAATAGCCGTCGTATTCGTATTAATGAGCATTCCAACGATGGCATTGTCACAGCAACGGTACATCAGGGGTCGCAACTGCGACAGTCTCTCCACCGCTCCAATGCCCGGGGTCGTCGTCGAGTTGAATGATGACGATGGCAACACTATAAAATACACCACCACAGGCGAGGATGCCGTGGCTTGTAACCCAATGGAGAAAAATTTAAAATTCATCCAAACCACTAAAAATTTCGCTAAATAAAGGGGTGGCAAAACCACCTTTTTGAATTTGAGCGAAATTTTGTAATATATTCGGGGTTCATAAAACAATAACTTATGAACACGATGAATTTACAGACAAAAAAGGAAGACCAGGTTTTCGTGAACCTGCTTACCGACGCTGGGTTCAAGGCAGTCTATGCCGACCCGGCAAACAAACCAATTCTAATCAATCTCCTGAACACTGTCCTCC
>JBJEBV010000076.1:0-38740 GCA_051870395.1 Candidatus Cryptobacteroides sp. | reverse complement strand
TGCCTAGTCCTTGCGCTTGGGATTCTTGGGGAACCAGCCTTTCCTGACACGCTCCCTCTGCTCGAAAATCTCCAGGATGCTCCAGAAGCAGGAGCATCCGATTACGCCCAGGACGGGGCTCAGGATTCCGTTCTCTGCCAGAAGGCTGGCTGCTATGAAGGCTGCGCCGGCCAGGGCGAACACCCACCAGCACTTTGTACCGAAGTAATATTCACTCTTTATGACTATGGGGTGGAATAGACCTATTACCAGAAAGGTCGTCACCGCTATTATCAATCCTGTAAAATTCATAAATTGCATATTCGTAGGCCGGCAAAGATAAGCATTATTCACGGAAATAGACTATCTTTGGTCCAGATTTCAAGTTGCGACCAGCAAAAAAAGTCAAGCTATGATAACCTACGATTTCGACAAACTGACCGACAGGCAGGGCACCGACGCGGTCAAGATGGATTTGGAAAGCCGGTTCGGACGGGCCGACCTGATACCTCTCTGGGTGGCGGACATGGATTTCGAGACACCGCCATTCATCATTGAGGCCATCAGGAAGCGTCTGGAACATCCGATTCTGGGATACACTATGGAGCCGGAGGATTATTGGCCATCCGTCATCGCCTGGATTCGGGAACACCACGGATGGGAAACAAAACGGGAATGGTTCAGCTACATCCCTGGCGTCGTGAAAGGAATCGGCTTCGTGGTCAATGCCTTCCTCAAGCCCGACGAAAAAGTCATCATCCAGCCGCCGGTTTACCATCCGTTCAGGATTGTCCCTACCGAGAATGGCAGGGAAGTGGTTTACAACCCGTTGAAACGCAGGCCGGACGGCTACTATTCAATGGATTTCGAGAACCTTGAACGCATTGCGGATGAAAAATGCCGGCTTCTCATTCTTGCCAATCCGCATAATCCCGGCGGTCTTGTCTGGGACAGGGAGACATTGCGCAGGCTCGCTTCATTCTGCCGGGAACGCAATATTCTGGTCATTTCGGACGAGATTCATTGCGACCTGACACTCTTCGGCCACAAGCATATACCTTTTGCGACCGTGTCGGAGGAGGCCGCAGCGTGCAGCATCACCTTCGGGGCGCCTACCAAGACTTTCAATATGGCCGGCGTAGTCAGTTCCTGGTGCATCGTCCCTAATCCGGAGATTCGCAATGTATTCTTCAAATGGCTGGAAGCCAATGAGTTGTCAAGCCCCAATATGTTCGCTCCGATAGCCACCGTCGCTGCGCTTCGGCAGGGAGAGGAATGGCGCCGCCAGCTGATTTCCTACATTGAGGGCAATGTGGAACTGGTGGAAAAATATTGCCTTGGCCATATACCCGCAATAAAGCCGCTCCGTCCGCAGGCCTCCTACCTTGTCTGGCTGGACTGCAACGGGCTTGGTCTCGGCCACGAGGCCCTCATTGACCTTTTCGTGAACGAGGCCCGCCTCGCCCTGAATGACGGGGAAATCTTCAGTCCCGGCGGCGAAGGCTTCATGAGGCTGAACGTTGCTTCTCCAAGGTCTGTCATCCGCCGGGCCATGAAACAGCTGGAGAATGCCGTGAATGAAGGAAGGACTAACCGAGATATGACAATATGCCCGCCACCGCCTTCTTCGCCGATGCCACGGCATCCACGACAGTCGCAGGGCCGAGAATGAAGTCTCCTGCAATGAATACATCCTTGAGGCTGGTCTGCTGGCTGTCATTGGTCTCAGGCCAGCCGTACCTGTTGAGAACCGGCTTGTCCTCGCCGAAAATGGAGAAATCCACATTGGCACTGATGGCTACCAGCATCGTGTCGAACTCCACCTCGTGGTCGGTACCCTCAATCATTCTCGTACTTACCCGGCCGTCGGGCTTGAGGACATTCTCGCATTTGCGCATGATGGCCTTGCCGTCACGGAAGCCGACAGGTACCTCGAAGAGGACGAACTTCACCCCCTCCTCGCGGGCCAGTTCCACCTCGATGGCATTGGCAGGCATATTCTCGAATGATTTCCGGTAGTAAACCGTGGTATCCCGGCCCTGGCGGACGGCGGTGCGGCAGGCATCCATAGTGACATTGCCTCCGCCTATGACAATGACCCTCCTTCCAAGATTGTAAGCGGACGGATCCTTCAGGTAATCAAGAGCATAGATGACATTGGCCCCCTCCTCGCCCGGCACGTCCAGCTTTCTCGGGATTCCTGCTCCGGCGGCAATCAGGACGGCATCGTGTCTTTCCCTCAGTTCCTGAAGGGAAATATCCCTGCCTACGAATGTGCTACCCCTGAATGTGACCCCGGCCTCCTCTAGAAGTGCCTCATACCTGTCAACGAATTTCCTGTCAAGACGGAATTCCGGAATGCCGTAGCGCAACACGCCTCCCGGACGCTCGAAACTGTCGTAAACCACCACGTCGTGGCCGGCTTCACGGAGCCACAATGCAGCTGAAATACCTGCCGGGCCTGCTCCCACTATGCCCACGCTTTTTCCCGTGGCTTCACCGGTAGTAATCTTCATCCTGAAAATGGCGTCTCCTGCTATCTCGGCTTCGATAGAATGCCAGTTCACGGGAGATTGCCTGGCATTGAGAATGCAGCGGCTCAGGCATACCCGGCTCCAGTCGCAGACACGGCTGGAGATGGCTGCCATCGGGTTGTTCCTCAGCAGTATATCGGCGGCTTCTTCTTTCTTTTCCTGGAGGTAGAGGGCCATCAATGCCGGGATGTCCGTGCGTACCGGGCAGGCGGCCGAGCATCTTGCATTGCGGCATTTGAGACAGCGTGCGGCCTCTGACTTATTGGCGTTTATGTCAATGTTTTCCATATCAATGTTCGTTGTGTTTTCAGTCTCAAGATTACAAATATACAAAATAATCACACTAAGTTCAAATATGTATTTTGGATGAATTGATTTGCATTTTTGGCGAATTTATTTTTACTTTGCGCCCCGTATAACGAATAACAATTAAAATATCCAATGTACAAATTCAAGGGCGGGGTTCTTTTTTCCGCCATAGCTGCGATAGTGCCGGCAGCATTCCTTTGCGGGGAACAGGCGCTTTATTCGGAGAATCTTCCGAAAGATAATTCAATCAATTACATCGATTCCGTATCAGTGACCTCTTCCAGGGTGCCCGTGACATTGTCCCGGAGCGCAAGGATAGTCTCGGTCCTGGACAGTGCCGCCATCGCCGCCCTTCCGGCCGTGAGTGTCAATGACATCCTCAAGACCATGGCAGGCGTGGATGTCCGCCAGCGAGGCGATATGGGTGCGCAGACCGACATCAGCGTGCGCGGTGGCACCTTCGACCAGGTGGCCATTTTCCTGAACGGAATCAACATCTGCGACCCCCAGACGGGGCATAATGCCGCTGATTTCCCTGTGGATATCAAGGATATTGACAGAATCGAGATACTGTCGGGCCCGGCCGGCGTATCGTACGGCTCCTCTTCACTGCTGGGCGCATTGAACATTGTGACGAAGAAACCTACCGGGACGACATTGTCCGCCAGGGCGGCCGGCGGCTCGTACGGCTTTGCGGATGCCGGGGTCAGCTTCGGAGCCGTAACCGGAAAGGTAACGAGCAGCGTATCAGCCAGTTATCTTCGTTCGGACGGGTTCAGCCGCAACCAGGCCGGCGGACTCAACACCGACTACAATGCCGTGAAGGCCTTCTACCAGGGCAGTTACACCCATCCTGACATTGTCCTGGACTGGTCAGCCGGCCTGAGCAGCAGGGATTTCGGCTCGAACACCTTCTACAGCTCCAAGTACGACGACCAGTTCGAGCATACCCTCAAGACATTCGTGTCCGTTTCCGCGCGTACTGATGGCCTTGTCAAGTTCCGTCCGCAGATTTATTGGAACCACAGCCGGGACCGCTTCGAGCTTTTCCGGGGCAATCCGGACAAAGTCCCGTTCAATCATCACAGGACCAATGTTTTCGGAGTTAACCTCAATGCCTGGGTTGAAACCCTGGTCGGACGTACCGCATTCGGTGCAGAAGTCCGGAATGAGGACATTGTCAGTACCAATCTCGGCGAGTGGCTTTCGTCCCCGAAGCCGGTTCACGGGGCCGACACGTCATACGTGAAGGGACTTAACCGCACGAATATCAGCTTCTTCCTAGAGCATACCTACGAAATCGGAGGTTTCTCGGCCAATGCCGGAGTCGCCGCTGTGAAGAATACCGGCAATGATGACAACTTCCGCTTCTATCCTGCGGTCAATGTTTCAATGCGCTTCGCCTCCGACTGGAAAGCCTATCTCTCCTATAACTCGTCCCTGAGAATGCCTACCTTCACGGAACTGTATTATTCCGTAGGCGGACACCAGGCAGACAAGAACCTCAAGGCCGAGAAAATGCAGGCCGTGGAGGGCGGACTGAGATATTCCAGAAGGGGAGTCAATGCCGTTGTCTCATTGTATTACAATATGGGCTCGGATATGATTGACTGGGTCAAGAACGAGGCTGACGGAGAGGATGCCTATTGGAAATCAGTCAATTATACCAAAATCAATACTTTTGGACAGGAGGTTGACCTGAGACTGGACTTCCGCGGCATACTGCTGCGCGAGGACTTCTTCCTCAGGACTCTCGACCTCTCCTACAGCCACATTTCCCAGGACAAGAAAGAGGAGCCGGGCATCTTGTCCAGATATGCGCTGGAGTATGTCAGGCACAAGTTCGTGGCCCGGGCAGGCCTGCATATCTGGAAGGGCCTCTGTCTCGACGCTTCCTGGCGCTGGGTGGACCGTACAGGCTCTTATGAGGTCTATGAAAACCTCGCCGCCACCGGCAATGTCGTAGACTACAAGCCTTATAATATCCTGGATGCCAGGCTGCATTGGACCGGTTCATTCTGCCGGGAAAAAGACAGGAAATACACTGTCTATGTCGAGGCCAACAACCTGACTGACAATGTGTACTACGATTATGGCAACATTCCCCAGCCGGGTATCATCGTGAAGGCCGGGCTTTCTGTAGATCTCGGATTTTGAATTGAGGATTGTTTTTCCTATTTTTACGGGCGTTTCGGAGTTTCAGGATTCCCGGGACTCCGGGGCGCCACATTTTTATACCCGGACTGAAGGGCGTATACTAAAACATTGTCATTATGTCTGAACTTTCACAGATTGTTTCCCGCTTCGACATTGAGGGAAATGTAACAGCCATCGAGCCGTTAGGAAGCGGCCTTATCAATGATACTTTCAAGGTGTTGACCGAGGGCTCCTCTCCGGACTATGTGCTCCAGCGCATCAATAATGCAATCTTTCAGGATGTGCCTCTCCTTCAGCACAATATCGAGGCCGTCACAGGCCATGTCAGGGCAAAGTACGAGGCTGCGGGGGAGTCAGACATAGACAGGAAAGTGCTCCGTTTCATCAAGGTCAAGGATTCCGGGGAGACCTACCTGGAGGAAGACGGCAAGTTCTGGCGAGTTTCCGTATTCATTCCGGATGCATATACGTACGAAACCGTGAATCCTGAATATTCATACTGCGCCGGCAAGGCATTCGGCAATTTCGAGGCAATGCTGGCCGACATCCCGGACACATTGGGTGAGACCATCCCTGATTTCCACAATATGGAACTCCGCTTGTCCCAGCTCATTGAGGCTGTCGAGAATGACGCTGTCGGCCGCATTGACGGTTCCGAGGACGGGGCTGAAGTCAATATGGATGATCCTGACCACGGTGAGGAGGTAATGGATATGCTCGAGGACATTGACAGCTATGGAATCGAAATGTGCAAAGCCGAGAGGCTTCATCGCGACGGCCTGCTTCCGAAACGCATATGTCATTGTGACACAAAGGTAAACAATATGCTTTTCGACAAGGAAGGCAATATTCTCTGCGTCATTGACCTGGATACGGTGATGCCTAGTTTCGTGTTCTCGGATTTCGGTGATTTCCTGCGTACGGCCGCCAACACTGCCCCTGAGGATGAGCCTGACACGACGAAAATCAGTTTCAATATGGAGATTTTCAAGGCCTTCGCCCGCGGCTACATTGAATCTGCAGGCTGTTTCCTGACTGATGTGGAGAGGGAAAATCTGCCTTATGCCGCCTGCATGTTCCCGTTTATGCAGGCTGTCCGCTTCCTGGCTGACTATATCAATGGCGACACCTACTACAAGAAGAAGTACATTGACCACAATTTCGTCCGTGCCCGCGCCCAGATGGCTCTTTTCCACAGCGCTCTCGACCACGTGGGCGAGATGCGGGACTTTATCGCCGGATTATGATTAATCCGTAAATTGAAGATTACCAATACCTTGGCCCCGTCTTCGGACGAGGCCTTCATTTTCTGCACACATTGTCAATGCAGGCCCTGAGCCAAATCAGGAGCTGGCCGCCATAGTATGGAACGAGGATGAAGACCGAACTGTACTCTATCGGGGATACGAACTTGTTCCAGGCCAGGATGAGGTCGGAAATTATGAACAGCAGTGCTCCTGCCCCGAACATCAAATCCCGCTGGAGCAATGCCGTGCCGAGCATAATGCTTATCAGCCCGGCATAAATCCCGCATCCTATCCTCAAGGCTCCCTTGTCAATGTCGGGGAGAATGAAGGAAATGAAAATAGAAATGAATACCATGCTGGCTATAGCAGACAGGCAGAATGTTACTATTCTCTCCAGCCTCAGGTTGTTGAACTTGTCGGCATCTTCCTTGGATGCGATTTTGACCCTTACCGAGCTGAGGCTTGACACGGATTTGAACCTGACTGAGAAGAAGTAGATGAAGAAGCCGTGTGCGATTGCGAAGCAGGTCATCTGGCCGATGAAACTGCCGTAAGCCCCGAAAAAGTCCCCGGCGAAAGAGAACAGCATTGCGAATGCCACAGGCCAGCAAACCAGGAATCCGCTTGCTATTGTCAATGTCAAAAGCGGCCAGGCGACTCTGTAATTCACGAGGAAGTCGGGAAATGCTGCCTTCAAGTCGGACGGCGGGAAGAAATACAAAATGACCAGCAATGTGAAGATAATTACAGTGCCGGCAATCCCTTTATTGTTTCGAACGAGTTCGAATGCGGTCTTTTCTGAAATCATAGCACACAAATTTATCCATTTTTGTCGAGAAATCCACCAATTTCCCCTTTAAATTATTAATTTGTTCGCATTTGGTAGAAATTAATTGTACTTACGTTGAAAGTGTGTATTTTTGCAGCTTCCAAGTAAATAGAGACAATATGTTCAATATCAATTCAAAAAACGTCCTGATTACCGGAGGTGCGTCCGGAATCGGAAAAATCATGGGCCGGATTTGTCTTGAGAAAGGTGCGGCCTCACTCATAGTCTGGGATATCAATGAAGCGAATATGGCTGCTGCCAAGACTGATCTCGAGAAAGTGCCTGGCGCAGCAGGGAAGGTTTTCACATACAAGGTCAATGTGGCCGATGACCAGAATATCAAGTCAGCCTGCGCTTCAGTCAAGTCCGATGTAGGTGATGTCGATTTGCTGATAAACTGTGCCGGAATTGTCCGTGGCAACAAAACCTTTGACCAGCAGACAGTTGCGGATATAAATCTCACGATGGACATCAATGCAACCGCTCCTATGCTCGTCGCATTGAACATCCTTCCGGACATGCTTGAACGCAACTGCGGACATATTTGCAATATCGCCTCCGCCGCTGGTATGCTGGGAGTACCGAAACTTTCAGTCTATGTGGCCAGCAAATGGGCTGTGATAGGCTGGACCGAGTCAATGAGAATCGAGCTCAAGCAGATGAAGAGCAAGGTCAGGGTGACCACCGTATCCCCATATTTCATCAATACAGGAATGTTCGACGGCGTCAATTCAAAAGTTTTTCCTATATTGAAGCCGGAAAAGACTGCCGCCAAGATTATCAGGGCTATCGAGAAGGAGAAGGACTTCAAGGGAATACCTTTCCCTTACCATTTCATCAGAATCTGGCAGGGCCTCCTCCCGAACTGTCTCTTTGACCTGGTTTTCGGCAAGTGGTTCGGCGTTTACTGTGTAATGGACCATTTCACCGGCAGGAAGTAGAAACCGGGGCCTGGCCTCACTTAAGTAATTGAAAAATTATGGCATTGGAAAACACTACCCAGGAGCGTATCAGGGAAATCCGGGAGAAGCAGGACCGCTATTTCAGGTCCGGGGCGACTCTGGATATTTCGACGAGAAAGCAGCATCTCAAAGAATTCAAGGCAGCCATTCTCAAATGGGAAAAACCCCTCTGTGATGCATTGTGGACAGATTTGCACAAGTCCTACGAGGAGGCCTACCTCACGGAAATAAGCATTCTTCTCGGAGAAATCGATACCCATATCAGGAAACTTGGCAAATGGAGCCGCCCGGTGCGGAAGTCCACCCCGTTGAAATTGTTCCCTTCATCCAGCAAAATCATCAGCGAGCCTCTCGGCAACGCCCTCATCATCGCCCCTTGGAACTACCCGGTCCAACTTATGCTCAATCCGCTGGTAGGTGCCATATCGGCTGGATGTACTGCTACATTGAAGCCATCTCCATACGTGCCTGCGGTTTCCAAAGTAATCGAGGAGATGATTGCGGATACGTTCGAGGAAGAGTACATCAGTGTAGTCCAGGGCAACAGGGTGGTGAACGGCCAGCTTCTCGAAGAAAGATGGGACATCATCTTCTTCACAGGAAGTCCTTCCCTCGGCCGCCTGGTGATGACAGCGGCAGCAAAGAACCTCACTCCTGTCGTCCTTGAGCTCGGGGGCAAGAGCCCTTGCATAGTGGACAAGGATGCCAATCTCGAGGTGGCTGCGAAGAGAATCGCCTGGGGAAAGAGCCTCAATGCCGGCCAGACCTGCATTGCTCCGGATTATCTGATGCTTCACGAGGATATCAAGGACAAGTTCCTTTCGCTTCTCAAGGCTGAGTTCACCAATCTCCTCGGAGAGAATCCTGCTGAGACGAAGCATTTCGTGAGAATCGTCAATGACAGGGCTTTCGACCGCCTGGAAAGTTATCTTGCGGACGGCGACATTGTTTTCGGTGGCAAGACCGACAAGTCGCAGCGTTATTTCTCTCCTACAGTGCTCGACAATGTCAACCCTGGCTCCCCGGTGATGCAGGAGGAGATATTCGGTCCGATTTTCCCGATTGTGAACTTCCGTACTTCTGAAGACATTATCAGTTTCGTGACCTCTCGCGAAAAGCCGCTGGCACTCTATTATTTCGGTGGCAACGGCAAGGAAATCCTGAAGAGGACATCGTCGGGCGGCTCCTGCATCAATGATACCATCATGCATATCGTCAATGAGAATGTGCCTTTCGGTGGCGTGGGAATGTCCGGAATGGGTTCTTATCACAACAAACTCAGTTTCGACGCATTCTCGCACAAAAGAGCCGTCATCAGTACTCCTACATGGATTGATTTGCCTTTCAGATATATGCCTTACAAGCTGTTCAAACTTGTTAAGGGTATTCTGTAACCACATTTTTCGCCACAAATAGGGAAAAATTACCAACAGGCCGCAGTAATTCGTGTTCCGCCACAGAATTGCTGCGGTTCGCCACAATGTTTTTATCATTTCGGCCTATTAGTATAATTTAGTGTCCGATTCGGATAATTATATGACGCCGGGTCAGTGACTAATTCCTTACCGAAATGATTGAAAGATTTTTAAAACAGACGAAGTTCACATCCCAGGAGGATTTCATAAGAAACTTCCACATTGACGTACCTGGGAATTTCAATTTTGCATACGACGTGATGGATGTCTGGGCACAGGAGGCACCAGGCAAGTTGGCCCTTCTTTGGACCAATGACAAAGGCGAGTGTATCGAATTTTCCTTCAAGGATATAAAAACGCTTTCCGACCGTACGGCATCATATTTCCAGACTCTTGGTATCGGCAAGGGTGACATGGTGATGATAATGCTGAAGCGACGCTATGAGTTCTGGCTCACGATGATGGCCCTCAGCAAAATCGGGGCGGTGGCCATCCCGGCTACCCACATGCTGACCGGCAAGGACATCATTTACCGTAACAACCGTGCTGATGTCAAGGCAATCATCTGTGCGGGAGAAAGCACGATTACAGGACACATTCTCGAGGCAATGCCGGAGAGCCCGTCTGTAAAATGCCTTATCAGCATTGGACCTGAAGTCCCGGAAGGCTTCCACGATTTCCACAAGGAGTGGGAGAACGTTCCCGAGTTCAAGCGCCCTGACAATGTGAATACGAACGACGATATCCTCCTGATGTATTTTACCTCAGGTACAAGCGGAGAGCCCAAGATGGTGGCCCATACTCATACCTATGCCCTTGGTCACCTCGTAACGGGCGTTTATTGGCATAATCTTGATGAGACCGGCAGGCATCTCACAATTGCAGACACCGGTTGGGGAAAGGCCGTTTGGGGGAAACTCTATGGACAGTGGTTTGCGGGTTCCACAGTCTTTGTCTATGACCACGAGAAGTTTACTCCTTCGGACATCCTCCACAAGATTGAGCAGTACAGAATCACTTCCCTTTGCGCTCCGCCTACAATATACAGGTTTCTGATTCAGGAGGATTTTTCCAAGTATGATCTTTCATCATTGAAATATTGCTGCACGGCAGGAGAGGCTCTCAACGGGGCTGTCTATGAGAAGTTCCGTGAACTTACAGGAATCCGGCTCAGGGAGGGCTTCGGCCAGACTGAGACCTGCATGACCCTGGGCACCTTCCCCTGGATGGAGCCGAAGCCGGGCAGTATGGGTGTACCTAATCCCCAATATGACATTGACCTGATTCTTCCGGACGGGACTCCGGCAAAGCCCGGCGAGAGGGGAGAGATTGTGGTTAGGACTGACAAAGGCAGGCCCCTGGGGCTTTTCAAGGAGTATTACCGTGACCCGGAACTTACTGCGAAGGTCTGGCATGACGGTCTCTACCATACCGGAGATGTGGCCTGGCGTGATGAGGACGGTTATTACTGGTTTATCGGCCGCAATGATGACGTCATCAAGTCCAGCGGCTACCGTATCAGCCCGTTCGAGGTGGAAAGCGTGCTTATGAAACATCCTGCAGTGGTGGAATGCGCAGTGACAGGTGTCCCTGATGAAGTGAGGGGAATGGTGGTGAAGGCTACCATAGTGCTTGGAAAGGAGTGGCGCAAGTCAGCCGGCCCTGAACTGGTGAAGGAAATCCAGGACTTTGTCAAGACCAATACTGCTCCTTACAAATATCCGCGCCAGATAGAGTTTGTCAAGACCCTTCCGAAAACCATCAGCGGCAAGATCCGCAGGGTCGAGATACGTGAGAATGACAAGAGGGATTCGATTTTCTCATCATTCGTTTCTGCTCCGGCCTGGTCTGCGCACAATGTCGGTTGGGTAGAGTCGCTGCTGTAGCGTTTCTCCCGGAAGACAGATAGAAAAGAGGACGGCTTTTTGGGGCCGCCCTCTTTTTGAATTATGAAGTTGAATAGGTTGTTCCGCTGGGATTAGAATGCGAATGACACTCCGATGCCTGCTACGATGCTCTTCCTGGTGTAGTCTTCCTTGCCCGGAACCTTCATTGACTCGGCAGTGAGGCCTGAAAGCTTCTCGGCAAGACCCGGATTTGCCGCTGCAAGGCCCTGGAGCATAGGGGAAAGCTGGTTGTACATCTTTTCTCCGTATCCGCCGTAGTCAGCCTGGTCCTTGGAGAAGTTCAGGAAGAATGTCTTGTAAACTGCGAGGTCGATGGAGATTTTCGGAGTCACGTGGATGCTCGCTCCAAGACCGCCGGATACTGAACTTGTAGAGAAGCTCATGTCGGAAATATACTTGGCCTCGTCACCGAATCCGAAGGTGTTGCTGTTGATACCGAGACTGAGGGTGAGGAGCTTGTTTACATCCCACTCTACGCCACCGAGAATCTCGTATGCATTGTGCTTGAGATAATCCTGCTTGTCATTCAGTTCTGTGTCGCCATTGTACTGCTTTGACTGCTTGTCGAAGTAGTAGTTGAAGCCGAGGGAGAGCCTTACATCAGACCTTGGGGAGAATGTGCCTCCGATATTGAGGTTGGCAGGGATGTCAGCTGCGATTTCCTTTCCGTCTTCGTACTGTGCAATGCCGGTAGTATTGACCTTGGTGTCATTCTTGAGGCGGACCTTGGTATTGAACTCATATCTTGCGGCGAAATCGAATTTTCCGGTTTTGTAGTGAACGGAAATGATAGGTGTGAAGGCCACGTCGCTCTGCTTGGCGTCAAGCTCTTTGTCTGCGACCAGGCCTGCGGCCATGCCGGCACCCTGCTCTGCTGTGAGGGCTCCGCCTGACAATGTGGAGATTACGCCGCCGAGAACTGTCGCTGCCGGAAGCAGGTTGCCGCCGTACTGGAACTGTATGTTCTTGATGTTGGCGTTGTAGCTGTTGTTGATGACATTCAAGCGTACACCTGCGGAAACTGACCAGTTCTTGCTGATTTTGTAACCGAGGTTGAGCTGGCCTGAGAAATTGTATTGTTCACCGACGAGGTCGGTATCTACGTCATATCCTGTAACTATCTGGCCTCCTGCGAGTTTGTTGATTACGGCAGGGACCAGTGCTACCGGAGCCTCGAGTGAACCGAGTCCGTTATTGTAATCGCATTTTCCGCCTCCGCTGATTACTCCGAAATGGAATGAGCCGAACCAGTTGTTGTGCTTGTATGCAAGGTCAAGATGAGGAAGAACCGGGACGAGGGTCTTTCCTACATACTTCTTGTAAGGTTTCCCGTTGTTGTCAACCCCGTATACGAGAGGCTCATAGTTGGTTGTGGAAATCCTCTGCTGTACGGCTGTGTTGATATCCACCGAGAGGTAGAGGCCGTTGTTGAGGAATCCGATGCCGGCCGGGTTGAAATATGCACCCTGTACGCCGATTACGGCATTCTGGGCCGGATTGCGGAGATAGGCGATGTTCTGGTTGGAATTGTGGACATAACCTCCTGCCGTAGCTGAGATTGCTGCGGCCAGAGATGCCGCGATTGTGATTAGTTTCTTATACATTTTGTCGCTTTTTTATGAAAAAACGTCGACAAAATTAAGGTTAATGCTCCAAAGTCTAAAATTTTTCGACCAAAAGTATAAAAAATATACTGCCGAACCCAGGAAAGTGGCAGTATATGACATTATCTGATTTGTATGAAAACTTGTCCGGATATGCGGAGGACGTAATTGTTTAGTAATCTGAAAAAAATAACTTGCTTCAGATATGCATAAGATGATTCTGGTTATTTTTTGAAGATTACTTACAATCCGAAACTGTATCTCAGGCCGAATCTCAGGCTGAAATCTGTAGGCCTGTCTGTGTAACTGGACCGGACTCTGGAATTTTTCACGAAGTGATGGACCACACCTGGCTCGACATAGGCTCCGAGATTGGGCAGAATGTTCACCTGAAGACCTGCCGCTGCGTTTACCGACCATTGCAATGCTCTGATTTTGAGCGAAGTATCCGTTGAACGAAGATAGCTTCCGTCTTCATATTCGTCTATCTTGGTTTTACCTTTCACGCATTTCTCCATTTCTCCGCCGGCTGACAGGTACAGGGTGACGAAGCGTTTGTCCAGGAGATTGAAACTGGCATTCAGCGGGATACCAAGATATTGCAATGTCTGTGTGCCGCTGCTCCAGGTCTTGCCCTTTTCCCCGGTAGTAATGCCGGATGTCAGGATGGAGTAGTCCAGGCCGGTCTCGATGCCGAATCTTCCTATATAATACCTGGCTGTGAGACCGATTTTTACCGGAATCCTGTGAGAATAAGCAGTCTGGACTTCCGGCTGGTCGAAGGTGAGGGAGCCGACCTTGTCCTTTAACGCAGTTGCTGTCCAGGCGGTGCCTATGTCATTGGAGAGCAGCGGGTTGGCGCCCATAGCCAATGCTGTCGGGCGGCTGAGGGAACCATTGGCCTTGCCTGAGCCGGAGGCTCCCAAGCCGATTGTGAAGCCCTTGTTTCTCCTCTTTCCGGGTTTTGTCTCCTCCCAGTCGGTCCAGGTTGCGGATTGTATTATTTCTCCGGCATTGTCTTCTTCTGTTATTTTTGTCGATGCCGTCCCGACTGCCGCCCGGGCCGCTTCCCCATTCGGTGTCCCTGCCACGGTTCCGGCCGGTGTCCCTGCCACGGTTCCGGCCGGTGTCCCTGCCACGGTTCCGGCCGCACTCCCGGCCACGTTCCCGTTCGTGCTCCAGGCGGTAGCTTTTTCGCCAGTCGACCTTTCCGGGAAATTCTCATTGACAGCCGCCATTGCGTATTCTTTCGTTGAGACGGCGTCAACATTTGCCGGGCTTTCAGCCACGGCGATGATGTCCTCAGGCGCATCAGTATGCAGGGTCACAAGGAATACTCCGGCCACGACCGCTGCAGCAGCTGCCAATGACGGTATCCAGACAGGTATCCGCCTTCTTCCGGCCATGCCCGTCTTCACGGCAATGCCCTTCCACACCTCATCTCCAGGCGTTTCGGAGTAATTGTCCATTTTCTTCCTGAGACTATCTGTCCAGTCCTTTGCCATTTTCCTTGATTTTCTTTGCCAATAATTTCCTTGCCCTGTGATACTGAGAAGCCGAGGTGCTTTCACTTATGCCGAGGGCTGCGGCGATTTCCTTGTGGGACATTTCCTCGAAGACGAAGAGATTGAAAATTGTCCTGTAACCTTCAGGAAGTTCCTCAATCATCTTTTGAAGTTCCCCGGCCGGTATTGCCCCGATGTCATTGTCCTCCGGTTCATCTTCGCTGACGTCGGGCAGGTTGTCTTTGTACTCCAGCATTTCTCCGCCCTTCCTTTTCCTGAGATATTGCAGGGCTTCATTGACTGTGACCCTGGATATCCAGGCCTTCAATGAACCGGGTCCCTTGTAACTGAACGAACCGGCGTTGGTGAATATTTTCACGAAACTGTCCTGCAGGATGTCACTTGCCGTTTCCCTGTCCGGAATATATCTCAGGCAAAGCGCAAAGAGGTATCCGGACCATTCGTCATACAGCTCCTTCATTGCCGCATGGCTGCCTTTCCTGATACCTTCCGCAATCTTCTTTTCTTTGTCTTGTCGAAATAATCCCATTTCCGTCAGAATATGCAGGGCTTTTGCCTGCAATTCCAATGCCTAGGAACTAGTATGCTGCAACTTCGTCACCCGGACGGGTCTTGTAGTCGAACTCGACTGTCTTCATGCCGTCCGTAGACAGATACTTGACCTTGAGCTTGACAGTCTCGCCCTTGGTGTCAGGGAGGGATGAGAGCCTGAATGATACATAGCCGTCAGCTACCACTTCCGGGAAATCTCCGCAGTTGTCATGCCTGAAAACCACCAGGTAAGGGTCCTCCGGATCTGTGCCGGTTATGAGGCTTACACGGTGTTTTACATTGCCGTACCTGCTCCAGGCTGCCCTGAACTGGAGGGAGAGATAGCCGTCTTCGCATACTGTCCAGCCCTTGACAAGTTCTACCGGGTCCTCGCCGAACTCTTCCTTGTCTGCATCGCCAGAGCCATTGGTCTCGTCCGTTGGTTTGGTCAATGTAGGACGGATCCAGTTGGCAAATGCCTCGAATTCAGGACCCCAAGGCCGGGCAGGGAATTGGAAGTTGGCGAATGCCCTGGTTTCCTCCTCGAACTTGAAATCCTCCGGATTGGTAACATTGATGACAGTGCTGTCGTCCAGCTGGATGTAGAATGAGTTCCCGTCCGGCTTGATGGTAACGAGTGCATTCGGATAGAGAATGTTGTAGTCGAAACCGTCGTCCTTGTTGCAGGACTGGAATGACAATGCTGCGATGAGTGCTGCAGCCGCAATGATAAATTTCTTCATATTGTATATGTTTTTTATGTTTTCCGGTTACATAAATGCGGCAGTCCGGATTTATTGCATCATTGACCAGAAAACTTTTCTCTTTTTCCGCAATAGTGGACTGAATTTTGAAGCGCTCACAAGGGCAGGATTAGGATATGTGTGCGGAAAATGCTAAATTTACATTTTGTTTTTGCTGAAACAATAGTTATATGAACAGGAACATATTGAAGATTTCCCTCGTTGTAGCCTTGGCCTTCACGGCCCTTGCCGCAGATGCTTCCGACAGGACAGCGGTTTACAGGCAGGCGAGGAATTATTATGAGAAGGGGCTTTATGCGCGCGCCAGGGCATTGTTCTCCGGAATTGCCGATGAAGACCCGGTTTCGGGCGGATTTGCGGTACTTTGTGCCGAGAGGATGAGGATTCCCGGGTACGAAACCGAGATGGAGAGATATCTTGCGACCTATCCTTATTCAGGGCTGGTTACAGAAATCAGGTACAGGCATGCACTCAACCTTTTCGATGACGGGAAGTTCAATGATGCAGCCCTCGAATTCTCCGGAATACGGGTCCGTGACATCAACCGCTCCGACCTTGCGGAATACACATTCAAGAATGCCTATTCCCGCTTCAAGACAGGGGATTACGAGGAAGCCCTGAAGGGATTCATGAAGGTTACCAGGATGAATGCCAATGACTACAAGGCCCCGGCTTCCTATTCCGCCGGCTATATATTATATGGAAGGGAAGACTTCAATGGAGCAATCGGCCTGTTCACTGAGTCCGCGAAGGATCCGAGGTTCGCTGATGAGTCCGCATTCTACATATTGGAATGCCGGTTCATGAACAAGGACTACAAATATGTGCTCGAAAACGGCGAGGCCCTTTACGCAAGGATTCCGGAGGAACGCCGCCCTCATCTGGCAAGGATAATCTCAGAGACCTATCTCGTTTCCGGAAACACGGCCAAAGCCAAGGAATACTATGACAGGACCAATATCTCCACGGGCAATGACAGGAAGGACTATTTCTATGCCGGGTCCCTGCTCTATGCGGTCCAGGACTACAAGGGAGCCGTGGAGAACTATTCGAAAATGACTGCCCGTACTGATTCCATAGGCCAGATTGCCAACTACCAGATGGCATACAGCTACATCCAGATAAAGAACAAGGTCGCCGCAATGCAGGCCTTCAAGGATGCCGCCTCCCAGGAAAACAATCCCGACATTGCCGAAGACGCATACTTCAATTACGCCAAGCTCGCCTTCGACCTGAACAATGACCCATCCGGCTTCAAGAGTTACATTGAAAAATATTCGGACAGGAAGAGGGGAGACAAGATTTACAGCTACATGGCCCTTGCCGCATTGGTCAACAAGGATTATGCTGCGGCTGTCGAGGCATACGACAAGATTGACGAACTGGATGAGGACATGAAGCGCAACTATATGAAAGCCAATTATCTGAGGGCAGAGCAGCTCATATCTTCCGGCTCATACAGGAATGCCGTGCCTTGCCTGAAGACTGCGGCCTACTATGCCGACAGGAACTCCTCGCTGAACCAGCTTTCACGCTACTGGCTTGCGGAATCCTATTACAGGAGCGACTCCTTTGCCGAGGCCTCCGACATTTACAGGAGCCTTTACAATGTTTCCGCCCTAGACGGGAGAAAGGAAGGCGGCCTCCTGCCTTACGACGTGGCATATTGCTATTTCAAGACTGAGGATTATGCCTCCGCATCAAGATGGTTCGACATCTATCTCCAGTCCGGTGACAGGACTGAGAGAAGGGATGCCCTCATCCGCAAAGGTGACTGCGCATTTATTACCAAGGCCTACAAAGATGCGATTCCTTCCTACGAGAGTGCAATAAGGGAGGGAGGCGTGGCCAATGATCTCTATCCGTATTACCAGGCTGGCCTGGCATACGCCCTTACCGACAATGTGAATGGCGAAATCAAGCTGCTCTCCGAGGTGATGAAAGCATCTCCGTCCGCAGACTTCTGGTGCGAATCTGTGTATGAACTTGGGAGGGCCTATATGTCATCCAACCGCAATGATGATGCTTCCGCCTGCTTCTCCAGGCTTGTGCAGTCAGGGCGCGACACGACTTTCCAGGCCAAGGCTCTCATTGGTCTCGGAATGATTTCCGCCAATGAGTCCCAGTATGACGAGGCATTGGGCTATTACAAGCAGGTGGTGGCGAGAATGCCTTCATCCGAATATTCCAAGGATGCCCTCCGTGCCATCGAGTCCATCTACCAGACCAAGCGCTCGCCTGAAGAGTACTACGCATATCTCAAGACCGTGGCCGACGGCGCTGTGGTCGAGGGGGACAAGGAGTCGATGTTCTTCAATGCCGCTGAACAGATTTTCCTCGCGGAGAATTACCAGAAGGCCCTGGTATCCCTCCAGGCCTATATGGAAGAGTATCCTGAGGGGGGCAATGTCAGCCTTGCCCAGTTCTATATGGCCGAGTGCTACAAGAATCTTGGAAAGAAGGAGCAGGCCTGCGATTGGTACAAGAAGGTCATTGACAGGGGAGAGGGCTCATTCGTCGAGCTTTCCGCACTCAATTTTGCTAACCTCTCTTTCGGGATGGAACGCTACGAGGACGCATATTCCGGCTACAAGGCCCTCAGGGACAATGCCCGGATCGAGAACAACAAGCATACTGCCATTCTCGGGATGATGAATTCAGCATACGCCGCCAAGAACTACCAGACGGCAGTGAAGGATGCCGCCGCAGTGGGGGCCGACCTTGCATCCGACAAGGATGACAAGCGCCGTGCTGAATATGTGGAGGCCAAGTCACGCCTGGCTATGAGCGACAGGTCCGGTGCGTTCGAAATTTTCAGGAAACTGGCTGCCGAAACTTCCACACCGGAGGGTGCCGAGGCTGCCTATCTTGTCATCCAGGATTATTTCGACAAGGGTGACTTCACATCTGTGGAGAACAAGGTCTATGCATTCTCTGATTCAGGTTCGGGCCAGACATACTGGCTCGCCAAGGCCTTCATCCTCCTCGGAGACTCCTTTGCTGAGCGTGGGGAATTGAAGCAGGCCAAGGCCACCTTCGAGAGCATCAGGGACGGTTACACGCCGTCTGGCAAGGATGACGATGTCCTCGACAATGTGAAGATGAGACTTGGTAAACTTGATACAATGTCCGAATAATCAGTTGGTTATGAAAATGAAGATACATTACGCTATAACTGTCCTGGCCCTGTCCTTTGTTTGCGGAGGGCTGTCTGCCCAGAACCTCAATCCGACGGTATCGGTCACTCGTGAATATCAGGGCAAGCTGATGGAGGTGAGCAAACCGTCAGTGAAGATGGCCGTCCCTGACAGCCTTACCGAATTCAACCTGAAGTTCGACTATTCGGTATTCGAGAATCCCTACAAGGGCTCTTACGAATTCAAACCCTACAATATGGACATGAGGCCTGAAGCAGAGCCTTATTCCGGAAGGAAGTTCTACCTCAAGGCCGGAGCCGGTTGGAGACTGAGACCTGAGTTCGACCTGGTCTGGGAACCTTCTCTCGGGAAGCGGTTCAAGATGGATGTATATGCCACACACCGTTCATACATAGGCAATTACGACAATATCACATACGACGGGAAGAATCTTGGCACTTCCGGCTCTACTTGGAAAGGGTATAATATGGACACCCGTGCCGGGCTGAGGGGAAGGGCTGATTTCAAGACTGCCGACCTGGATTTCAATCTCGGCTATACAGGCCTTCACACCAAGGATAACTTCGCCGCCAACGGCTACAATGCCGCCGACCTGCATTTCCGTGTGAAGTCCGACAATCCTGCCGACACATATTTCTATTACGATGTCGCCTTTGATTTCAGATACGGTGTGCAGGGACTCGGGGAACTTGAGACTCTCAACGCCGCACCGGCAAGTGCATTGAGGACAAGTGACATTGATTTCACGGGCTCATTCGGCTCCGTGATAAAGGGCCACAGCCGCATTCTCGTTGACCTGGCCATTGGCGTTTCCGCATATTCTGCTTTGTTCGGGGAGACGGACGGAATCTTCTCAGTTACACCTAAGTATGTGTACAACAGGGGGATAGCCAATGTTTCCCTCGGGGCGGAGATAGCGTTGAAGAAGAGCTCCAAGGACAAGTTCCAGGATTTCGAACTGCATGCGGCCAAGGGGCAGATAATCTATCCTGACGTTCACGTGAACCTGGCCATTGTCAGGGATTATTTCAATTTCCAGGCTTTCGCTACCGGTGGACTGGACCGCAATACCTATGCATCATTGAAGGAGACCAATCATTTCTTCAATCCTTACTATGGCCGCAGTCATTCCGCACTCCTGGACAATACCTCTGAAAAATTCAATGTCGGTGGCGGATTCAACGGCAATATTGCCGGCAGGTTCCTCTACGATGTCAAGTTCGGCTATGCCAAATACGGCAGTGCGGCAGTGGATGCCCTTCAGCTGGTTTATGCTGATACTGAGTTGCTTACTGTTCTCCCTGGCATTGACTACAGGGATTACGGGGCGTTCTATACGGACCTGCGTTTCGGCTGGGAGTCGCGTTCGGTTTCCGTGGATTCCAGGTTCAGGATTATGAGTACCGACATTGACAAGGATGAGGCCAGATGCTTCGAGCCTGCATTCTTCAGCGGTGACCTCAGGGCAAGATATAATTACAGGCGCCGGATATTCGCAGGCATTACTGCCGACTTCGCTTCACGCAGGAGGGGACATACCGTGACCTGCAATACATTGGGAGCCATGATGACATCGAATCTCGCCTATATCCCTCTTTACGTCAATCTTGGAGTCGAGGCTGAATTTGCATTGACGAAGAAGTTCTCTCTCTGGCTGCGGGGCGACAATCTCCTCAATATGAATGTGCAGAGATTCCCTTGCCATAATGCGGGAGGGATTGGCGTGACGGCCGGAATCATCGTGAATCTCTGATTGCCGTATCGGATTGCCGGCCCTGATTGCCGGCTCGACCAAGCGAAGCGCATGGAGAGATCTCCGGAATCTGTGGAAACTACGAAATCCTCTCCGCTGCAATGATATAGTTACGGGTCCCCCAGGACCCGTTTTCTTTTGCATTGAAGTCAACCCTGAACCCGAAGATGTGGGTTTTTCCGCCTGACTTTGAGCGGAGTCTTGACCGCAGTTCATCGCTGGTCATCTTGATGTTCCGGGCAGACACGTCGCTGTCCGGATATTTCTTTCCGAAAAGGGCAATGCTCCTCTTGTCCAATGCCGATATCTCAATGACTCTGAACAGTTTGCCAAAATGCAGAAGTTCATCTTCGGCTTCGGGCTCACGGTCTGTAAGATATAGATGCGTATGTTCCCCGGCCTTGACGAGACGGCTTGGACTGTGGCAAACAGCATTGAATGCCCCTGCCTTGGCCAATGCCTTTCCAGGTTCGAAGAGGTATTTCATGTTCATGATTTCCTCCCCGGATGCCGGGAATGTAGGGATGCTCTCCGGTATTGCCTGTGCCAATTTGCTGATATCCAGGGATTTGCCGTCACGGAACACAATGAGGTTATAATCGCCTGCCCAGTCATTGTCACAGAGAACCAGCAGCTCCTTGCATTCCCCTCCTGCTTCCACGCAGTGAACCTCCCTGACTTTTGTGCCGGCATTGTCCAACCGGCTGGTTGCCATCGTTATATCCGCCATCGGGGAGAGTTTGAGCAGGATTTTTCCGCAGCATCCCGCCAGCCGGCCCATGAGACCTATTACGTCAGGGCTGCATTCTTCAATGAGGAAAACCTTGCTCCCGGTATCGGACCGTCTCGCCGGGTCTATGAAAATGATATCGGGGGAGAATGTTTCCAGTTCGTCCCAGATGGGGGAATCCTCGCAGGCAATGTGGTTGATGACTTGGATATTGTCCCTTCCGAGCAGCCTGAAATTCTTCTCGGCCGCTCCAGCACGCTCCGGGGACATTTCATTGTAAAGGACTGAACTGCAGACTTTTGAAAATGCCGCACTGTCCACGCCCAGACCACCTGTCAGGTCGGCCAGCCTGCATTTGCCGAGCAGCCTGCTGACTGTTGAAGCCTTGTACGAGGCAGTTTCCGCAGATGAACATTGCTCCGCTGCCAGCTTGTCCGGATACTCTATTACGGGTACGGCGTACCACTCCGGGAGCTTGGTCCTCAGCCTCTTCCTGCATTCTATCGCAGTGACGGCCTTATCCATGTCAATTCCGGGCCATTTCGCCTTGGAAAGCAGGAGTCGGGACGTATCGTCGTTCTCGTGTTCTATTATGAAATCCCCCAGGTTCATCTCAAGAAAAATTCATGTTTCGCACAGCGAAACCCAAGTAATCAAAATTCATTTCCAAAAGTAGAGAATATTACGTATTTTTGCAAGACAGATAATGCTATGACACAAACTCGGAGACTTCTTTGATAATTCAATACAAACCTGATATACTATGGCAAAAGATTTTAGAGACGTGGCCCAGAGCTGGCTCAACGGGGATTTCGATCCCGAGACTAAAGGCAAGATCATTGAGTTGAGGAACAATGACCCTGCGGGATTCGAGGATGCGTTCTATCGCAATCTTGAGTTCGGTACCGGAGGACTCAGGGGAATCATGGGCGTCGGTACCAACAGAATGAACAAGTACACTGTCGGTATGGCTACACAGGGCCTTGCCGAGTATATCAAGGCGCATGCCGCTGATTGTGTGGATGCTTACGGGGAACCAATTGACCCGGAAGATGTCAGGGTCTGCATCTCATACGACAGCAGGAACAACAGCAAACTTTTCGCAAAGATTACTGCTGACGTGTTCAGTGCCAATGGAATGCACGTCTTCCTTTTCGAGAATATCCGGCCTACACCTGAACTCAGTTACGCCATCAGGCTCAAGAGAGCCATTGCCGGCGTGATGGTCACCGCTTCCCACAACCCTAAGGAATACAATGGCTACAAGGTATTCTGGTCAGACGGTGCCCAGATTACTTCTCCTGTGGACAAGGATATCGTTGCCGAGGTGGCCAAGATTACGGATCCGTCACAGGTCCGTTTCACCCCAGGCGAGAAATGCGGAAGCGTGGAGCTCATGGGCAAGGAGGTCGATGACCAGTATCTCAATGATATTCTTTCCCTCATGCTATCTCCGGAATCCTGCACACGCCATCCTGAGCTGAAGCTTGTCTATACTCCGCTTCACGGCTGTGGTGTACGCCTCGTTCCTGAATGTCTCAACAGAATCGGTTTCCAGAATGTCTATCACGTTCCGGAGCAGGATGTAAGTGACGGAGATTTCCCTACAGTGCAGTCTCCTAACCCTGAGGAGCCGGCTGCAATGAAGATGGCTCTTGAGGTGGCTGACAGGGAAGGTGCCGACATCGTTCTCGCCACTGACCCGGATGCCGACAGGATGGGTATTGCCGTAAGGGACAATGACGGCAAGATGGTCCAGTTCAACGGTAACCAGACCGGAGCCCTTCTTACGTATTATATTCTCACCCGCTGGAAAGAGCTCGGCAAGCTCAATGAGGGCACGTACGTGGTCAAGACCATTGTGACCACTGAGCTCATCCGTGAAATTGCCCAGAGTTTCGGAGTCAAGGTTTACAATGTCCTGACAGGTTTCAAGTACATTGCCGAGGTTGTCCGCGCCAATGAGAAGAGCGGCGAGTTCATCTGCGGCGGCGAGGAGAGTTACGGTTTCAATGTTGGCCAGTTCGTACGCGACAAGGATGCCCAGATTGCCTGCGCAATGGTGGCAGAATGTGCTGCATGGGCATTGGACAAGGGCATGACTCTATACCAACTTATGCAGAAGATTTATTCGGAGTACGGATACAGGAAGGAGGGACTTACTTCTCTTGTACGCAAGGGCAAGTCCGGAGCTGAGGAGATTCAGCAGATTATGGCTGATATGAGGCAGAACCCGCCTAAGGAACTGATTGGTTCCCCTGTCGTGAAGGTTGTGGACTATCTCAAGACTGAGGAGACAGGCCTTCCTTCATCCAATGTACTACAGTTCTTCGACGAGGCTGGTGACGTGGTTTCAGTGCGTCCTTCCGGAACCGAGCCTAAGATAAAGTTCTATTTCGGAGCCAAGGGAGACGATGCTGATGCCAAGATCGGCAGGCTCAAGGAGCAGTTTATCAAATAAGCAATTGGCCCCGCATCTTGCGTGACCCAAGTAATTCCAGAATGGTAAACGTAGCTGTTTTAGTTTCCGGGAGCGGTACCAATTGTGAGTCTGTTATCAGGCATTTCTCCGGCTCGGACAAGGTCAAGGTGTCTGTCGTGATAAGCAACAGGGCGGATGCATACGCATTGGTTCGAGCCAAGAATCACGGCATTCCTTCGTTAGTGATGCCCCGCAAGGATTTTCTCGATGAAGAGAAACTGATGCCTGTGATGAAGGAGTTCGGCATTGATTTCATTGTCCTGGCAGGTTTCCTGGTAGTTGTGCCTGAATTCCTGATTGAGGCCTATCCTCGGAGGATAATCAATCTCCACCCGGCCCTGCTGCCGAAGTTCGGGGGCATCGGAATGTACGGCCACCACGTGCACGAGGCTGTCAAGGCTGCAGGCGAGACCGAGACCGGCATGACTGTACACTATGTCAGCAATGAGGTTGACGGCGGTGAAATCATAGCCCAGTTCTCGACTCCGCTGTCTCCTGATGACACTCCTGATGACATTGCCGCCAAGGAACACGTCCTGGAGATGGAGTACTTCGCCAAAGTCGTCGACGAGGTCATTTCCCGCACCTTCCCGGCTTGACCGGGAATCTGGTGCATAACAATCAGTATAGGAGGCTGACCCAAAAGGTCAGCCTCCCTTTTTCTTTCCATCCACCCTTCGGAACTTCGTTACTTAAGGAGACGCTTGCTGCAAGTCATCGAGCAGGGGGTGAACCCAACTGGGATAGCTGTGAGGCAATTCGTGACGCTCGATGTCGTCAATTTCGTGGCATCGAGCGGGGGCGGACCCGATACAGATATCTGTAAGCCAAGTTGGCCCGCTCGATGAATTGCAGGAAGATACGTCACTCCCACCACGCTTCGTCTGTAGGAGCGGTGACGGAAAAACGACCTCAGTCGCCTTGACCAGTGTGCTTCGCCGAGCCACCCTGCCTTTTGCCCGATGTCACCCCGACGTCACGTGGAATATCCCCGAAATGCCTCATTTTGGATAATTATTTTCCAACATTATTAAAAAAAAGTAAAAATTAAGTGTGGTGTAGTGTGGTATTAATAAAATATTTGTTATATTTGCAGCGAAGATGAAAGGATTACTCATCCAGGAACTTTGAAAACAATGATTGATAACGCTGATAAAATGAAGATAATCAATTACTTGGCTATAGCATTGGCACTGCTCTGCTCCTCCGTTCAGGACATTTATGCGTCGGGAAGGAAAGCCCGGCCGGTGGAAATCCGCATCGGAACCTACAATCTTTGGCGCTCAGATCTCGGCAAGGAGGACTATCGGTGGGAGTTGCGCAAAGCAAGGCTCGTCCAGTCAATACGCGACTGTGACATTGATATTTTCGCTGCGGAAGAGGTGGATACCACCATTTTCAGGGAGATTCCCGGGATGCTTGAGAATTATGCCTGGCTCGTGTTCAGCCCTTATTCACCTGACGGTTCCGGTTCTGTGAAATCTCAGGCCATAGTCTATCGCAAGGATAAATTCAAAGCATTGAGTTTCAACCATTTCTGGCTTTCTCCAACTCCGGATGAAATGAGTTCCGGCTGGGACGAAATGAAGTTCAAGAGGGGAGCCTGCTGTGCTGAATTCAAGATGCTCCAAGGCGGCAGGAACTTCTTCTTCATGGCCAGCCATTTCCCGCTTGGACGGGAGGCCAGGCTCAATATTGCCAGCCTTATGATAGAAAGGGAGAAGAAATATAATCCGAAATCCCTTCCTTCCTTCTTTACGGGTGACCTGAACACCAGGGAGGAGAGACCTGAATCAGAAATCCTGAGGACTTGGTGGAAAGATACTTATCTCGAACTCCCGGCGGACAGGAAAGCCGGCCCGAAAGGCACATTCAACAATCACGGACTCAATGAGGATATGGACATCGCTCCCCGCATTGACTTCGTTTATTACCGGGGAGACGGCATTGAACCGCTCAGATATGTCTGCGATGACACTCTGTATGACGGTCTGTATCCGTCCGACCATTGCCCTGTTTACGTTGATTTTTTAATACAATAACATATTTCCAATGAAAACGCTAATCACAAAGTTCGTGGGAATGATAGCCGCCCTCCTTTTGGCAGGGACGGTTTCGTTCGCCCAGAATCCGGTGACTGTCTCCGGAAAAGTCATTGACGCCCAGACTGGTGAACCTGTACTGGGTGCCATTGTGATGGTCAAGGGGACGCAGACTGCAGCAGCTGTGGACGTGGATGGCAATTATTCCATCAAGGTCCCTTCCAATGCTGTATTGACCTGCTCCTGTCTCGGCTACCGTGAATTATCGGCTGAAGTGGCCGGAAAATCAGTGGTCAATTTCTCTCTATCCGTTGACAGCCAGATGCTTGAGGAAACTGTCGTCGTAGGTTACGGTACTCTCAAGAAATCCCAGCTCGTGGGTTCCGTGGAGAATGTCTCCGGCGAAGTTCTCGAGGACAGGCCTAATGCCAACATCTCCCGTTCACTCCAGGGACAGGTGGCCGGACTGAACATTATCCAGACCGACGGCAAGCCAACCCACGGCGGAAACATCTATATCCGCGGCGGTGCGACATCCTACGTGTCTAGAGGCTCTGCTGGAGGCTCCAAGGAGTCCTACAGCATTGGCCAGGGTGGCGGGGCACTCGTCCTCATTGACGGCGTGGAAGGTGACCTCGCTTCTGTCAATCCTGAAGACGTGGAGAGCATTTCGGTGCTCAAGGATGCCTCATCTTCAGTCATTTACGGAGCGAGAGCCGCATACGGTGTCATTCTCGTGACGACCAAGAATGCTACATCTGACAAGATTTCGGTAAGCTACAACGGCTCCGTCTCCATCAACTCCAGGACAGTGAAATGGGAGGACCAGATAGTGGACAGCGGTCTTGAATTCGTGGAGACATTCTATGAGCATTGGCTCGGACACGATGCTACACCACAGGCTGAGGGCAAATTGCCGACCAAGATGAACATTTACCAGATTCCGACCGACTATCTGGACCGTTATCGCGCACACGTCGAGAACGGAGACACCAATACCTATGAAATCTGGAACAATCGTTATCTCTACTATTCGGATTCCAATTACATTGAGATGATGTACAAGCCTCACAATGTGACTACTACCCACAATCTCAGCGTAAACGGTACATCCGGCAAGGTAAGTTACGGACTTTCAGGACGTTACTACACCCAGGAAGGGATTTACAAAGTCGGAAACGAGAAATACAATGCCTTCAATTTCAGGTCCAAACTGAAAATCCAGGCTACCAACTGGCTCTCCGTGGACAACAACACCGCCCTCTATACGATGGACTATTCCCAGCCTATTTTCTCCAAAAAGGACGGCAATGTCGGCAGCCAGCTCCGCCAGATTGCGATGATGGGTATCCCTTGTATCCCGGCATTCAATGAAGACGGAACCTATACCGTCGCTGCAGCAGCAGGCGGATACGCCGCATTCAATGACGGCAACTCCGGCCAGGACAACAAGAATCTCACCGTCTCCACATCCACCGGTCTCACGATTGAGCCTGTCAAGGACGTTTTCAAAATCCGCGGCGAGTTCTCATACAAGACCGTGCGCAGGTCGCTTGACAGATACGTTGCTCCTGTTGCCTACAGCGTTTCCCCTGGTGTGCTGGCTGACTATGTCAAGCAGGTTGACTCCTACCTCAGGAGCCAGGACTACATCACCAATCACATCACTGCCAACGTGGTCGCTACCTGGACTCCTAAACTCGGTGACAATCACGATCTTAACGTAGTGGCAGGATGGAACCTCGAAAACGATGTGTATCGCCGTCAGGGCCAGATGAGGACGGGTATCCTCTATCCGGAGAAACCGAATTTCGAACTTATGGACGGCCAGGAAATCGAGATGATTGATGACGGAAGCGAATACGGTATTGTCGGTGTTTTCGCCCGTATCAACTACTCCCTCCTCCGCAGGTATATCTTCGAGTTCTCCGCCCGCGAGGACGGCAGCTCCAAGTTCCCTTCAAACCAGAGATGGGGCTTCTTCCCTTCCGGTTCGATAGGTTGGAGACTATCCGAGGAACCTTGGATGAAGGCTACCAGAGGCTGGCTTGACAATTTCAAAATCCGCGCTAATGCCGGTGCTCTCGGCAACGGAACAGTGGCTGCATACGCATTCATGACCACTATGGGAATGAACAAGACCAACGCCGTATTTGACGGAAGTTTCCAGAACAAGGTCAGCGACCCTGCCGTCGTGCCTGACAACCTGACCTGGGAGAAGGTGGCCACTTACGATGTCGGTCTCGATGCCGACTTCCTCAAGAGCCGTCTCTCATTCTCAGGAGATTACTACGTGCGGAATACGACAGACCTCTACATTACAGGTCCGGAGATTCCGGCCACGTTCGGGGATTCTACGCCTAAAGGCAATTACGGGGCACTCCAGACCAAGGGTTGGGAACTTACACTCTCATGGAGGGACCAGTTCAAGATGGCCGGAAAGGACTTCACTTACAGCATCAAGGGAAGCGTATGGGACAGCCGTACCTGGGTGACCAAGTATTACAACCAGTCCGGTGGAATGTTCAATTACTATGAGGGCAAGGAACTCGGAGAAATCTGGGGATTCCGCACAGCCGGCCTTTTCCAGTCCAACGAGGAGGCAGCCGCATGGCCAAAGGATACATTCCATAATTTTGTGCCGGTATCGGGACCTTATGCAGGAGATGTCAAATTCGTGGATGTCAATGAAGACCACGCCATCAATACCGGTTCCTGGACATTGGATGACCACGGTGACCTTGAGCGAATCGGAAACGAGGCTCCAAGATACCAGTTCGGCCTCAATCTTGACTTCCGCTGGAACGGAATCGGCCTCAGCGCATTCTTCCAGGGCGTGGGCAAACGTGACTGGTATCCTTCCCAGGGTACTGACTTCTTCTGGGGCTCATACGGCAGGGCATACGCCTACGCCATCAAGACCCAGCGCGCAAGCCACGCAATCCTTGACAAGACTACCGAGAACTGGACATTGGCCAATGCCGCCGAGAACCCTTACTGGCCTCGACAGACCTACGGCACGGCAGACAGTGCAACCGGAGCCCTCACATTCCCTAATGACAGATATCTCCAGAATGCCGCATACATCCGCCTGAAGACCCTGACTCTCGACTACAGCCTCCCAAAGAAGGTGGTCGAAAGGGCACATCTCCAGCAGGTACGCTTCTATGTGACCGGAGAGAATCTCTGGACCTGGTCTCCAATGTTCAAGCACACCAAGATGTTTGACCCTGAGGTCATCGGCAACGGTGACAGCGATTTCCACAGCGGAACTTCCACCACCATGGGCGACGGATACAGCTATCCTCTCCTCAGGACATTCACTTTCGGTATCAACATCACTCTCTAATCCGGGCATCAGGGTACCATTTAACATTTGAAGGTTATGAAACACACAATAACAATAATTTCAATCTGCGCAGCGGCTCTTGCCTCTCTGGCATCCTGCGAGAAATTCTTCGACAGGGAGCCTATCGACAAGTTTTCCGCAGAGCAGTTCTTTGCGACCAAGACAGACCTTGAGTATTATACCAATGGCCTGATTGATACCGCATTGCCTGATTTTGACGACGTGGCTCTCGGAGAGGACAGATTTACGGACCTCTGCGGAACCAAGGAATCCAAGAACTTCTTCTGGCCTGACCGCTATACGGCCTCGATTGCTTCGGGCTGGTCCTATTCGAACTGGTCATTCCTCCGTCAAGTGGCCTATATGCTTGACAATATGAAGAATGCCAAGGACAATGTCTCTCCTGAGGTCTACAATCATTATGAAGGCGTGGCCAGATATTTCCGGGCTCTCTCCACATTCAACAAGGTTAAGAAATTCGGTGATGTTTACTGGATTGACCACGTGGTAAGCCCTACAGACTCCACCATTCTCTATGGCCCGCGTCAGGACAGGGAATTCATTATGCACAATGTTGTGGAAGATCTCAAGTTCGCCGCAGGGAACTGTCTCGCCTCGGGTGCAGGTGTCAGGACTGACGGATGCATCTATGTGAACAAATATACGGCCGAGGCTCTTGCCTCAAGGGTTTGCCTGTATGAGGGTACATACCGGAAATACCACAATGTGAATCCTTCTACGGGACGGCCTTGGAACGGCGAGTACGAATCAGCCGATGACCTTCTCAATCTTGCGATGCAATTTGCCGGTGATTTGATGGAATCCGGAGTGTTCAATCTCCATTCCAACTACAGGGAACTCTTCACCAGCACCAAACTCCCGGCCGACGAGGTCATCTGGGGCAGGACTTGCAACGAGGAACTTGGTGTCGCCCACAAGGTTACATACAAATATTGCTCTACCACATCCTCCCTTCTATACGGACCTACCAAGGACTATGTGATGATGTTCCTCGACAAGAGCGGAAAGCCTCTTCCTTCCGCAGAGATTTCAGTTACGAAGGAATTCGAGAACAGGGACAACCGTCTTGCAGCCACGGTTCTCGCTCCGGGCCAGAAGATGACCAATGCCCAGGGCAAGTCTGTGGATTTCGCTCCCGACTTCACCTGGACTACCACCGGATATATCTGGATAAAGTGGGTGATCCCTGAGTATTCCCCTATGAATGAGGGAGGTACCGACAAATCCCTCAATTCTGTTCCGGTACTCAGATATGCCGAGGTGCTCCTGAACTATGCCGAGGCCGCCGAGGAACTTGGAAAGATGGACAAGAGCATTTGGGACAAGACCATAGGCGAACTCAGGAAGGTACACGGGGGCCTCACCTCAGCACCATATCCTGGAGAGGCTGGCTATACTCCTGACCCTCTTCTCAGGGCCTATTTCACGGAGGATTTGCTCCACGCCCCCGAATTGTCAGATGTCGCATTGGAGATAAGGCGCGAGAGGGCTGTGGAAATGATGTTCGAGGAAGGAAGACATTACGATGACCTTATGAGGTGGAATATCGGTGACATTATTGAACGCCGTTACAACCATCAGGGCTGGAGAGGAATTTATTTCTCGAAGGAAGAGGCCGTATCAGGTTTCGACTTCAATGGAAAGCATTACACCGTTTCCACAACTTCCCCTACTGGCCAGACCAATATCAAGGTTACAACGGCTGCGGACAAGAACCATACTCTCTCGAACGGTACTTACGGATATCTCATCTACAACTACAAACTCCAGTGGGATGACAAGATGTACCTCTATCCGATTCCTGTGACTGCGAAGAACGTCAATCCGCAGCTGGGTCAGAATGAAGGCTGGCAGTGGCTCTAAACCTTTGAAATATAGATTAATATGAATAAGAAGATATTTGCGTTCCTTGCCGCAGGGCTGACTTTGTTTGCCTGCAAGGAAGAAATACAGGAAGTCATTGACCCTGAGATTTCCGTGAGCCCCGCCAGCATTGAGGCGGAATATACCGGGGGAGTCCGCGACATTGAGGTTACGGCCAACACCGGCTGGGTAATCGAGCGGACTGATGCCGGGGGAAATGAGATTTCCTGGGTCAAACTTGACCGTCTCAACGACAAGGGAAGCTGCTCAATGCAGATCAAGATTACCGAGAATACCGGAAAGGAAGAGAGAATCGCCGTTCTCAAGTTCGTTGCCGGTGATGCGGGGGAGGCGACTGCCTACATTGATATCAGGCAGGGAGTGAACCCTAATCCAGACCCGGAGCCGGGCCCGGGTGAGGACCCAGACCCGGAACCGGTACCGGGCGAAGGCTACGATTTCCCTATGTTCCAGCGCTTTACCACAGGACTTGACGTGGCTGGCGAAGGTGGTTCCGTCAAGAAGTACTCAGTGGACGAACTACCGATTGTCGATGCTACAGTCAGCGGCTCCAAGATTGTCTTCAAGAAGGGTCTTGAGATTGAAGCCTCTTCCGGTTCTTATACTGTAGCACGTCCGGCCCACACCAACCCTACTAAAAATGCGGGTTTCCAGGAGGGCTTCTGCCTTGAAGGCTTCGAGACAGGAACCATTACCTACACCATTCCTCTCAAGGAATCCCTCAGCGGAAAGGTGCGTTTCTTCAAGGGCCAGAGAAGGGAGACTTCCGACAATTATTCATGGAGCTCCGACGGCGGTGTTACATTCAATGAAATCGGTGCCGCGACAGGTGGCGCATCAGATGCTTTCTGGAAGTATATTGACTTCGAGATTCCTGCATCCGCAGCCGTACCGGCAGGTGGCAAACTCATTGTCAAGGAGAATGTAACTTACAATGCCAGCGGTACTTACGGCGGAATAATGATGCAGTGCGGCGTATCCCTCCAGGCCTCTGGAGGAGAGAAGAGCACAGTGCCTGCAATGAATGACAGTGAAATCGCATTCTCTGAAGGATTTGACAATATCATATCCGCCCCTGCCGCCCAGATTCTCGATTACGGCTTCATGAAGTCCTGGACCTCAGGCAAGTACAATGCTCCTTCATACACCGCTGAAAAGGTTTCAGATATGCCTTCCGAGGTGAGCGTGGAGTACTGTTATTCAAGACCGGGCTTCCTCCAGGTAGGATTTGCTGATGAAGCGATGGCCTACAACAGCAAGGAGTACTATCTCCCGGGTTCATACAGCATCAATATTGGTGAAAGGCTCAAGGCGATGGGAATGACCAAGGCTGATCTTACGGTTACCTTCCGTGCGGCAGGCCTCACGACCGCATTCGGTGAGAACGGAAATGCCGAGCCTGTGCTCTCGTCCACATCCGGAACAGTGAGCGACGGTGGCGCCGTTGCCCTCATTCCTGACCGGTGGAAGGACTATTCATTCACGATATCGGGTGCTGACCAGACTGCGGTTCTCAAGATTGCCAGCAACTCCACCACAGCAGGTGCATTGGCCGGGAAATCTGACAACAGGTTCTTCATTGACGATATTGTGGTGAAGGCCAAGGTTGCCACTGCCCAGCCTCTCGAACTCTCGTTCGACTTTACCGTGGAAGGTCTCAACTGGCCTCCATCCAAAACCACGTCTTGGAAAGCCTACAAGGGCTATGATTCTGGACTTGCTGTTGACAATGACGGAGTCGCCAATGAAGCCAATACCCACAGGAGGGTGACTGTAGGCTATCCTCTCAACGGCAAGGAGTATGATTTCGTACTCGCCGACCCGGATGGAGCGACTGCTCACAATATCTATATCAGTGCCGGCAAGGGAATATACGTGGGAACATTGAGGTATGTCGGACTTCCGGTAATCGATGGCATGAGACTTGCCCAAGTCGTCATGGTCCAGAACGCCAGTACCAAGGACCCTGCTACATTCACCAGGAATGTCGGAGTCTGCAGCAATATCGTCGGCGCTGATGATGAGGGTGTGAATTACATTCCTGGCGGAGAACTCCAGAACCAGTACACCAATATGGGCGAATATACATACGATATCACCGAGTCAACTCCGGGGACATTGTACTACCTGCATTCACCTAACAATGCCAGCATAGTTTATTCGCTGAAACTCAAATATATTCCAGTTGAATGAAAAAGAACGGATTGCCAGCCATTATAGGCTGCATGTTGATACCTTTAACACTCCTGTCCTGTGGCGGCGGGAGTGTTGGCGGTTCCGGCGAAATCGCCGTTGCCCCCTCTGCGGTCCAGGCTGCAGCGGAACTCTCGACTTATGAGCTCAATGTAGTCGCAGACTGCTCATGGACTGCGGAAATCCAATCTGCGGACGAGGTCGCGGCCGACTGGCTCTCCCTGTCCAAAATGAAGGGTACGGGAGATGCGAAACTGAGTCTCAGGGTTTTCGAGAACAAATACAGCTCCGGAAGGAAGGCTGTGGTGAACTTCCTGGTAGGGGAGACCGTGAAGGCCACCGTGAATGTGACCCAGGCTGGTGCCAGCGGCGGAATGGATATGTCCAGCGCAGATATCCGTGTGGGTTCATACAATCTCAGGATGTCGTCCCTGGACAACTCCGACGCACAGAACAAATGGTCCGTAAGAAAGAGCCGTCTCCTGGCTTCCATCAAGGAGAATGACTTCGATGTTTTCGGAGTGCAGGAGGTGGACCTGACTACCCAGCAATGGCTCAAGGACAACTTCGGCAGCGACTACGAGTGCTGGTTCTTCAGCCCGTACGCCCAGGGCGGAGTGGGTGACAAGGCCCAGGGCATTCTTTTCAGGAAGAACAAGTTCTCCATTTCGGACAAACATTATTTCTGGGCTTCAGATACCCCTGAAACCTGCTCCGTCAATGATACCGGCGATTCAGGAGAATACCGCAGGGGAGGACATTGCGCCATCTTTACCCATAAGGAGACCGGAGTCAGGTTCTTCTTCATGAACACTCACGCCTGCCTGAACAAGGAGCCGAATGCCGCATACGCATACGTGTATGAGGACCAGGAGAAGAAATACAATACGGAAGGCCTCCCGTCCTTCTTCGTGGGTGACATGAATGCCCGTCCTGAGTATGATGCCACTGCCAAGTACAAGGAATATTGGAAAGACAGCTTTGAAACCGCTGCCAAGCGTTCAGGCGCATCCGCTACCTACAACGGTTTCTCCAGCACTACCGGAAAATACAGGATTGACTACATTTTCCACAGGGGCAAGGTCAATGTCAATGAGTTCTGCATCAACAATGCGCTCTATGACAATCTCTACGCCTCAGACCATTTCCCAATTTACGCTGATGTTACTATAACCAAATGAAATTCAATATATTGATATCTGCTGCGGCCATACTTGCCGCTACTGTTTCCTGTCATCAGGACGCTTCCGTGGAGAATGCTCCGGAAAAGGTCGCCCAAGGCATTTCCATTGCCAATGACAATATCCGCGTGACCATCGGCGAGGACGGCTCACTGGTCGAACTTGTCAATGTCAATACCGGCCAGAATTATGCTTCAGGTTCCCTCCTGTGGAGGCTCTATTATGACTCCAAGGACGAGAAGGAAATCGAGGTCTGCGGGGATGCCCAGGACCCGGTCGTCACTGCTGGGGACAATGTCATTACTATCTCCTACGACTCCCTGAAGGTTAGGGACTATACGTTGGATATGGGAATGACCCTGAAGGTGATTCTCGAGGATGACAAGGTGAGATTTGCCTCGGAACTTTCCAACAATAAGCCTCACACGGTAATCCGCGAGCTTCATTATCCTCTTGTTCACGGGGCCGTGCTTCCGGCGGACCATAAGCTTTACACAGCGGAGGCCGGAGGGCGTCTCTACGCCGAGCCGCAGAAAGTCCTGGGCAAACTGGAATCGTCTCCGTACAAGAAGCCGGAGCAGTTCTTCCGCCAGAAAAACGTAAAGTATGGAGCCAAGGTATTCATGAACTGTTTTGCCATTCTCGGGGAGAATCAGGGACTTTATTTCGGCAGCCACGACCCTTCATTCCAGGATACCTGGCACGGCCTCAGGGCTTACAAGGGGGAGAGCGGCAAGTTCGACTGCCTGGAGTTCGGCTTCTTCAAATATCCTCATTGTTTCGCCGGGGAGACCTGGTCCTGCGATGCCAATGTAGTGGCTCCCTATTCGGGAACCTGGCACGTGGCCAGCCGCATTTACCGGACCTGGGCCGATACCTGGTGGGACCACAGGGAGACTCCGCAGTGGCTGAGGGAGATGAAGAGCTGGCACAGGGTGATTTTCAAGCATCAGTACGGAGAATATCTCTTCAAGTATCCTGACCTCTACGGCCGGGTTGACCAGGCTGGCCAGAGCGTCGGCTGCAACACAGTATTCCTCTTCGGCTGGTGGGCCGAAGGCATGGACCACGGCAATCCGGACTATTCCCCGGATGAGTCCCAGGGTGGTGACGCTGCCCTGAAAGAGGCCATTGCCCGTTACCAGGCAGCCGGAAACAATCTCATTCTTTATTACAATGGAAAACTGATTGACCGCGAGAGCCGCTTCTATCTCAGCGGGATGGGCCCGAAGGTGTGCCGCCACGACAATACCGGTTCGGAAATACTTGAAAGATACAAGTTTACGGGCAAGGGTACCTGGCTCGGAGAGTATGACCAGAGGACTTTCGCCGTAGCCACGATGATGGACCCGCAGTGGAACGAGGTTCTCTTCGCATTGCAGGACAGGGCCTACGGCCTCGGTGCGAAATCTGTGTTCTTTGACCAGCTAGGCTACATCGAGTCGGAGAGTACCAACTGGGATACTTCCCGCGAGTTCCCCGTTCCTGATATTCACGGCATTCTCAAGCGGGCCCAGTGTCTCAAACTCCTGAGGGACAGGTATGCCGGCATTGACCCTGACTTCGCTCTCGGTGCTGAGGGTACTGTGGATGCACTCGCCCAGTATTGCGATTATACCCACGGATATCCTGCCAATGACGGCCCTGAGCGTTTCGTGAACTTCTTCAGATACACTTTCCCTGAAATCATTTTCACCGACAGGGGACAGAGGGATGACGAGAATGTGGCCTACCACGTGAATTACACGCTCCTGGACGGCCAGCGCAATGACATTGAAATCTACCGCTGCCGCAATATCATTGACGATACTCCTGTGTATCAGGCATATCTGGCTGAGGCCAACAAGATCAAGGAGGAGTATAAGGACTGCCTCCTACTGGGCCGCTACAATGACATTTTCGGCTTCACCTGCTCCGACAGGGAGATTGATGCCCGCTCATTCCTCAGCGAGGATGGAAAGAAGATGGTGATTGTGGCTGCAAACCAGTTTTGCCCTCAGGCCAGGTCTGCCAGAATCAATGTGCCGGGATACAAATTTGCCGGCTCAATGACATTGGGCAATGCCAAAGTCAAACCAGGCGGCTGCAAGGTAACACTTGGACAGCAGGATTTGGCTGCATTGCTGTACGTCACCGAATAACATAAACAATACTCCGCCGATCCGGGATTCCTGAACTGGCGGAGTTTTTCGTTTACAATATTCCGAAACGGTACCTTATTATCCATCCGGCACTTTCGCCCGGCTCTATATGGAATCGTATGTAGGGTTCCAGGCAGGCGACTTCGTGATTGCACCAGAAGACTGCATATTCCATTGTGGCATCGGACTCGGCATCCACTGTCAGTCCTTTGGCCCGGTTCAGGAGGCGGAATGAATAATTGCGTTGAGGACCAGGACCTTGGAGGTCGCCCATAAAGACACTTTCTCCCGGCTCAAGGTCCCTGGTGAAACGGATTCCGCTGTCTGTGAGATGCACACAGTCGTATTCGCTTCGCCAATGTCCTGACGGCCTGAAGGGCAGGTCAAACTCGGTGTCCCTGCCTGTAAATGCCCCGTCAAGAACGAAGAAATTGTGGTTGTATGTCTGGAAATCCAGTACCCTGGACCCAAGATTGCTTAATCTATGCTCAATCACAAGGCTGCCGTCCTCCTCGATGAGAACCTTTTTCACATAGTCGTAGCCGTATTTTCCGTATTCCAGTCTCTGTCCGAAGACGGCGCTGTTGCTGTTGTGGCGGAAACTTCGCTCTCCTTCATCAATGATTTCGTATAATTTGAACCGGTCATAAGGTTCCTCATTCTTCCGGAGGATTCCGACTCCTATTTTCAGGAAGCCTTCCCCGACCTCCGCATCTTCATGGCCGATTTGGGTGAACTCCTCGGCAGGACCGCCCACGGCATCGTGCTTCAGCGGGTCATACTGGAGAAACCACTGGCTGACATATTTCCTGCCGGCATTGCTGAGACTCAGGATGATACCGCTCCTGTCGAAACGAGTCCCCCTGTAGTAAGGCGCTTCAATGTCTTCGCGGACCAGCCCGAGGCTTGTCGGGCCATTTTGCAGTTGGATCATCAGAATGTGTTTCTTTTGTTCATCTTGAAGTCAATGTGTTTCTTCCACAATGTTCTGGCATTGACCATCCTGGCTACTTCGCGGCCCATCTCATTGAAGTCAGTGGAGATGGTGGTAAGTCCGTTCAGGACTACGCGGTCGATAGGGGAGTCATTGTAGGAGATAATGTAGTAGTCAGTGCCGACTGTCATTCCTTTCGCATTGTCCACCAGGGAGATGAGACCAGGGTCCAGCTGGCTGGTCAGTACCAGGAAGGCTTCGCCCTTCTTGACTTTCTCCGGGGCGCAGCTCATAAACTCGACCCCGATGCCGTTCTCCTCGCAGAATTTGTTGATTCTTCCCTGAATCATGGAGCCGTAGAGGGATGCGGGGAGTGTGATGACATTGAGCTTTCCTATTGATTTCAGTTTCATCAGGCCCTGCTCCAGACCTGTGGCGACATCGTTCTCGAAGTCCTGGTAAGCCGCGCCGAAGTTCCCGATCATTCCGGGCATCAGCCTGTCCACTATTATCAGTTTCTGGTTCGGAATCCTTTTTAGTATCTTCAGTGCCTTCTCCTGGATATCCGGGTCGAGGCTGAAGTGGGGTGATACGATATAATAGTCATATCTTCCCAGATTCTCGTTTATGAAATACTCGAACAGGTTTACATCCTGGTTGAAGAGAAGAATAGTGTCCTCGGACTTCACAGTCAGCGCCTGATGGAAGCCGTGGACAATCTCCTGTTTGTAGATGCTGAACTTGTCCATAAGGAATAGAACGGCGACGCTGCCTTTGGATGAATTGTCAGCGACATAAAATCCCTTTCCCTGCTTGGCTTCGAGAAGGCCGTTTTTTGCCAATATATTGTAGGCTCTCTTCACGGTCTCCTTGGAAATACGGAGTTCTTCCGCCAGGGCATTCATGGAGGGAACCAGGTCCCCGGGCTTGAGCGTACCCTTCCTGATGGCTTCCGTCACCTCGTCCACCAGCTGGCGGTAAACAGCAGTCTTGCTATTTGTGTCAATGTTCAGTCGAATCATAGCATTTTCGAAATACTTAGTAATCTTCAAGAAATAACCAGCATCATCTTATGCATATCTTTCCGGTCCATATTTCCTCCCTCATC
>JBJEBV010000075.1:0-1785 GCA_051870395.1 Candidatus Cryptobacteroides sp. | reverse complement strand
TCCCACACCACCGTGCGTACCGTTCGGTACACGGCGGTTCAATCGCATAAGTGCAGAGACTCGTACCGGTCAAGGATACTGTAGTATCCTGCCTGTGCGAGTCTTTTGTTTGAGATTGCCCACTGGACGCTTGGATGATGCGCTGTTCTCCAGTAGGCTTTTCGGGAGTAGGCCGCTTCACAGGCCCGCCATTCGGGCAGTCCTAACTTCATCAGGTTTTCTACCCTTTTCCCTGGCTTCTTCCACTGTTTCCAGATATACATCCGGAACCGGCATCTCAGCCACTCGTCCCATTTCTGCATCGTCATCTTCATGCTCGCGATCCCGAAGTAGCCCAGCCAGCCTCGGATGTAGACCTTTACTCTCTGCATCACGACCCGGACATTTCTGCCCTGACTGCGGGAAGTCAGTTCTTTTAGCTTTGACTTGGCTTTCTTCAAGGACTTTGCGTGCGCTCGAATGTAGACCCCATTCTTGCCCTTCCCTAACGCAAAGCCCAGAAACTTAAAATTTCGGATTGCAAACACACTGACAGCTTTGCTCTTTTCTACATTCATCTTGAGTTTCAGTTTCCCTTCAAGATACCGCCGGGTGCTTTCCAGAAGTCGCTCTGCCGCACGCTTGCTCCTTGCCAGGACGACAATGTCATCCGCATATCGAATGACTGGCACGCCCCGTCTTGCCATCTCCTGGTCGTATTCATTCAGGTAGATGTTGGCAAGCAGTGGACTGAGCGGCCCTCCCTGCGGGGAGCCTTCTTCTGTCTTCACCAGCAACCCGTTTTCCATGACCCCAGCTTTCAGATATCTCTTAATCAGCTCTATGACTCGCTTGTCACGGATGTTCTTTCGCAGAAGGTTCATCAGCAATTCGTGGTTCAGTGTATCGAAGTATTTGGACAAGTCCACGAGCCCCGCTTGGGTATAGCCCTGCTCCGCATACTCCTTCACCTTCTGGATTGCCATCTGTGCACTCCTGCCCGGCCGATATCCGTAGCTTAAGTCCGAGAACAGCGGTTCGTAGATGGACGTTAGCTGCTGTGCAATTGCCTGCTGGATAATGCGGTCTACGACGGTTGGGATTCCCAATTTTCGTACCCCGCCATCCGGCTTGGGGATTTCCTTCCGGCGCACCGGCTGGGGCTTGTATTTCCCCTGTCGGATTGTTTCCAGAAGTTCCTCCCGGTGTTCTCTCAACCAGGGCAGCGCTTCCTCGACGGTCATCCCATCGATTCCCGGCGCCCCTTTGTTGGCTCTTACCCGCTTGTAGGCTCTGTTCAGGTTCTCCCTGCTCAGGATCCTTTCAAGCAAGTCTGCACCGCCCTGTTCCTTTCCTTCCTGACTGTCAACACTCTGCGCTCCCGCATACCCTTCATGTTCCGCACTATCTCTTTGCGGGCAGCTCAGGTTTCCCTGATATTCTGCGTTCTTCATGTTGACCTCCTTCCGAAATCTACTTAGGACTAACGATTGTTCGGCCCTTCCCGGTTTTTTTCCCCCGGTACTATGGCCTCTGCTGACTTCTTGCAGTTCGTTGTTACTGCGCATTTTTTTCGAATACGTCTACTCAAATGCGTCTGCAAGACCTCCCCGGGTACTCACACATTCTTTCTCTCTTTACCTGCCGCATTTACCACAAGTGATTCCGTGTAGCTATTGGGCTTTGTTTTGTACTGCAAACTTACCCTCACTTATGGCCTTATATGCGATTTCTGTTCGTCAGGCCAGAGTTTTGCCCATTGGAAGACCTTTCAACTCCCAAAATCCGGCTTTCTTCAGATTCCAC
>JBJEBV010000074.1:0-10128 GCA_051870395.1 Candidatus Cryptobacteroides sp. | reverse complement strand
CGGACGACCCTCTGTTCGTATGGCCGATTCCTCAGCACGAGCTCAATTCGCCGGGCTCAGAAGTTCAGCCTAATGAAAGCAATCGATGAATATGAAAATGAGAAAGATACATATCATAGGCCTTGCGGTGGCGATAGCCGCCCTTCAGGGATGCCAGAAGGAATTCACCACATACTCCGGACCTTCATATATCGCCTTCTCGGATACGCTCAATATCTGCCCGGTACAGCAGGACGGAGAGGCATTCGATGTGATGATTGCGGCCACCCGGGCCTGCGGCCATGACCGGACATTTGCCGTGGAAGTCATTGACAACGAGAGCAATGCCGTTTTCGGACATCATTATTCTATTCCGACGCAGACAGTAGTTATACCTGCCGGAGAACGCAGTACAAGCGTTAGAATAATCGGTAACTATGACGCAGTCGAATCAGATGATTCCCTCAGTGTAACATTGAGCCTTGTGGCGGCCGGTGATGAATATTGGGATATCTACGGGCAGAAGACCAGGGTCCTGCTGAAGAAAGTCTGTCCTTTCGACATTCACAATTATGAAGGACATTGCCTTGTGACTTCATCATTCTGGTATCAGTACAATTCCAAGAACCTCACCCGCCTGACAAAGTCGGAGGTGGACGTGGACGATGACAACACCATCATCATCAAGGATTACATTGAGGAAGGATATGACCTCAGGCTGAAACTCGACAATTCGGACATCCTCAATCCTTCCGTTTCTCTTGACGGGGAGCAGGTCGTCGCAGACACGAGGACAATCTTCAACTACATCTATGGTGACGGGAAGATTCGTGCGCTGGATGCCCCTATTGGCAGTTATGTCTTCGTGTGTGACAATTATCTTGTCTTCTACACCACCTTCTATGTGAAGAATGTCGGGACTGTAGGCACCTACGTCAATATCATTGAGTGGATCTCCGACGAGGAGGCTGAATTGTATGAAAAATACTGATAAACATTGAAATAAAATATACGACGATATGGAAACAAGAAACTTTTCATTGATTTTGGCAGCCGCCCTGGCATTCGCCCCGATGACCGGCTGTACGGACAACAACCCTGCTGAAAAAGAGCCGGTATTCCCGGAGAACAGCAGTGTCAGCATTTCGCTTGGCGAGGTGAAGACTCTTTCATTTATAGCCGAGGCCGATTGGAAGATTTCCATAGACAAGCCATGGCTCGTTATCCTTGACAATGACAATGAGGTCAGCCAGCTCAACGGCGTGGCAGGTGATGTGACTTTCCAGGTTACCACATCCAATGTGACATCAATATTCGAGTCCGAGACTGCAGAAATCAGCCTCACGATGAAGACCAAGACCCAGCCGGTTTTCAATGTGACCCGTACTCCGGAGGAGAGATGGGCCAAGATGTGGTATGTGCCTTCTGTCTCCACCGAGGAACCGCAGGCTATTGAATCTCTTGACCTTGAGTTCGATGAGGACTCATTCACCAGCCTCTCTTCGACCAAGTTTACATTCACTGCCAATTACGACTGGGTAGTGGAGTCCGTGCCGGAATGGATGCTGGTTTCACCGGATCTTTTCTCCGGCGTGGCAGGCGAGGAGTTTAATGCTCGTGAGATCAATACTTACGCAAAGATAAAGGACTATTCCGTGATGCCGTTCGCCCAGGCCGGCAAGATTGTCGTGACAGACAGGAATGGTGAGAATCCGGTGGAATTCAATGCTACATATTCAGGGATGGATGAGAATTCCGCAGTGGTTCTCAATGGTGCAAGGCCGATGAACTCCACAAGAGGCATCGGTTTCAACCATGACGGACATGTTCTCGGCAATGACTATGACCAGACTCCGACGGAGGAAACTGCTGCCGTGCTTACAGCCTATACGAAGGATATGGACTTCGCCTTGATGACAGTTGAAGAGAGGGATCCGTACGGGATGGGGTCATACAACTGGTTCGCAAATCCGACATGGCTTCAGGTCACTGTCAATGAGGACAAGACCCTTAGTGTCTCAGTCTCCGCCAATACAGGTGCAGCGCGGACTGCGTACATTGTCATTGTCCCGAAAGCCCTTCAGCCGGAAGATCCTTCTTCAATGACCCAGCTCTGGTTCAGGCAGAACAAGGAAAAATTCCTTCCAACCGAGACGGCTCCATCCAATTATATGATTGTCATCAGCCAGAGGGAAATGCCTGTGACCGGTGGATTTGTCGCCAAGTGGGGAGGCAGCAAGGATATTGCCTGCGTTCCTTTCGCTGAGTATGGTGGTGATTTTGCGGGCCTCAAGCCGAGCGAACTCAACTCCGCTCTTCCTGATGACAATACTTACGTTGCCGAACTCTCCCCGGATCCTAACAATACATACGGCCTCCAGGTAGCCCCACTCGGTTTTGATGCGGAGTGGATGCCTTATGAGGACGGTTCCCTGGATAAGCCACTCTTCGAGCTGAAAACTTATTCCGGCACCTGGGAGAAAGAGAATATGCTCGAATTCGCCTCTGTTTATTCCGGCGGAAAGACTTATTACGGTATATCATACAAGAGGTCGGCTATTGATGCGGTCCAGGCCAACAGCATGGCCTTCCTGCTTTTCCGCAAGGATTCGACTGTCTCCATGTACAAGCCGAACGCTGCCCTTGTTCTTATCAAAAAATAATTTGAGATGCATCTGTTCCACAGAATATTGACGCTACTAAGCCTTCTTGTCTTCACCGCAACCCTCTTCACGGGCTGCGGTGAGGACGAGGTTGACGATTCAGCCCGCGGGTACGGCTACGTGCAGTTTCATCTGTACAAGTCCGCATCCTATACCAAGGCTGCCAACGAGCTCGACTTCCTTTCGGATGCGGCCAAACTCAGGGTTACCCTCCGTACGGCTGATAATGACATCCTTACCCCGACCGTGACCGTGTCCTCTCCGGACAAGTCATTGGCCGAGTGGGGGTTGCAGACCGACAAGTTCGAGCTTGTAGCCGGAGACTATGTATTGACTTCATACCAGGTCCTCGATGCGATGGATTCCCCGATATTTACAGGTACTCCTTCAGGGGAGATGGCTATCACCGTCGTCCGCAACGGCCTGGTTTCCAAGGATCTTCTCATTGATGTAGTCGGGAGGGGTTTTGTCAATTTCACCCTTGTCAAGGATATCCCCGAGACCAGGGGAACCGGAGTTGACAACCATCCGTTCTATATGATTAAATCCGCCGACATCACTGTCAGGAATACCCAGACCCACGAGCGGGAGACATTCACTGGAATCAAGTTCCGTCATACGATGAGTATCGAAGACGGCTACACTACTGCTGTCAACAAGAGTGACTCCCTTGTCAATATCAAGACCGGTACGTACGAGGTCGTGTCCTTCGTGACCTATTTCGATGCCTCACGTTCGGTTCGGGAGACCTGTACCGATGTGGCGGCCAACAAATTCGCGGTGGAGGACAACAAGACGTCCCTTGCCGATGTTCCGGTGACATTCGACCTGACTGCCGATTATCTCAAGGATGCGCTTGCCATCAAGAAAATATGGGAAGCCCTCGACGGCCCGAATTGGAAGGTGAAGTGGGATTTTGACTGCGATGTGGATCTCTGGACGGCCCAGACAGGTATCCAGATACACGACGACGGACGAGTTGCAACATTGGACCTTGCGGGATTTGGCGCAAAGGGTGCGATGCCTGCCGAGATTGGAGATTTGGAAGAGCTCCGCATTCTCCAGATTGGAACCCACGCATATGATCCTGGCGATTCGCCTATTTCGGCAAAGGGATTGAAATATACTCCTTACAGCGAGGCTGGGCAGATGGAGGTCAGGAATTCATTCAAGAAGATGTATGTCTCCAACTCTGATCCGCGTTCCATCTTCCCGGAGGAGATGCGGCTTGCATTTGAACTTGCAGGTGACCCTTACCGTGAGAGCGAGGGCTCGCTGAGACCTTACCCTTCACCGGCATCCGACCCGTCTTGGAACTATGCTTCGGGTATCACATCTCTTCCTCCAGAGATTAACAAACTCAAGAAACTCCAGTATCTCTATGTCGCATACGCACCGCTGACAAGCCTTCCTGATGATATGTCGGGCCTGGAGGCTGTGACAGATGCGGAGTTCTTCTATCTCCCTGAGATGACGGAGTTCCCGAGGGGCCTCAAGACAATGCCCAAGATTCAGATGCTGGCATTTTCCAGCAATTCCGGCATTTCCTCGCAGGAGATGTATGACGGCCTGGCCGATTTCTGCACAGGTGCTGCAGCCAAGACACTTCAGGGATTGTATATTCCGAACAACAACATCGAGGTTTTGCCTGACCTGCGCCCTCTTGAGAGGCTCTCCGTGCTGAATGTGCAGTACTGCGGCCTCAAGAAGTTCGAGGCTCCGTTCGGCAAGTCCCATTATTTCAACCAGTTCTATGCCGGCGGAAACGAATTGTCGTCACTTCCTGTGGATGAGAACGGATACTTCATCGGCATTGACTACAATACTGAAGGCATTTCCTTCTCCAACAACAAGTTCACTGAACTCCCTGATATCTTCGAGGCTGCTTCTATCCACACGATGGGAACATTCGACTTCTCGTTCAACCAGATCAGCGAATGCCCGGGTTTCAACGGGGGACCTTTCAGGGGAATCAATTGCGAGATTCTCAATCTCAGTTACAACAGATTGAAGAAATTCCCGCGATGGATTGGAGAAAGCGGCTCCAAGATTACATATCTCCAGATTCAGGGCAACGGAATGGAGGAAATCGAGGAGGAGGCTCTCGTGGGTGAAAACCTGCAGTTTATCACGACTCTGGACATTTCGAGAAACTGCCTTTCCAAACTTCCTTCAAACTTCACATCCAGGACATTCCACTATCTGCAGGCGATAGACATGAGTTACAACAGGTTTGACGCATTCCCTTACGGTGCGGCCAACAACCAGTATCTGCATGTTTTCATCTTCCGCCATCAGAGGGATGCCAACGGAAACAGATGCATGAGGGAGTGGCCTTCCGGCATCGGTAGCGGTCTCTACGGACTGAGGGCACTTTATCTTGGTTCCAATGACCTCAGGGTCATCAATGACAAACTTTCGTACCTCATCTACAACCTTGATATCAGCGACAACCCCAACATTGTCCTCGATGTGAGCAATATCTGCCCTTACATTGCGGCCGGAATGTTCAACCTCATTTACAGCCCTGACCAGGATATCAGGGGCTGCGATGGTTATCTGAATCTCAACAAATGACAATCTCCGATATGCGAAAGAAATTTATTATATCAATGCTGGCAGCCGTCACCTTACTGTTTGCGGCCTCCTGTGAGGATGATGCTCCTCTCAAGGGCTTCTCCATCGGGACTACCGAGTTGGCACTTCCTGCTGACGGAGGACTTGAGACCGTCCATGTCGAATCAGGCGGAGACTGGATTGCCAACTCCACCGTGCCGTGGATAACAGTCTCACCTACAAATGGTTATGGTTCCAGGGACTGTAGCATCAAGGTGGATACCACATTGCTTGCCAATGACTCCAGGCGCGGACTTGTCCGCTTTACAAGCAAGGCCGGCGAGAATCTGGACCTCAATGTCACCCAGCTCGGCTATGAGAATATGATAGTCCTCTCCACCACGGAGGTCGAGCTTCCGAACTATGCCGCCTACGGCAAGAGATATTTCGATGTCAGCCTGACATCCAATGTGCCTGTGACGATGGACATCCCTTCAGAGGCCGCCTGGATTTCAGCCAAGGACCCGGATTTGGAGTCACTTCTCGACAGGGGAGCCCGTCCGCGTACTGTCAAACTCAGATTTACCTGGGAGAGCAACAACCGCCCGGAGGAGCGTCTCGCTGAAATTACATTCGATGCTGCAAATGGGACTGAACTTGCCCGCAAGGATGTCCTGAAGGTTGTTCAGGAGAAGGCGGACGAGATAGCCGACAACAGGGAGGGTGACTCATTGGCCATAGTAGGCTGCGCCCGTTCGCTCAATTACAACATGTCCAGGTACGAGGGAGAGAAGATGGACAACTGGGATTTCATACAGTTGTGGGAACCGACAGACGAGAATTTCACCGAGGACAAGAGGGGTAGGGTGAGATACGTCAGATTCCAGTTCTTCAATTCAAAGGACGGTATCCCTTATGAGATTCAGTTCCTTACCAAACTCGAGTCATTGAGCATCTTCAGCAATGCCAACAAGTTCCTCAAGAGCTTCGGCACGGGCGAATATATTGCCAAACTTACGCAACTCAAGCGGCTGCAGATATATGCTTTCGGACTGGACAGGCTCGATGATGACTTCGCCAATCTCAAGAACCTGGAATATCTCGATATCTCCGGAAACAACTTCAGCGAGGTGCCACGCATCCTCACACCTGGGAATTTCCCTAAACTCACTGCGCTGGATCTCTGCGCCAACAGGAAGCGGGTCATCTACGATATGTCCACCACGACTGTACCGCAGCCTGATTGGGGAGGATTATGTCTCAATGACGGACACAATTTCCCTACCTGGCTCCTGAAATGGGAGAATCTGGAATACCTCCGTCTCTCCAACAACTATATGCAGGGCGAAATTCCTGACATGGAAGACTATGAGGTCCGCTGGACAGAGGAGGAGGTCGCCGTCAACGACACCCTGCCTCACGGAAACAACAACCCTGCCGGCTACAATCTCGTAGGCAAGCCGAAGGTACTTCCGAACTGCAAGTACTTTGCGGTGAACCTGAACCTCTTCTCTGGCAAGATTCCGGACTGGATTCTCTATCACCCGCATCTTATGGAGTGGGCGCCGGATGTGCTGGTGTTCTATCAGGACAAGGATCTCACCGATAAGGACGGAAACTATCCCGGGTTCACAAATGTACCTGTCAAACCTGATTATTATTACGAGGCTTATCCGTTGAAGAAGCCTGAAGACTACGAAGAGTGATGAACAAGATTAACATATTGAACAAATTCCTGCCTGTGGTCGTTCTCGGCCTGGCCGTGGCCTGCTCTGTCAATGAGAAGGAGGGCTTCGTGCCTGATGCAGGAGATGACGTTGCAATGATAGTCAACTCGCCGGAAGGAGCCATCGCAGGTGAACTTATCATCAAGTTCCGGCCTGAGTTGTCGGATCTTCTTGACAAGGCCTGCCTCACAAAGTCAGGTGCGGGGGAGAGAAAACTTGCCCGCCTCGGAATCAATACGGTCGATGACCTTATGGAGATTATCGGCGGATATGAGTTCGAGCGGATATTTCCTGTGGATCCCCGGAATGAGGAACTCACCCGCAAGGAAGGACTTCATCTGTGGTACATTGTCCGTTTCGACGAGAATACCGATGTCACTGAAGCCGCCCGCAAACTCGCTACCCTCGGTGAACTCTCGAAGGTGGAGTACAATAAGGAAATCAAGCGAAGCAATTCGGCCGTGGCTATGCCTTTCTCACCGGCTTCAGCGGCCTCCGCAGTCTTCAATGATCCCGGCCTGGCCTGGCAATGGGGTTATATCAATACCGGTTCGATTCCTGACGATGATCTCAAGAATCTCGAGGCCGGGGATGATGTGAACTGCGCTGATGCCTGGAAGCTCTGCGGTGGTGACCCTTCCATCATTGTTGCCGTCATGGATGAGGGCGTGATGTGGTCGCATCCTGATCTCCAGGCCAATATCTGGACCAATGAGGACGAAATCTACAAGTCCGCAGAGGACAATGACGGGAACGGCTACGCAGGGGATGTCCACGGATATAACTTCGTAAGCGACAGTGGAGTAATCACTTGGAGCGATATCAATGACACGGGCCATGGCACACACGTGGCCGGTACTATAGCTGCCGTCAACAACAACGGCGAGGGAGTATGCGGCATTGCCGGAGGTACCGGGAACAATGACGGTGTCAAGATTATGTCCCTTCAAATATTCTCGGGTGACCGTGGAGTGTCCAATGCCAATGAGGTACGCGCCATCAAGTATGCCGCCGACAACGGCGCAGTAGTTCTCCAGTGCAGTTGGGGATACAACTCGGCAATGGCAGACCCGCTATACTACAGAAGGGGATATGCTTCCGATGAGGAGTATTCCAAATACCAGCCTCTCGAGAAGGAGGCATTCGACTATTTCATCTACCATGCTGGCGACAGGAACGGTGTCATCGACGGTGGCGTGGTCGTGTTCGCGGCTGGTAATGAATATGCCGCCATGGCAGCCTATCCGGGAGCATACAAGGATTATATCTGTGTATCGGCCCTGGCCGGAGACTGGACCCCTTCGACATATTCCAACTATGGGCCTGGCGTGGATATCTGCGCACCGGGCGGGGATACCGACTATCATTGCTCCCAAAAGGGAGGTATTCTCTCGACCCTCCCTCCTCACGTCAGCAAAGGCCTGATGTACGGCTATATGGAAGGCACATCGATGGCCTGTCCCCACGTGTCCGGAGTTGTGGCTCTCGGAATGTCATACGCAGCGAAACTGCATAAGCATTATGATTCCAGGGAGTTCAGGGACATTGTCCTGGAATCGGTCCGCGATGTCAATCCACATCTGACAGGAGAAAAACTCTATCATTTCATGTGGGGCAGCGTGGGCGAAACCATCCCTACTCTTGTGGATTTGAAGCGCACTTATTACGGGAATATGGGCAAAGGGGCAGCCGATGCGTCTGCATTGTTGAGGAACATAGAGTCATCAGGCTCCGGGCTGACCCTGCCGAATGTCTATGTAGCCACCGGTGCCGGGCAGATTCTGGACCTTGGCCTGTATTTCGGCTTGGACAACACTACCTTCACTGTCAGTGTTGAAGATGCTTCCGTAGCTTCAGTGACCGTGAACGGAATGAAGGCGGTTGTCACAGGACTGAAGCCGGGTTCCACGAAACTCACTATAAAGGCGACCACGGGCAAGACCCTCGAGTCCATCATTACCGTACGAAATTCAACCTCCGAGGGAGGCTGGCTCTAATCCTTGATGATGATGAAAAAGATATTGTATTTTTTGACACTTGCAGCCATTATCCCGTTCTGCAATTCCTGCAGCGAGGACCATACGTACGAGGATACTTCGGACCCGGTTTTGTCCTACTATCAGATAGTGGGGACCTGGAGGCTTGCCGAGTGGAACGGGGAGGATATGACCTCCGATGCGAGGTATTTCTATATGGTCCTTGAGAGCAGGGAAAGGACTTTTACAGTTTACCAGAATCTGGACTCCGCGGCTCCGTATTCGATGACGGGAACATTCTCCCTCGAATATGATGAAGAGGAGGGTATCAATGTGGCCTGCGGTATGTACGACCACGAATACGGATTCTGGTCACACGAATACAGAGTCATCAGGAAGGATGATGACACCATGATTTGGACCGCTGTAGATGACCCGGAGGATATCTCCGTATACAATCGTTCCACTCTGCCTGAGTAGCTGCTTGAACCTCAGTATCGGTGAAACCTGTATTTCTCCGGTGCGGAATTAGTTGTTGGCGATTCTCCGGAATTCCTGTGTGAACTTCGGGGAATCATTTTGTTATTTGGGTTATAAAACGATTTAGGTATATTTAGAGCATTTCTAAATTTGCTAAATTGTCCCACTTGGCCTATCTTTGCCGTCCAAAACTGGCTTTTAGGGTACGTCTTGCGAACTTATAAACCTTTTTGTGACCATTAAGTACCCGTTTTAACATTTAATCAATAACTATGAGAGTATTCAGGTCATTGATTGTCACAGTTGCTGTACTGTACGGATTTACAGCGGCAGCCCAGCAGAAAGTGACGGTCAGAGGCGAAGTGGTCGCTGCCGATACAGGCGAACCATTGATTGGCGCATTCGTGGTCACCGGCCCGTCTTCCGGGGTATCCACGTCAGTTGACGGAACTTATGAAGTATCGGTGGATGCAGGAACGACCCTGTCATTTCAATTCATCGGATTCCAGCCGGCAGAATTCACAGTCCCTTCAGGTCAGGCGGCCATAGTTCACAATGTCAGCCTCGTAAGTGATTCACAGGCTCTTGAGGACGTAGTCGTAGTGGCATACGGCGTGCGCAAGAAGGGAACCATCGCAGGATCAGTATCCACAGTGAAGTCGGATGCCCTGGCAGACACGCCTGCGGCAAGTTTCGACCAGGCCCTACAGGGCAAGGCCACGGGACTTATGGTCCTCTCCAACTCCG
>JBJEBV010000073.1:0-1851 GCA_051870395.1 Candidatus Cryptobacteroides sp. | reverse complement strand
CCAGATTAAGCCCTGCGGGCTTTTCCTCCTTGCAGCTCGGCATAGTCTGCAAGCAGCCTCTGCTCTCGCCCGCTGCGTCGGTTCTCGCCTGGAATGCCCTTGCCGGCGCCCAGAAGGGAAAGAGCGTGCTCGGAACTTCTTCCAAGATTTCCGGAGCGAACCTCTATTCGAGGCTGAACTACTGGATCGTGAAATGCGGTGGGGCCGCACTCAGTGCTCCTCCTACCCTTGTCGGAGTCGAGGCTCCGTGCGAAGCGGAGTTCGCACTCACCTCAGACAGTTTCACCTTCCAGCTGCCTGATCCACCGGCAGAGACCGCCGACCTCAAGCTCGTCATTATGGCATCCGCTCCACAGAGCAACGGTGTCACCAAGGCTTACTCGAAAGCCGTGATGATTGGCTCACCACGTGCAATCGTGGAGGAAGCCATCGACATCAAAGCCGACTATGAGGCAGTCCACGGTTCAGTCACCACTGCAGCTCCGAAAGTGTTCGCTATCGCGCCACTTTCTACGCCTCGGCAGAGTGTGCAAGCACCCTCTGCTCTCGGCATAATCGAAAGGTTCCTCCGCTACTTCTTCGTCAACACGAAGACCGGCGAGAAATCCGGAGAGATGCTCGGACAAATCAGCCTGTAGGCTGTACCTTTCTTTCGGTTATCCCCGTCCGCCATTCGGCTGGCGGGGATTTCTTTTTACCAGAACACCCTCAAATCCGACAACCTATGAACGCCGAACTCATAATCCAGATACTGACTCTCCTCCTGGGCGGAGGAGGAGTCATCGCCCTGTTCTTCATCACAGAGCGAAAGACGAAGGCCCAGATCGAGAACATCAACCTCGCCATCGACGAATGGCAGAAGATTGTGGAGAGATGCCGTACAGAACTCAACGAAGCCAGAACAAGTGCAAAAGAATTCCAGGACCTGTATATGGTCCAGTTTGACATCAACACCAAACTCCGTCAGGAACTTGACGAGAAGAACACCCGCATAGCAGTACTCACTCTCCTGCGATGCAAGAAACTCAAATGCATAGACCGCGAGCCGCCTTACGGCTCTGAAATCATTGATGAGATTGAGCAATGAAGTACGAAGGACAAATCACAGAAAACTTCAGAAATTATGAAAGCATCAAAATCAGCATACAGCCTAATCCACACCTTTGAAGGTTGCCGCCTGCACGCCTATAAATGTCCAGCGGGTATCTGGACAATAGGCTGGGGTCATACGGCAGGTGTATATGAAGGAATGACAATTACGCGCGGGCAAGCTGACTCATTGCTTAAGCAAGATATTCGAATATTCGAGGACAATCTCACTTTCATCCTGGGACTTGATGATAAGAACCGGATGCCCAACGGGCTTCCAATCAACCAGCATCAGTTCGATGCCCTGCTCTCCTTCACTTATAATGTCGGGATAGGCAATCTATCTGACTCCACCTTGCTTCGCAAGGTAAAGGCCAACCCGAACGACCCTTCCATCCGGGGAGAATTCTCCCGCTGGGTATATGGCGGCGGCAAACGCATCACGGGCCTTGTTCGTCGTCGCAAGATGGAAGCCGACCTGTACTTCTCGTAAAAGTTTCGTACCTTTGCCACCGGAGGTCTGATGCCAGACTTCTATTGTTAACACCCGGTGCGGCCCTGTCTTTCGGCAAGGCCGCACCTTTTCATTTACAATACCTTACCACAAAAGTCACCGTCATTTTACCGCAAATCTTACCGCCAATTTGCCACAAATCTTACCGCCAACTTTTACGGAAAGATTTGGAAGAATGCGATTTAATGCCTAACTTCTCATCTTTGACACATCCAGTTCGTGATATAGGCGTCCCAAATAGTTGTAAT
>JBJEBV010000072.1:0-1859 GCA_051870395.1 Candidatus Cryptobacteroides sp. | reverse complement strand
ACCTTGCCTTGAAGGACCGGCAATAGGGGCTCGGAGCATATTCGTCTACGGCCCGAAAGAAGTTCATCATCTCCTCCCTGCTGAAGAGCACAGGCTCAACACCTCCTTTTGACCAGTTGTAGTCGAAGAGTTTGTACGGGCCTCCTCCATGGCTGTTGACGTGGCGCAGGAAGCCGTTCACGGTGGATGCACGGTGGCCGTAGGTCCACTCCGTTTCATTCTCATGGCGCTTTCCCCAGACATCGAGCATCTCCTGGGTCAGGTATGCATCGTCCGGATAGTTCCTGTCACACCAATTCAGGAGATTATGGACCTCGTCATCCTCGAGCCTCTTGTAGCGGTACGCCTCTCGGAAGTCCTCATAGTCGGCGAACCATTCTCGTCTGGTAAGATTCTTATTCATGGCAGTAGAGTCTGTGTTTTACGGGTATGTCCTTTATGCTCAAGGCGCAGGCGCGGAGCTGTTCGACGTTCGATGACAGGTAGCCGAGCGTCGTGTTGGGATTCAAGTGCCCGAGGGCCTTGGATACGAGCGTTACGTCACTTCCGCTGTTTATCATTTCGTCGGCAAAGCTGTGGCGTAGCAGATGTGTCCCGCGATGGCCGCCCTGTTTCCGTATTCCGGCAAGATCGTATGCGTGGTTCACGACATACTGAATGGAACATGCACCATACTTTCCGGCGCGTTGCTCCCTTGGGATAAAGAGCCTTTCGTCATTGTATTTCGGACGCTCTTCCAACAGATATCCGGACAGGAAGTTTCCCACTACGGGACGCATTGGAAGGATGATTTCACCACCGGTCTTGCCTTGTTTGAAGCGTATCACTCCGCCTACCCAGTCGATGTCCGAGATGCGAAGGTTCCGCACGTCGTTGGAACGCATGCCGAGATACAGCATGAGAGATATCATGGCCCGATCTTTCTTGGACAAGGAATTCCCCTCATCAAGAACGACGGCTTCAAGTTTGCCACGTTCCTTGCTCGTAAGGGCTGGATAGACTTTTCTGTCCAGCCGTTCTTTCGGGAAGTAAGGCAGAATGGCGAGGATTTCCTCGTTGCCGATAATCGTAGCATATCTTCTGAGGAACAGCGAGATGCGGTACACCACCATCGGGGCACAATGCCCACTTCTGGTATATTCCCTTACCTGAGATTCGGCAAGATCGGACAGACGCTCCACATTCTTGCTCTGGAGATGCCAGAAGAAAGACGAGGTCATCGACGCTTCCACACTGATTGTGAGGTCCCTGATGCCGGTTTTCTGTGCAAGGCGCATTCCGTCATCAATGATTCCGCGATAGTAGGACGACAGTTCATTGTATGCGGAGACGTTGATTTTATTGCCGTCGGGAAGCATGTCGTAAAAGTCATACAGCAGCCAATAAGTCAGAAAGTTGCGTTCTTTCGGCATCTCCTTGAGCAGAGCGCTGTAGGCTTCCACGTTCCTTTCGGCACCGCGGCCGACAATGAGGTTCAGGCACTTTTGCATGTGCTTTTCATAGAACGGCTCGAAGTTCTTGTCCTGCAAGTGCGCAAAAAGGCGGCCGGCCTTTTCTGAGAGGGGCGTCGCTGATTGCGGCAACGACGGAAGCTTCAACTCGAAGCCCCTGCTCGATACGAGCAACCTTCCTTCGGGAAGGTTTGGATTGATTCTGTCTACATACATGATTGTAAAGTGTTTTGTGACCGCATAAGCGGTCCGGTTAATACTGACACATAATATAGCAAACCAGTCCAAACGACCACCAATCAGCCAAATGTCTGGAAAAAGAAATAGGAACCGCAAACTGCGATTCCCGTATGTGGAAGGCTGATTCTCGGCCTTGGTTCCAATTTCATTTCAGTTCCTATTTTAATC
>JBJEBV010000071.1:0-1863 GCA_051870395.1 Candidatus Cryptobacteroides sp. | reverse complement strand
TATATCATTTAGAAAAAAACATCAGAAACCCATCAATTGCGAAAGTTTTGATGGGTTTTGCTTTATTAATATGGACAACAATCCTTGAATCGTGTATGCTATATATGGTTCTACTTAATACTATATAGGAGGTTTCCACCATGTCCTTCATAAAAGTCCAGAAACTTGTCCTCTCTGACGACGGAAGAGTCGCCTCAGGCTCCGCAGCCATCGTCGATACAGTCTACGACAGCAGTGTCAGTGGGAGGTCGCGCCATAAGGTGAGGGAGAGGCTGGGCAAGGTGGTAACCATTTCTGATGACAGGAAATGCGGAATCTTCCTGTCCCCCACAAGGGGCCTTGTGGAATATGACAGCTCCAGGGACCAGTTCTCCGAAGTGGGGAGGGACGACGGCAGGATCTCCGGACTAGGCCTGTTCCCGGAGCCGGAAATCCATACGGTCTTCGGGGACTCGTTCCTCGTCCTGTCGTTTATGAAAAAGACTGGCATCACAGGCCTTCTGAGGAGTGTTTTTCCAAAGGATGAGGATTTCCAGAGGGTCCTGGCCCATATCTGCCATACGGTCATAAAGGATGGATCCCACATCTCGTGCGGCGACTTCATATCGAGGTCCTTCCTTTCGTACCTCACGGCCGATGTGCCTTTGGAGTCGCTATGCTGCGATACGAAGTATTTCACCGATATGGGCAGGGACTCCAGGAAGATTTCACTCATGAAGGGCTATGTGGATATTGAGAGGAAAGGCGACGAAAAGTTCGGAAGCGGCTGCTATGTGGACTCCACTCCGCTTCCCAACGACATAGACATGCCCATTTCTGCGTTGTGCTCCCATGGCACGGGAGGCTGCGAGATGCAGGCCAGGCTTGCCGTATGCCTTGATGCCGTCTCCGGCCTTCCTGTTTGGTACTCGCTGTTTTCAGGGAACATACAGGACATGAGCACCCTTATGGACGAGCTTGACGACGTGGAGACCAGCGTGGGGGTATCCATAGACGAGCTCGTGCTGGATGCAGGCTACATTACAAAGGAACTCGTCACTGCATACAGTTCCGATGACATGTCCGTGGGGTTCACAGGGAGGATGCCTGCAAGGAAAGGCTTCCCCTTCAAGACACTCTACCACAGGTGCGGACAGTCCATACACCAGGCCAAGTATTCCTTTGACAGGAACGGACATACATACTTCGGGAGGAGGTTCGAGGAGAAGCTGTTTGGAAAGAATGTTTACCTGTATGTATATATAGACAGGGACAGGGCGCTTGCACTCGGAAGGAGCTACAGGCAGGGGAACAGGGAGGAGTACGAGAAGCTGTCGGACAAGGAGAAGAACTGGATGGACGTCAAGAACGGCTACTTCGTCCTTGTATCCAACATCGAGTCGACACCTGCTGATACACTGGACAGATACTTCGGAAGGATGGACATAGAGTCCTTCTTCAAGACCAGCAAGGAGTACCTTTCCCTCCTTCCGCTCTCAAAGTGGACGAGGGAGACCATAAACGGGAAGCTCCTAAACGACATCATAGCCACCATAGTATACCTGAAGATCAGGAAGGCCCTTTCAGGTACAGGGCTGACAATGACGAAGCTCTTCGGAAGGGCGTCGTCTTTGATGTGTACAAAGAAGAAGGATGGGACCGTCATAATAGAGGAGGCAAACAGACAGACAAAGGAGATGTTCAAGACAGCAGGAATAAAGATCCCTTCTTCACTTGATCTTGAGGAATTTGAGACCGAATACCTCATGAAACCGACTGAGAAAAACCAGAAGTAGAATATGGTTCTACTTTTGTAGTTAACTTAGGAATATGGAAAAGGTTGCCTTTCTAAGATGATGAAAGATAAGGGGATGACTGATGCTT
>JBJEBV010000070.1:0-1865 GCA_051870395.1 Candidatus Cryptobacteroides sp. | reverse complement strand
GAAAGTCCCGAAGTCGCCCGGTAGCGGGAAGATTTAGCCAAAGGCAAGGGTGTCCGTCGTGAGGCGGAATCTGAAGAAAGCCGGATTTTGGGAGTTGAAAGGTCTCCCAATGGGCAAAACTCTGGCCTGACGAACAGAAATCGCATATAAGGCCGCCAGCGAGGGTAAGTTTGCATAGCAAAACAAAGCCCAATAGCTACACGGAATCGCTCACGGTAAATGCGGCAGGTAAAGAGGGAAAGAATGTGTGAGTACCCGGGGAGGTCTCACAGGCGCATGAAGTAGATGTATTCGAAAAAAATGCGTAGTAACAACGAACTGTGAGAAGTCAGCAGAGGCCATAGTACCGGGGGAAAAAAACTCGGGAAGGGCCGAACAATCGTTAGTCCTTATTAAACGAAAGAAGGAGGTCAACATGGTGAAAGCAGAATATTCGGAATCCCGGAGCTGCCCACAAAAGGATAGTGCGGAACATGAAGAATATGTGGGAGCGCAGAGTGTTGGCGGTCAGGAAGTCGGAGAACAGGACGGTGCAGACTTGCTTGAGAGGATACTGAGCAGAGATAACCTGAACAGGGCCTACAAGCGGGTAAGAGCCAACAAGGGAGCGCCGGGAATTGACGGCATGACCATCGAGGAAGCACTGCCTTGGTTGAGAGAACATCGGGAAGAACTTCTGGAAACAATTCGGCAAGGGAAGTACAAGCCCCAGCCGGTGCGCCGGAAGGAAATCCCCAAGCCGGATGGCGGGGTGCGAAAGCTGGGTATTCCAACTGTCATAGACCGCATCATCCAGCAGGCAATCGCACAGCAACTGGTTCCAATCTATGAACCGCTGTTCTCGGAGGACAGCTACGGCTATCGTCCGAACAGAAGCGCCCAGCAGGCGATACAGAAAGTAAAGTGGTATGCGGAACAAGGGTACACCAGCGCAGTACTGGTAGACCTGTCCAAATACTTTGATACTCTGAATCACGAACTGTTGATGAATTTGCTGCGAAAGAACATCCATGATAAGCGAGTAATAGAACTTATTAAGAGGTATCTAAAAGCGGGAGTTATGGAGAACGGATTGCTTGTCAAGACCACAGAGGGAAGTCCCCAGGGAGGCCCATTATCCCCACTGCTTGCTAACATCTACCTGAACGAATACGACAAGGAGATGGCAAGCAGAGGAGTACCGGTCATCCGGTATGCAGATGACATTGTGGTACTGGCAAAGAGTCCAAGAGCGGCACAGCGGCTTTTGGAAAGCACACAGCGGTATCTTGAGGGAAAACTGAAACTCAGGATGAATGTGGAAAAGAGCAAGGTTGTCAGCGTGTACAGCATCCGAAATTTTAAGTTTCTGGGCTTTGCGCTTGGGAAGGGCAAGAATGGAGTCTACATTCGAGCGCACGCAAAGTCCTTGAAGAAAGCCAAGGCCAAGCTGAAAGAACTGACTTCCCGCAGTCAGGGCAGAAATGTCCGAAAGGTGATGGAGAATGTAAGGGTCTACATCCGAGGATGGCTGGGCTACTTCGGGATAGCAAGCATGAAGACAACAATGCAGGATTGGGATGGGTGGTTGCGTCGTAGAATCCGTATGTATATATGGAAACAATGGAAGCTACCGAAGACGAGAGTAAAGAATCTGATTCAGCTCGGCGTCCCGGATTGGGCTGCCTACAGATACGGCAACTCCCGCAAAGGCTATTGGCGACTGTCGGGGACAACAACTCTTGCAAGAGCAATCTCAAACAAAAGACTCGCACAGGCCGGATACTACAGCATCCTTGACCGGTACGAGTCTGTGCACTTATGCGATTGAACCGCCGTGTACCGAACGGTACGCACGGTGGTGTGAGAGGTCGGGGCTATTCAGC
>JBJEBV010000069.1:34680-40552 GCA_051870395.1 Candidatus Cryptobacteroides sp. | reverse complement strand
CCAGGAAGACCAATTCTCCAGATTGATTCGAACATTTTTCCGCAAGTGCAGACCTTAAGGTTGTTAGTTCCTCAATTATCTTGCTTTGGGTTTCGATACGTGAGTCTAGCAGATCGAATAAGTATGATAACTTATTAATCTCATCTGTTGTTCCATAACGGATAGGTAATCCTTTAAGCATTCCACCAGTAATAAGAGGTTGTCCTGATCCAAAAACATATTGATTAAGGTTACAATGCTTTAAATAGTGGTAGACGTAGCGGCAGAAATAATTTTCTTGTTGAGATGGCTTAACTATTAATGTATTATCAGAGATTCCGCACTCTCCAGAATAATAATTTATAAGGCCAGCATTGGCTCCAACTCTGGCAACAAGTATGAGATTACCAGAATAGTCCGCATTGGATGCATTACCGATTATCCCAGTGGAACCAATGAGAACATATTTGCCCTCTTTGGTTGTCAATTTGGTTTTCCCAGAAGAAATATTCTCAGAAATGTTACCAAGACATTCATTTTCCCACTCCCCGCTGAACTCCGGGAATCTCAAAGCTGGAACATTAGGACCAGTATGTTTGTTATTGTTTGCCATAGAGATCCGTTTTAGTCAATAATACCAAGTTCTTTGAGATATACGTCAATCTGGGCGTCCAAATCGGCACGCTTTGCTTCCAGTCTCTTTATCTCGGCCATTACTGCCTTGATATCAATTTCTTCCTCCTCCTCAAAAGTGTCAACATAACGAGGGATATTGAGGTTATAATCGTTGTCCTTGATTTCCTGGAGAGATGCACAGTGGCTATACTTCTCAATCTCGGCACGGTTGCGGTAGGTCTCGATAATCTTCCGGATGTGCTCTTCACGGAGTTTGTTCTGGGTCTTGACCTTCTCGAACTCCTTGCTGGCATCAATGAAGAGGATGTTGTCATCATCCTTGCGGCATTTCTTCATTACCAGGATACAGGTAGGGATGCTCGTACCGTAGAAGATGTTGGCAGGCAGGCCGATGATTGCATCGATGTAGTTCTTCTTCTCGATGAGGAACTGACGAATCTTGCCCTCGGCTGCTCCGCGGAACAGAACACCGTGAGGCGCAACACAAGCCATTGTACCGCCGTCATTGAGGTGATAAATCATGTGCAGGATAAAGGCATAATCTGCCTTGGACTTAGGTGCAAGAACGCCGGCCTTGCTGAATCGGTCATCGTTGTTGAACTTATCGGCAGCTGACCATATAGCCGAGAAAGGCGGATTTGCGACCACCGCATCGAACTGTCTGTCTCCGAAAGCATCTGCCTCAAGGGTATCACCATTCTGGATATTGAAGTCACTGTACTTCACGCCGTGAAGCAGCATGTTCATTCGTGCAAGGTTGTATGTCGTGTTGATCTTCTCCTGCCCGTAGATTGCGTCTGCCTTACCGAGCTTCTGAGTCTGGAGAAGCAGTGATCCTGAACCGCAGGTTGGGTCATATACAGTACGTAGACGTGTCTTTCCTGTTGTAACAATTTCAGCCAGAATGCGGCTGACCTCCTGTGGTGTATAGAACTCACCGGCTTTCTTGCCGGCTCCTGCCGCAAACTGACCAATCATATACTCGTAAGCGTCACCGAGGATATCGATATCGCTTGCCTCACTGAGACCGAAGTCAATGCCGTCAAGGGCTACAAGAACGTCGCTGATGAGTTTGTTCTTATCATCTGCAGTCTTGCCGAGCTTAGGTGATGCAAGGTCAATATCAGAGAAGAGACCACCGAAATCGTCACCACTCTCCTGTCCTATAGTGCTATCTTCAATCTTCTTAAGACTGCGTTCCAACTGAGGAAGAATGTTCTCTTTCTTGTTGATAGCCTCAATGATTGAAGAATACAGATACTCAGGTTCAATGAAATAGCCAAGATCATCGATACAGATTCTCTTAATCTCTGCCTTCAGGTCATCATCGTTGCTTGCCCATGCATGCTTGTAGGTGACGCCGTCCTCTCTGAGCTGGTCATCTATGTATAGTTCAATCTTCTCAGAAAGATACTTATAGAAAATGAAGCCGAGGGTGAAATACATAAAATCACCGGCGGTCATGTTTCCTCTCAAAGTATTGGCTACCGCCCAAAGTTGGGTGCGGAGTTTTTGCTGCAGTTCTTCGCTCATATTATTTCAGTCTCTTAGTCCCAGTTAAACAAATCTATAATCTCACGCATCTTCTCAAGTATGCGTTTTACCTTTGCGGAACGCAGCATGAGACCCATCTTGGTCTTGCGTACTGCCTCCTGTATGATTTCGGGCTTCTCGCGGCCCAGATAGTCGTATTCAGCAATGAAGTTGCAGAGGGCTTCCTCTTCTACTCCTTCATCCACGGCAAGGTCGTGCACTGCCTTGTTCTTCATCTTGAGGATGTATCGCTGAAGACGGCCTTCGAGGTCAATTGTACCATCAGCCTTGGCCCTCTTGAAACCTTCCTTGTCATTATCCACTTCCTGCTTGATGAAGCTGTCAATGAGCAAGGTCTTCTTGCGCATGGTGGCGTCCTTGATCATGGTGTCAAGAATCTCCTGACGCTTCTTTTCGTAGTCCGCATCGCTCGGATTGAGGTCGCTGATCAATGAAAGGATGTAAGCCACGTTCACCACATCGCTGTGGAGCAGTTCAAGACAGAAGTCAATATCCTCAATGCTCTGGTCGCCGTACTCTATCTCTTGCTGGCCATCATGAAGCATTCCATCGTTTTCCTCTTCCGGCTTGATGAAGCCAACAGTCATATCAAGGTACTTTGAACGATAATCGTTGTAGTCCTGCTCGCTCAGAACGAGACCCGGGTCATCGTTGTCAAAATCCTCATATATCTGAATCTCAGCGCGTTTCTTGATGATTTCACGAAACGCAAGTAGGAACTTCTTCTTGTCGTATTCACTCTTGAGAGCATCCACAGAAGCCATTGTAGGATAGTGCTCCAGGAATGAAATCGAGAGCTCGTTCAGCTGCTTCTTCACTTCCTTGAATGGCGGTCTGGTTACTGCTTCAACGCCGCCCTGGCTGAAAAGTTTGATTGATGAGTCCACGTTATCCTTCAGGTCGCGGAAACATAGAATCTTACCGAAACGCTTCTTCTCGTTCAGTACTCGGTTGGTACGGCTGAACGCCTGAAGAAGTCCGTGGTACTCCATATTCTTGTCCACATACAGAGTATTGAGCTTCTTGGCATCGAATCCTGTAAGGAACATACCCACCACGAGCAACAAATCGATAGGCTCCTGATCCGCTTTGCGCTTCTTCATTCGCTCATTGATATCGTCGTAATAGTTCTGAAAATTATCGGTTGTGAATGCTGTGCCGAAATTGCGGTTGTAGTCATCCATAATCTCCTGAAGCTCATCAGAAGCAACATTATCGGTCTCAAAGCCCTGATTCATGCCGGTCTTGGCATCATCCTGACTAGCGTTCGGAGCATACGTGAAGATAGCTGCAATCTTGATCTTCGGTTTGAGTTCCTTGAAAATCTTATAATACTTCAAGAGCATCGGCACACTCTGTACGGCAAATAGAGCGTTGAACTCACCGCCGTACGTTGACTTGCTGAAGTTATTCAGGATAAATGTGGCAATTTCCTTCATCCTGATGTCGGACATCTCGTTTGCATCCAGCTTTCCATTGTAGTACTCAACAAGGAAGCCAAGGACGTTCTCATCCGCGATGGCGTCTTTGATCAAATACTTGTGCAGACACTCCCCAAACACATCATGGGTGGTAAGGTCCTGCTTTGCGTTCTCTGCGAAGATAGGAGTGCCGGTAAATCCGAATATCTGCAGGTTCCTGAAGAAGTGGACAATGTTCTTGTGGCACTCACCAAAGTGACTGCGGTGGCACTCATCAAAAATCATCACAACCTTCTTGTCTCGCATGCTCTCAATGCGCTTGCTGTAGTAGTCCTTTTTGACTGCCGTATTCAGCTTCTGTATGGTTGTGAGGATGATTTTCTTGTCGGAATTGAAACGCTTGATAAGCTCGTAAGTATCCTCGGTAGCATCAACTGCGCCAGGCTCAAAAGCCTCATACTCTGCCTGAGTCTGGGTATCAAGGTCATGACGGTCAACAACAAAAAGCACCTTGTCTATACCGTCAAGCTCAGATACCAGCTGGGCTGTCTTGAACGAGGTAAGTGTCTTACCTGCGCCTGTAGTATGCCAGATGTATCCGTTCTTGTTGGTGTTCTGAACCCTGTCCAGAATCTCCTCCACAGCATAATACTGGTAAGGTCTCAGGACCATGAGGCATTTGTCGCCCTCGTGAAGCACGATGTACTTGCTGATCATCTTGCCAAGCGTACACTTGTCAAAGAAGTCGGCCGCAAACGTGCTCAGGTCGTTTACTGCCTCATTGTTCTTGAGAGTCCAGTTGAAAGTGAACTTGTAGCCGCAATTCGGATTGTTTGCGAAATAACGGGTGTTCACACCGTTGGAAATGACGAATATCTGGATATAATCGAAAAGACCGTGGAAAGAGGTCTTGTGATAACGCTGAATCTGATTGTAGGCCTGCTTGAGTTCCATTCCTCGCTTTTTCAACTCAATCTGAACAAGCGGAAGGCCATTCACAAGGATGGTGACGTCATATCTGCAGGTCTTGCGGCCTTCAACAGTAATCTGGTTGGAAACCTGGAACTCGTTCTGGCACCAGTGATTTTTGTCAAGGAACTCTACCCAAACACGTTTTCCGTCCTCAGTCTCCAGGGGGAACAAGTCACGGAGCTTCTTGGACTTTTCGAACAGAGTGCCGCCCTCAAGATGGATGCAAATTCTCTCAAACTCCTTGTCGGTGAATCCAGTCTTTCCAACTGAGGCCAATTCTTTGGCATTATGCTTCTCAAGTTGTTTCTTGAAGTTAGTATACAGGTTTGTTTCCTCCTTCAGCTCTACATATTCGTAGCTCATATCCTGGAGGGTGGCAATCAAACCATTCTCAAGTGCTTGTTCGCTTTGTGCTGTCATAGTACTACTTCTTTTCTTTTTCCTTTCTCAGTTCAGAGAGAATCTTTCCGTTATAACTGAAATATTTTGGGCCCTGATAAGCTCCCGAATTGTTTTGCTTATCCTCTGGAAGAAATGTTCCAGTAAAGGCAGACAAGCTGTATAGACGGCCTTCGTGTTCCACCTTGTCATCGGTAGCCACCTTCACCGGCAGATTTAGTTCATCAAATATTATGGTGTCACCGACGTTGATGCCCACCATGTGAAACTTAAAAGGAGGTTTAGCTGTGCGTTTTTGCTTCTCAGCCTCGCTGTTCCTGATGGCCTTATCCTCTTCCTTGCTCTTTGAGACTACAGGATTCCCGTCAATATAGAGAGCCAGTTCAGCATCATCAAGCAGGTCTGCAATGTCCCTCATGATATCCAATGCAACGCTAGGCGCAATATTGAAGAACTCTCGGTTCTGGCGGATACGCAAATCAGTCAGACGATCTATCTGCTTATGAATCTGCTTCTCCACCTTGTCAAACTTGCTTGTGTAGAGCGTTGCATATATTTCAAAAGGAAGAGGAACTGCAGTATTATCAAGCTCTTTTGACCTTACATCTACAGGACGTGAACTCTTTCCAATTTTCACCCAATCCTCACGAAAAGAGGGATTGGTGAGAATATAGACGTAACCTTTTACCGAGTCCATGATATTAAGTGATTGGAAAACTACATTATAACAAACTGTAAAGTTACGATATTTCTTGAAATATCGGTTGTCCAAAATGTCAACACCTATAAAAAGTGAGATTTGCCGAAGCTCTCATGCCCGCTATAGGCTCACGATTCTTTGCACGCAAATGATAACAGTCGCACATTAGAGTCAAAAATGAAGGCAGATATCGGACAAATATCGGACAAAT
>JBJEBV010000069.1:0-34580 GCA_051870395.1 Candidatus Cryptobacteroides sp. | reverse complement strand
ATATCGGACAAATATCGGACAAATTTAACAAAATCGCCCTCTCAGGTATCTGGGAGGGCGATTATTGTGATTCGGTTGGGATTCGAACCCAAGACCCACAGCTTAGAAGGCTGTTGCTCTATCCAGCTGAGCTACCGAACCATCCTTATTTGCAGCAGAAAGCCGCCCGCCTTGAAGCGGACTGCAAATATAGCAATAATTTGAATAACAACAATGATTATTGCCAAGTTATCGGCATTTTTGAGAATAAAATATTATCTTCGTCTTGAAAAGAAACACATTGCAATGAAAAAGACAGCACTTATCACAGGAGCCACCAGCGGCATTGGAGAAGCCTGCGCAAGAAAGTTTGCGGAGGCTGGTTATGACTTGATTATCACTGGAAGGAGGGCGGAAAGACTTGAATCACTCAGAAATGAGCTCGCAAATAGCGGAACAAGGGTAAAGGCTCTTGTGTTCGATGTCCGGGATGCCGGAGCGGCACGGGAGGCCGTTGAAAGTCTCGGGGAGGAGTGGGGCAGCATTGACGTCCTCGTCAACAATGCCGGTCTCGCACTCGGCCTTGACAAGGAATACGAGGGCAGTCTGGATGACTGGAACATAATGATTGACACCAACATAAAGGGACTTCTGACAATGACCCGCCTCATTGTTCCGGGAATGGTGAAACGGAACAGCGGGCACGTCATCAATATCGGCAGCGTGGCCGGGGATGCCGCATACGCCTGCGGCAATGTCTATTGCGCTACCAAATCCGCAGTCAAGACCATAACAGACGGCCTGCGGATTGACCTTGCAGACACGGCAGTCAGAGTCACCAACATCAAGCCCGGCCTTGTCGAAACAGAATTCAGCAAAGTACGGTTCCACGGTGACGGTGAACGGGCCGGCAATGTTTACAAAGGCATCAAGCCGCTGACAGGAGAGGACATTGCCGATGTAGTTTATTATGCCGCATCGGCACCTGCACACGTCCAGATTGCAGAAGTCCTCGTATTGGCAACACACCAGGCCAGCGGCTCCGTCATTTCCAGAAAACAATAAAAACAGTACCCGTTCCGGCAGCCACAGGCCATCATTCAGCCACCAGACGTCCGTTGGCACGAAGATAATCCGTGACACAGATACGGGTCTGGGTGATGGCCTCAATTAGATTGCTGCGTGACTGCTGCCATTGTGACTGGGCCTCCAGAAGGTCTGAAAGGGTCGCCATCGAGGCATCGTGCCGATTCTTCATTACACGGAGATTTTCATCAGCCCCAGCCATCGCCGCCTCCGCCGACTCAAGAAGCATATAGCTGTCATTCAGGTTCATGGAAGCCTGGCTCGCCTCGAGAGTGAGCAGCTTCTCATTCTTCTGGAGATCCAGCAAAGCATTGTCCACGTCAATCTTGGCCTTGCGGACCTTGTTGTAGTTCTGCCCCCATTTGAAAATCGGGACGGAAAGCGAAAGCAAGGCGGCGCCAAGTCCCTGGCCTATCTTCTGCTCATAAGGCATAAAGGTCCCGTCACCGGCATCCACCATTGTCTTCATCTTGATATTGCCGAAATTGATATAGCCGCCTACAATAGCGAGGGAAGGCAGCCAGTCTCCCCTTGTCATGCGGACCTGCTGCTTCATCGCATCCACCTGTGCCTGAAGAAGTTTCATCTCCGGCCTTCCGGCAATGTCCACCTCCGTGTCAATTCTCGGGCTATCCCCCGACATCGGATCGGCCACCTCAATCGGAGTGTCGAACGGCACACCGACAATCCGGCAGAGTGCCATACGGCAAAGGCGGACACCGCTCTCAACCTTCTGCTTCTGGTACAGGACTTCGCTGCGTTTCGCCTTGACCGTCAGCAAATCACTCTCAACTGCCATTCCGGCCTCTATCGAAGTTCCTACCTGGGAGAAGAGCGTATCCAACCTTGCCGACAGGGACTCCATCATTTTCTGTTTCTCCAGAACAGAAACGTATGACCAGTAGGCATTGTCAGCTTCGTATATGACATCAGTCTTCGTCTTGCGACATTGTTCCGCCGCAGCCTCCTCCCCGATTTTGGCAAGCCTGTGGCCGGCCACAATCTTTCCGCCCGCATAGAGAGGCTGGGTAAGGGTTATGCCCGCCAGATATGTCCCCCTCATTATCAATTCCATACCGCTCATCCCGGTATCAGGGGCGACAAACACCGCACTTGCGGACGCATCAATCGCAGGGAGATATCCAGAGAATGCAATCTTGCGGTCCAACCCGGCCTGTACTGCCGCATTCTCACTTTTCTGCAGGTCCTCGCTCGCAGCCAAGGCCATATCCCGGCATTTCTGCTGGTCGAGATAGAGTGTGCCGTCCGGTCCGGCGGCCATAACACCCAGGGCAGTGGCATTCAAAGCTGCCAATACTGCCAATATTCTGATATTCAATGTTTTCATCTTTCAAAAATAAGACAAGACTATTTCTCCGCAGACGCACGGCGGATATGGAAGAAAGCGGCATAGAAAACCGGTAGCAGCACGAGGGTAATGATAGTACCAACAGTAAGCCCGCCCATGATGGTAACAGCCATCGAACAGTACATCGGATCACCCAGAAGAGGCAGCATACCCACCACGGTAGTGAGAGATGCCATAAGGACAGGTCTTACACGTGATACTGTAGCCTCAATAACAGCATCATACGGAGTACGGCCCTCCTCTTCCTGCAGCCTTCCGATTTCATCCACAAGCACAATGGAATTCTTTACCATCATACCGATGAGGCCAATCACGCCTATCAGAGCCATGAAAGTGAACGGCTGGCCGGTCAGCAGAAGCAGCGGAACGACTCCGCAAAGCACAAACGGGAAACAGCTGATGATAAGAATGACTTTCTTCCAGCTTCCGAAGAGGAACAGCAGGATGAACAATATCAGGAATATCGTAAGAGGCTGGTTCTTAAGCACATTGCCCATAGCCTCATTCTGTATGTCCAGGTCACCCACCCAGCGGATTGAATATCCGTCCGGAAGTTCCATCGCTTCGATCCTGGGACGGATGTCGGATATCACCTTGGCCGGAGTGGCATCCGGATTGTCCCCGTCAGGGTCACATTCCGCCTCAATGGACCTCCTTCCGTTTATGCGGGTAAGATAATTGACCCTCGGGCCGAGAACAATGCTGTCAGTCACACTTGACATTGGCACCGCCCTGAACATCTTGTCCTGCAAGTCTTCCCTGGCCTTCCCCGACATCATTGCGACAGCCGGCTCCACATCCGGGGAATGTACATTCACAGTACTCCAAACCGGGATATCCTCCATCGAGGAAATGCGGGAGCCATCCTGATTGCGGACCTGCATATTGACTATCAGCATCTTGTCCTGCTCATTCAGCACGCCCACCGGCAAACCCTCTCCGGCCGCCTTTACTGCATTGCCGACATCTCCGCGGCTTATGCCGCTGCGCAGGGCGTCCTGAAGATTGAACTCCGCCTCCAAGGACTTTGCCATCGGCTTCCAGCTGTTATGGACAGAATAAGGGTCCACATACCGGCTATCCTTCATTATTCCTTCCACCTCTGCGCTCAAATTCCTGAGAACGGCAGGGTCCGGGCCGGTAATCTCCAGCTCAACGGTATGTGAAGTCGCCACCGAAAAATTGTATTTCCTGACACGGATGTAGGCATCAGGAAAGTTCTCCCTGAGCATCTTCCTGACCCCGGGGATATTGTCCACGACCTTCTTGTACGAGTCGCAATCCACAATCAGTTCCCCGTAGCACTCCCCTCCCGAAGTCATCGGCCTGACCAGGCAATAATGGGCAGGTGCGCTTCCCTGGCTTGCGCAGACCCTGTCAAAGTCCGGGTTGGCCTCCAGCATCTCAGTCATTTTCAGCAGATTGTCGCGAACCTCATTGCCGGAAGTCTGGGATGGGAAGAAACACTCCACCACAAACTGCTTGTAATCAAAATCCGGGAAAAACAGATTGCGGACCTTTGTAACGCCCACGACACAGACCACAAGCACCGCCACTGCTGCAGTGACTACAATCCGGCGGTATCTGATGAGGAATGCCACAATCCGGCGCACGGCATTGTGAAGAGGAGAATTCATGACCGATTGGTCACGGCCCCCATTGTCCTTGTAATGCCTTGGCAGCCAAGCCTTGGCACATACCGGTACCTGAACCAGGGCCAGTATCCAGCTTGCCAGGAGGCTCACGCAGAGTACGAGGAAAAGGTCTCCGGCATATTCACCTGCGGTGTCAGGCGAAAGGTAAACCCCGATGAAGGTGGAAGCTGCGATAACTGTCGCCGCCAGAAGGGGCAATGCAGTATTACGTCCAATCCTGAACAGGAATGTCTTCGGCCCGAGACCTTTCTTCTTGTCCACCAGAATTCCGTCCATAATCACGACCGAATTGTCCACCAACATTCCCATGGCTATAATGAAGGCTCCGAGGGAGATACGGTGCAGAGTCGTTCCTATCGACAACAAAACCGGGAATGACACGGCTACGGTGAGCACAAGGCCGAAACCGATGATGAGGCCGCTCCTGAATCCCATTGTAAACACCAGAAGCAGAATCACAATCAGCACTGACTCAAGCAGGTTTACCATAAAGGAACTGATTGCGGTATTGACCTTGTCCGGCTGGTAGAAAATCTTCTCCACCTGCATTCCGGCCGGCAGATCTTTCTCTATCTCAGCCATTTTCTCATCCACGAGCTTGCCCACATCCGGGACAATGACATCATCTTCCATAGCGGCGCAGATGGCAATGGCAGGCTTCCCGCCGACAAAGAACCCGTTGACCTGCGGCTCGGCATAAGCCCTTTCCACCTTTGCGATATCCCCGATACGGACAAGTTTCCCGTCAATTGTGGAAATCATCAGGTCGCTTATCTGCTTTTCATCCTCCACGGCATTGCCGACCAACACGGGTATCCGGTCCGAGGCCACACCGAAGGTACCGGCATCCACTGTTTTTCCGGCATTTTGGAGAGCCATCATTATCTGTGTGGGAATCAAGCCGTTGCGGGACAGCTGTTCCTTGGTCAGCACGATATTTATCACCTCGCTTCGGGACCCGGCCACATTGACCCGCTTGATACCCTTCACATCCATCAGCGCACGCCTGATATAGCCTGCATACTTGTCCAGGACAGGATAGTCATAGCCGTCCCCTGTCAATGCATAGAAAATACCGTAAACATCTGTCATATCGTCGATTACCATTGGAGTACGGCAATCCTGCGGGAGATATGCGGAGATATCCTGGACCTTGTGGCGGAGCATTGCGAAATGCTCCTGCAGTTTATCATTCAGCACGGTCATCTTGAACTCCACGGTAATCATTGCCAGGCCGTCCTGACAGGTTGTAGCAACCTTGTGGACATCTGGAAGGGCACGCAGGGCATCCTCCAGAAGAATGACAGCCTTGAGCTCAACCTCGTGTGCAGGAGCTCCCGGATATGAAACTACAACCATTGCCTGCTTGGCGGATATCGGGGGATCCTCCAGCTTCGGCATCATTATGAATGACAGGACACCGGCCACAATTATTCCGGCCACGACGGACCAGAACACCACCGGATGTTTTACGAAATAACTTGTAATCCGGTTCATAACAGACCTCCGACATTAGAATCAGAAGGGCGCTCTATCACCTTGACCTTCTCGCCGTCCGTGAGAACAGCGGCCCCTGCGCTCACGACAACGTCATCTTCCGACAATCCGGCCACCTCAGCCAATCCCTCCCTGCAGCGTCCTACAGCAACCTGCCTCTTCGACACGGCAGAATCGGTGCCGACAATGAATACGAAAGCATCATCTCCCTCGTGGACAATGGCGGAAAGAGGCAATGTCAATATATCCGCCGCCACCGGTTCACCTCCTTTGACAATGATGACCTCAACATTGGACCCCGGGATAAAATCCGAAGCCTTATCATTGAACACCAATGTCATGCGATAGAGTTGATTTCCATCAGCCTTCGGCACGATTCCTGAGATTTTCATCCTTTCCGTGGACGTTCCGGACGCACGGCAGTCAATCTCCAGGAACGAGTCCCTGTCATTGTACTCCCCGGCAGGTATGTCCACTGACACCTGCTTGCGGGACAAATCCATTATCGTGAAAACGGGAGTTCCGGCATCCACAAGTTCAGAGGCGGAGAAATTCACGCTCTGGACGCATCCCGAAACCGGGGAATACAACTTGGTGTATTCCAGTTTGTTCTTGTTCACCTGGAGCTGGACCCCCAACTGCGCAAGGCCGGCGACAGCCTTCTCGTAATCATTGGCCGATACACTCTTCTTCCCATATAGTTCTTTCAGCCTCGCAACCTCCCCGCTGACCTGGTCATATTGAATCTGAAGAGCCTCAACCCCGAGTTTGTAGTCCTCATCGTCAAGCCTCGCAATCAACTGGCCCTCTTTGACATAGTCTCCTTCTTCCACAAGCACGGCCGCAATCTGTCCCGCTGTCTTGAACCCTACGCTAAGTGTATGCGCTTCCTGGACAATGCCGGCATATACATTCCTAGATGACGAGGCTGGACGACCCGGCAAAGTGGTGAAAACGCTGTGTACCGGCTCACCTGATTTATTGGCGGAACCTGACGCACCGCCGCATCCCGCGAGCATGGCAGCAAGCAATGCGCATACTGAAAACAAAAAAACATTTCTTCTCATAACACAATTTTTTACGGGGCAAATATCTATAATTCCGTGCTGAAATCATTATTCCTTTATCAGCACCTATTGTTCAAATTTTCTTTTTTACCTCACAAAACGAGGTATTTACAATAAAATTTAGTTCTTTTGCACGTATAGAACATCCTACGCCTGTAAATAATAATCATGAGAAGTGTCCAGAACATAAATACTGATTTCCACATGGTCGAGTTCGACCTCAACGACATTCCGAACCTGAGCAATCTGTACATAGACGATTGCGGTTTCCTCATCATTGATATGGACGACACAATTTCAGTTCCCGACACCTACACAAATCAATTCCTGAATGATGAGCACCACGTGATGAAACTGAATTTTGCAGGTGGAATGATTTGCAAGAAAGGCCATATCACCTTGAAAATAAACTTCAAGGAGATAACGGTCAAAGAGAACGAGATACTTGTTTGCCGCTCAGGAATGTATTTGGAGTTGCTCGATATCTCCGAAGACTTAAGCCTAACGGTAATACTATATGCAAGTACTTATAGTTTCGATGAAATGTCCAGCCGTCAATTCGTACGGTTCAACTCTTTCTTTAGCGACTGCGATTCTACAATGAAGGTCTCACCGTCGGAGATGGAAAGATTTCTTCAGGTAATCAACACATTGAAGATGTTCTTGAGGATTCCGGATTTTGTCGGGAAGCGCGAAATCATCAAATGCTTTTCAAAGATTTTGATACAGAGCGGCTATAATGCACTGCTGAAGAACAATCCCGATACCCGGCACACGAATGGGAGCAGAAGAGAGGCCATCTGCCAGGATTTCCTGAAACTGCTGGAGACACATTATGCGGAGAGCAGGAAAGTCCAATTCTATGCCGACAAACTGTGCATCTCCCCTAAGCATCTTTCCAAGATGATTCTAGAAGGTACTGGAAAACACATCACGGAGTGGATTGATGGTTACGTGATGCTCGAAGCCCAGTCCCTGCTCCGTACCGGAAAGTACAATGTCCAGGAAGTAAGCGACAAATTGAATTTCGCCAACCAGTCGTTCTTCGGCACTTGGTTCAGAAAGCACGCAGGTACAAGTCCGTCGGAATTCATCGGAAAGGAATAATCCGTTCGACCACCATGCACAACGATGCCGCCGTAAGAACTTTGGAAAAAATGGCGGGCTACATCCCTATGGACATCGGTGTCATCTTGTAGCCAAGATGCTTGAGGCCGAAGGCCATTCCCATAAGATACATCTGGTGAAGGCAGGCTACAAAGGCCTGGAATGCGGCTTTGGTGCCGGGTTCAATGTTTCCACGAACCAGGATTGAATTGGTCCGGGAAGCGCATTCGGCCACAATTTTCGAGTATTTGCCAGCCAGTTCCCTGTCAAGGCCCAACACATCTTCCAGTATGTATTCATCCATATAGTCGAATCCCCGGACAGCCTTGATATGCACGTACAGGGAAGTGTCATTCCGGTATTTGTCCCAGTCCCCGTCCCAGAAGGCAGCCATTGCCATGCCGATGAACATCATCCAGCCGAGTGCCACGACCGGGGAGGAATTGAACTCCCTGATTCCGTCAGGCATATAAGCCCGTGCGATTTCCTCCCATTTCTCCTCTATGTCAATGCATTCCGGCATCCTCTCATCCACTGCGCCGACCGACACCAGATATGCAAAAAGGTCAGCCCTCACGATATTCTCAAATGTCTCCATAACTTCCAGGTTTGCCTCCAAAGTTACGGAAACTTCAGGGAATAACCTGCGGCAATGCAAAATTATCATTTTATGATAATCGGAAATATTGCTAAATTCGCCAAACGATTTTACAAAATCCACAAAATGAAGCATAAAGCAAAAAAATTGGCGGCAGCCGCAGCAGCATTGGCCACTATGGCCGCGATGACATTGGCCTGCTCCGGGGAAGGATGGAGCAGGAGCGAAAAGGAAATAATCCTCGGGCAGGGTGAGGTTATGAGGATTCTCACCGTGGAATCAGCCAAGGACTCCACAATATTGAGGGAACATTGCCGTGATATTTCCAGCAATGAATTGAATGACAATGTCTTCCGGGAACTGTCAAGGAAAATGGTGGCGACGCTCAGCGATACGGACGGAGGTGTAGGCATCGCCGGGCCACAGGTGGGTGTATCCCGCCGCATTGTCGTTGTACAGAGATTTGACAAGGAGGGCTATCCGCTTGAAGTATATCCCAATATCCGCATCGTGGCAAAGCGGGGAGAGCCTGTTCCTGGCCCGGAAGGCTGCCTGAGCGTACCTGGCCGCCGGGGCAATGTATCCCGCTACCAGGAAATAGACATCAGCTATACCTCAATGCCTGGAGGATGCGATACCACGGAGACAATCCTCGGCTTCACGGCCGTCATTTTCCAGCACGAATGCGACCATCTGGACGGCGTGCTATACACGGACTACCTTGATTGACAATCACCATGGGACTGAAAATACCCGGGAACTTCTCCCCGGAAGAGAGGGGAAAACTCGCAGAAGAATATTTCAAAAAGGGGTACAACTGCTGCCAGGCGGTCATACTTTCATTCTCGGACATCATTGAGATGAACACAGGGACAGACAGGCAGTTTCTCGCCGCCATCGGCTCAGGATTCGGAGGCGGAATGGGCAGAATGCGGGAAGTCTGCGGCGGCTTCAGCGGAATGGTGATGGCCGCAGGGCTGATTCTCCCGGCAGACAATCCGGAGAACGTGCCGGCGAGAACGGCCAATTATGCTCTCGTCCAGGAATTCGCAGAAGAATTCAAGGAGAAGAACGGAGGCAGTATCATCTGCAGGGAACTGCTCGGCCTTGGCAGGAATGCCAATGAAGGGGCAAAGCCATCTGAGCGGACCGGGGAATATTACAAGAAACGCCCCTGTCCCAAGATTGTGGCAGAGGCGGCAAGCATTGTCGCAAGAAAGATTATTGCACTTCAGGACCCTCAGGAGCAAGGCAGGCATCAAGGTCGCGGGTAATCTGCTCCTTGTCCATATTCTGCCCGATGAAGACAATCTTCTGCATCCTGTCACCGTAATGCGGGTCCCATTCCTTCATGATTGAAGGGTCCTGCCTCATCATTTCGACAAGTTCATCCTCCGGGGCTGTGGCGTACCACTGTCCGGCCTGGCGGAGCTGGATTTGTTTCCCTGCCTGCTCGAAAATGCAGGACATGCCAGGGTCTTCCGTAAAGTAACACAGGCCCTTGGCCCGAATAACATTCTTCGGGAGCTTCTTGGAGACGAACCAGTCGAACTTGTTGATGTCGAAGGCCGGACGGCGGAAATACACGAATGTGCCTATGCCGTATTCTTCGGCCTCGCCCTCATCGTGATGATGGTGATGATGGTGTCCGTGCTCTTCCCCGTCATGTTCTTCGTGTCCGTGATTATGGTCGTGGTGATGTTCGTCGTGGTCTTCATCGTGGTCTTCATCGTGGTCATGCTCCCCGTGCTCCTCCCCGGTAACCGGTGTCTCCAATCCCCTCACCCAGCCGGCCGAACCCTCCGTACTCCTGTAGCCGAACTTCCAGGTATTCAGGAGCCGGTCCAGGTCCACATTGGCGAAATCAGCTCCAATGATTTCAGCACCCGGATTCAACTCCTTGACAATCAATTTAATACGTTCAAGCTCGGACGGGCTGACACCGGAAACCTTGTTCAGCAGGATAATGTTGCAGAACTCAATCTGCTGAATGACAAGATTCTCAATATCCTCATCGTCAATGTCATCCTTCCTGAGATCATCCCCGCAGCCGAACTCCGACTGCATGCGCATAGCATCCACCACGGTCACAATGCAGTCCAGCCGGGGAATGCCGTGGACTGTATATGAAGGTCCGAGGGAAGGTATGCTGCAAATCGTCTGCGCAATCGGCTCCGGCTCGCAGATTCCGCTGGCCTCAATCACGATGTAGTCAAACTTGCCGCTTGCCATCAGTTCATCCAGTTGCTGGATAAGGTCCGTTCTCAAAGTACAGCAGATGCAGCCGTTCTGCAGGGCCACGAGACTGTCGTCCTTCTGCGCCACCACTCCCCCTTTCTGGATGAGGGAAGCGTCAATGTTCACTTCGCCTATATCATTGACAATCACGGCGAACCTGATTCCTTCCCGGTTTGAAAGTATGTGGTTTACCAATGTGGTCTTTCCACTACCAAGATACCCCGTAAGCAGGAGTACCGGCATTTCATTCATTTCCATTGTCTTAAGTAATTTAATCTCCCGGCTGGCCTGGAATCCTGCCGGAAAGAGGCCAAATGACTTTACGGCCAGCCGAACCGCAAATTTAGTTAATTCATATAAATTCCGTAACTTTGCGGGCCGAAATTTCACTTGTCAGGACAATGGGAAAGTTCATCAGGATACTCAAAATCGGAATTCCTATAATGCTCGGGCAGGCCTGCATCATAATCATGGCCTTCGCCGACAACATTATGATAGGCTGGCACAGCGTACCTGAACTGGCCGCCTCCGGCTTCGTAAACAACATGATGAACCTCTTCATCCTCATTGAACTGGGATTCGCAATGGGAATGACACCCGTAATCGGGGCCCAATACGGGACAGGAGACAGTGCCGGAATAGGGCAGACATTGCGCAACGGGGTGAGAATCAATACCATACTCGGCACAGTAGCCACCCTGATTGTCCTGGGGATATACCCGTTCCTCGGCTATTTCGGCCAGGAGCCTGACCTGCTGCCGCTCATAAGGCCATACTACCTTCTCATTGGCATATCCACGGTCCCTGTCCTCGGATTCAATCTGCTCAAACAGTTCACGGACGGAGTTCAGGCCCCTGTCGTTTCAATGCTCTTCCTCCTCGGAGGCAACCTGATGAACATATTCGGCAACTGGATCCTGATATACGGAAAACTCGGTTGCCCGGAACTCGGACTTGCCGGAGCCGGAATCAGCACCCTGATTTCAAGAATCGCAATGCTGGCAGGCTTCGCCCTCTACATTTTCCGGAGCAGGAAGTTCCGCAGGTATTCCGACGCATACAGGAAGGCAAGGCCTGAAAAGGAAGGCATTAGGAACCTGTTCGGGATGGGCTATCCGCTGGCCCTCCAGATGGGAATGGAAACATCCTCATTCACATTCAGTGCGGTGATGGTAGGCTGGCTCGGAGCAACCGCCCTTGCGGCCCATCAGGTGGCCATCACGATATCCCAACTGTTCTTCATGATGATGCAGGGAATGGCTTTCGCCGTCTCCATCCTTGTCAGCGAAGAATTCGGCAAGGAGCATTACAGGGAGGTTCGGGATTATGCCCGCTCGGGATACCTGATGATGCTCGGCATATCCGTAATACTGTCTGTCCTGCTCTACATTTTCAGATGGGAGGCCGCAGGGATCTTCTCAGACTCCCCCGAAGTGACCGCAATGGCAGTCTCTGTATTCTTCGTACTGTTCTCCTACCAGTTCGGGGACGGACTTCAGTTATGCTTCGCCAATGCCCTCAGGGGCATACGTGACGTAAAGCCGATTATGACGGCCGCATTCATCAGCTACTACCTCATAGGCATACCGGTATCCTGGCTGCTCGGATTCAAGGCCGGACTGGGCATAGTCGGCATCTGGGTCGGTTTCCCGGCAGGACTGACCTGCGCAGGCATCTTCTTCTGGAGGAGGTTCCGCCACAGTCTCGCAGCATTCGGAAAGGCTTAGGGTTGCACCCAATCCGGCCAACAAGACCCGGACTCGTCATTTTTCAGTTAAAATATTGGAGATTACGAAGTTTTTTGCTTATTTTTGCATATTGTATGTACTATTTCAGACAGATCTGATGCTCGAAGATATAAAGAAAAATATCGAAAGGCTGATAGCGCTTTACGAGGGTGAAAGGCAGCGCAACAGGAAGTTGCTTTCAGACCTCGGCGACAGAGATGCCGAAATCGCCGCATACAGGAAGCAGATTGCGGATCTGGAAAGACAAGTGGATAATCTCAAACTCACGGAAGCCTTCACGGCCCCGGCCGGAAGCAACCCTGAAGCCAAGGAGAAAATCAATAAGATGATCACCGGCATTGACCGTTGCATTGCCTTGTTGGAGAAATGATTATGGAACAGAAGATGACGATTTGCATAGGCGGTAGCAGATATGCCCTGACCGCAAATTCACCGGAGCAGGAGGAAATATACCGTCTCGCCGGAATCTCTGTAAACAAATTGCTCTCCACATACACTGAGAAATTCCCCGGGAAGGGGATGACTGAGATATTGACGATGGTGGCACTGAACGAAAGCATCGGGAACATCACCCTGAAGAAGAGACTTGAGGCGATAGAAAAGGAACGGGACACACTTGAGAGTCTCACAGATTCATATTTGGAAAATATTGACAATCAGCCGCCGGCCGGCACTCGCTGAAATCAACACGTTCTTCGGAACCGGGTTTTCTCGAGCCGGGGATGTGCGGGCCTAAGTACCTTCGTGGGATTCCGATTACGGGACATAGGATTACTGAACCGGCACGGAGCTCAAATCTTGTCTATCAGGTTTTCTGACAGGAACAGGCTGACGGCTTTTTTCAATATTTCTCATATCCGCAGGACAGCTTCCGGAAGGCTGCCCTTTTTTGTGGCCGGGACAATGCCGGGAGCGGGCGACCAGAATGGAATAATGTTTAACAATATATACTGGAATAATGAACGCATTGATATCAGCTGGGATTGCATTGATAGGAGCTGCGGTAGGTATCGCAGCATACATCTGCATCCGCAGAATCATAATGAAAGGCCGCAAGGACAGCATCATCGAGAAAGCCGAACTTGAGGCGGAGAACATAAAGAAAGAGAGGATACTCCAGGCCAAGGAGAAGTTCCTTCAGCTCAAGAGCGCCCACGAGCAGCAGGTAAACGAGAAAAATGCCCAGCTCAGGGATACTGAGAACAGGCTCAGGCAGAAGGAAAACTCCCTCAACCAGCAGTCCAAGGACCTCCAGCGGAAACTTGCCGAGAATGACAACCTCAGGGCTAACCTGGCATCCCAGAAGGAGGCACTTGAGAAGAAGGCCGAGGAATATGAGGCCCTGAGAAGGGAGGCCAACAAGCAAATCGAAAGCATTGCCGGTCTCACCGCAGCCGAGGCCAAGAACATCCTTATGGAGAATATGAAGGCAGAGGCCCGCAGCGAGGCACAGGCGTACATCAATGATACAATGGATGATGCCCGTCTCAATGCTGCCAAGGAGGCCAAGAGAATCGTGATCACCACCATCCAGAGGACTGCTACCGAGACGGCGATTGAGAACGCCGTGACCACATTCCCGATTGAGAATGACGAAATCAAGGGCCGCATCATCGGCCGCGAAGGAAGAAATATCCGCGCCCTGGAGGCTGCCACGGGAGTAGAAATCGTGGTTGACGATACTCCGGACGCAATCCTCCTCTCAGCCTTCGACCCAGTAAGAAGAGAGGTGGCCAGACTCGCCCTCCACCAGCTCGTGATAGACGGACGTATCCATCCTGCACGTATCGAGGAGGTCGTCACCAAAGTTCAGAAACAGCTTGAGGAAGAGATACTTGAGACAGGTAAGCGCACCTGCATTGACCTTGGAATCCACGGCATGAACATTGAGCTCGTGAAACTCATCGGCCGAATGAAATACCGTTCGTCCTACGGACAGAACCTTCTCCAGCACTCAAGGGAGGTGGCCAACATCTGCGCCATCATGGCATCAGAACTCGGTCTCAATCCGAAGACAGCCAAGAGGGCCGGTCTTCTCCACGATATAGGAAAGGTTTCGGAGGACGACCCGGAGCTTCCACACGCACTCCTCGGAATGAAACTCGCCGAGCAGTATAAGGAAAGGCCGGAAATCTGCAATGCCATCGGTGCACACCACGAGGAAACAGAGATGACATCCCTCCTCTCCCCTATCGTAATGGTCGGCGACGCCATCTCCGGAGCCCGTCCTGGAGCCCGCAGGGAGGTAATCGAATCCTATATCAAGAGGCTCAAGGGAATGGAGGACCTCGCCGCCTCATATCCGGGAGTGACCAAGAGTTATGCTATCCAGGCAGGCCGCGAGCTCAGGGTCATTGTCGGAGCAGAGGAAGTAAGCGACGAGCAGGCAGGAAAACTCTCAGCCGATATCGCTCTCAAGATTCAGAACGAAATGACCTATCCTGGCCAGGTAAAGATTACCGTTATCAGGGAAACGAGGTCTGTCGCATACGCAAAGTAGCATTCATCCAACACTATTATGAGAACTATCTCAAAAATACTGATTTCAGCCTACGCACTCCTCTGGGGTGCGCTGGCCGTTTATGGACAGGCTCCTGACCATACAGTGAACTGGGATATCAGGGCCGAACAGAGAAATGACGGAACTGTCGAAGTTATATTCGAGGGTACCCCTCTCGAAGGATGGCATACCTACAGCATCACGGACAAAACAGACGGAAACACAATCAGTTTTGAAGACAATGCTGGCTTGACTGCCGTAGGAGAACTTGCTGAGAAGGCAGAAGTCACATTGGAGGATGGCAAGAATGTCATCTACGACAGGTTCACCATCAGCCAGATATTCAGGCTCAATGCTGACTCAGCCGTCCTGAAGGGGGAAATCTCCTGGAAAAGCTGCAAGGGACACGACTGTGCGTCACCTGAGTACCAGGACTTCGAACTGGAAATCAAGAGGCCTGAAAACGTTGCCGAAGAAGCTCCCGTGGCCACGGCCGCAATCTCCGGGGACGACTCCGGTGAATCAGGCACATCCATCTGGGGCCTCATCCTCGAGGCTATCCTGTGGGGCTTCGCAATGCTTTTGACCCCTTGCGTCTTCCCGATGGTACCGATGACCATATCCTTCTTCATGAAGAGTTCCTCAACCCCGGCCGCAGGAAGGTTCAAAGCCTCGATGTACGGCCTCTTCATCGTACTCCTGTACACATTGCCGATATCCGTCATCATTGGCCTGACATGGATCTTCGGCGGAGAGACGGTGACAGCCGACATCTTCAACTGGCTCTCCACCCATTGGCTCCCGAACATTATCTTCTTCATTGTATTCATGGTGTTCGCAGCCTCATTCTTCGGCGCATTCGAGATAACCCTGCCTTCGTCATTGGTCAACAAGAGCGACCGCAATTCGGACAAGGGTGGACTGGCCGGCATTTTCTTCATGGCCCTTACCCTCGTCCTGGTATCATTCTCCTGCACCGGACCGATTGTAGGCTCAGTCCTCATCAAATCCACCCAGGGAGAGTTCTGGACCCCGATGGTGACAATGCTGGCATTCTCAGTGTCCTTCGCCCTGCCTTTCACGATTTTCGCAATGTTCCCTTCCCTGCTCAAGAAACTCAAGAGCGGAAGCTGGCTGAACTCGGTGAAAGTGGTCCTCGGATTCATCGAGGTAGCCCTCGGATTCAAGTTCCTCAGCGTGGCTGACCAGACCTATCACTGGGGCATTCTCGACAGGGAAGTCTATCTCGCCATCTGGATTGTGACATTTACTCTCCTCGGCCTCTACCTCCTGGGCAAGATCAGGTTCGAGGCTGACGACAAGGTGGAACATATCGGAGTATTCCGGCTTGCACTCGTCATCATTGACTTCACCTTCGTAGTCTATATGATTCCCGGAATGTTCGGAGCCCCGCTGAAGGCATTGTCCGGATATCTTCCGCCTCTTGAGACCCAGGATTTCATCATCCTGACGGGTGGAAGCGAGGCAACCGGTGGAAAGACGATAGTTTATCAGCAGGAGACATCGAAGATGATAGACCTGCCGCATGGGCTGAAAGGTTATACTTCGGTGGAAGATGCGCTTGAGGCATCGAAAATGAGCGGAAAGCCGGTATTCGTGGACATCACCGGACACGGATGCGTCAACTGCAGGGAGATGGAGCAGCGGGTATGGAGTGCTACAGAGGTGCTGAACCTCCTGGGCAGCAAGTTCGAAATCGTAGCCCTCTACACTGATGACAAGATGAAACTGCCTGAGGACAAATGGGTTACCACAGAAACCGGGAAAGTGCTCAAAGACCTCGGAAGGGTAAACTCCTACTATGTCAGGGAGCATTTCGGCGTCAATGCCCAGCCTAACTACACCATCCTCTCACCGGAAGGAGAGCAACTCGTCCCGGTACGCGGATACAATCTTGACGTTGACGGCTTCGTGGAGTTCCTTGAAGCAGGTCTCAATGCTGCTGCGAACCTTCAGGACCAATAGAATCGGCGGCTGAACTGCCAAACAGAACAGGCCTGTGCCGGGATCTCAGGAAAGCCTTCCTGTTTTCTTCCAGCGCAGGTCTTTCGTTTTCCGGCAATGCGAAATCGCAGAACCTCTCCCAGATATAGTCCACGGCCTGCGAGGACGGATGAACCATATCCTCCGCATAGAAACGGTAGTCACGCAGTTCATCCATCAGTATTTCGTAACTCGGGAAATAAACACACGATTCAGGAAAAGCCTCGCAGACAGCCTCGGCCGCCATCAGGAGAATGCTCTTGCTGAGCTGGTTGCCATGCGCACCATCCTTGAAATGGCGGATCGGGCTGACCGTCAGGATGAATTTCTTGGGTTTCACACCTGGATAATTGGCGGAACTGAATCTGGAGACCACAGACTTCAGAAGAGCAACGGTATTGGAGAGAGAAAGCCTTTCACGGTTAAACTCGGCAGCGGGGCGTTTCAGGCAGTTGGACACGATTTCCCCTGACTCATTCCATCTGAATGTCCAGGCCGTCCCAAGCGTAAGTATCAGTGTATCAGCCTCAACGAAGAAATCATGAGCCGCCTGGAGTCCGGCATTGGCACCAGCGAGAAAAGCATCGCTGCTCTCCCTCGCCGCCGCAGTATGGTGGCTGAATGAGCATATCAGTTCGGACCCAGCCCCCATCTTGACACATTCCTCCTCACGGAAAGGAAAACCGGAGGCTATACGGCCTATCGAATTGCATAGGGAAACGGGATTGTAGAGCGGCCCGAACGGATTGACACAGACATCGAAACCGAGGCGGGACATCTTCTCCCCTATATTGTCGGAAAAACAGCTTCCGAGAAGCATAATCTTGTCATTCAATGATATACGGACATCACTACGTCCGACTTCCACCGGTGTCTGGAGTTTAATCATAATCCTCGTATTTTTCCAATGCCTTCCTGAATTCCCCGATGACAGCATCCCGTACCACAGCCGGGGACAGGATTCTGATTTTGGAACCGAAAGAGCATAAATCCATTATCATCCTGGTATTCGGGACAGCCCGGAACGAGATTACTGCCCGGTCTTCCCCTACACTTATCTTCTGGGAAGGATGAAGCGGCAAATCCCTGAAGAATCCGGCCTGGTCCGTTGCACATTCGAGCACAACCTCCACGGCAGGGTCCCCATTGTGGATATAAACTCCGTAACTGTCATAGAACAGATCATCCACATCGAAGCCGGCAGGAAGCCGGAACCTGTCCTCAGTAACCCTGAGCGAGCATATCCTGTCAAGTCCGTAAACTCTCAGGGCCTTCCTTTCCTCGGCGAAACCGATGAGGTACCACCGCTTCATATCCTCCTTCAGGGCAAACGGGCTGACTGTCAATGTCTCCTGGACTGCGCTTGAATATTTCTTATAAGAGATGACGACCTTGACATTGTCCAGCATCGCAGACATGATGTCGGCAAGGTAAATCTGGCCGGAAGGTATGTTCTCCACGGAGACACGTCCCGAAAGCCTCTCACGGCTCAATTCGAGGAGGCTCTTGACAGTGAACGTATTGACCATCCAGGCAGTATTGCCTTCCAGGGACTCGGGATAGCGGATGAAATATCTCCTTGTCGAACGGTTGCACTCTATGTCAATCCCGAAAATCTCCGCCACGGCATCCCTGTGGTTGCAGAATGTCCTTCTCGAATAAGGGGAATCCCACCTGCGCTCCCAGCGGGACTGAATCTCCTCAAGAGACAGCCCCTCAAGCCCGGCCTTCGACACGGTCTGGATTAGCCAGACATATTTGCTTATGAGTTCCGTTACCATTGTCCCAGTCCGCAATCGCGGCATTGATATCCAATTGATGCAGTCGCACGAATCTCAACTGATTTTCCCATAATCCTTCCTGTCATATTTCCCCTTGCGTAGTTCCTTGAGCAGCCGGGCATTCTGAGGTGATGCAAGTTCCGGATCCCTCTCCAGGACTATCTCGGCATAGGCCCGCGCCTCGGAAAGCAGGCGTCCGTCCTTGGCGAGAGAAGCAATGGAAAGTTCAATCGGAAGACCGCTCTGCTGGGTTCCCTCCATATCTCCCGGCCCCCTCATCTTCATATCCTCCTCCGCAAGCACGAAGCCGTCCTCGGTACTGCATAGCAGATCCAGCCTCTTGCGGGACTCCTCACTTAGTTTGTTTCCCCTGACAAGCACGCACCAGGAAGCACCTCCTCCCCTGCCGACACGTCCGCGCAGCTGGTGAAGCTGGCTAAGCCCGAACCGCTCAGGGCTCTCTATGACCATGACATTGGCGTTCGGCACATCTACACCGACCTCAATTACAGTAGTGGATACCAATATATTGGCCCTTCCCGCCACGAAAGCGTCCATATTGAACTTCTTGTCCTCGTCACTCTGCTGGCCGTGAACAATCGCCACCTTGTACGGAGGGAACGGAAAGGCGCTGACAATTTCCTCGTAGCCTGTCTCCACATTCCTGTAGTCCACCTTCTCATTCTCGAAAATCATGGGATAGACAATGAAGGCCTGCCGTCCGGCCGCAATCTGGTCCTTGATGAAGCGGTAGAGTTCAAGCCGCTGGCGTTCAACTATCTGGAGAGTCTTTACCGGGACTCTGCCGGGCGGCATCTCGTCAATCACGGAGACATCCAGGTCCCCGTAAAGGGTCATTGCCAATGTCCTCGGAATCGGCGTCGCCGTCATCACAAGAATATGAGGCGGAATCGTGGACTTGGCCCATAGGCGGGACCTCTGTTCCACCCCGAAACGGTGCTGCTCGTCAATAATCGCAAGTCCGAGATTCCGGAAAATCACATTGTCTTCAATCAATGCGTGGGTGCCGACAATGATGCCTACCTGGCCGGAAGCCAGCCTCTCCAGAATCTCCTTCCTCTCCCTGGCCTTGGTCGTCCCTGTCAGGACAGCCACCTCCACACCGGTGCCGCAAAGATATTTTATAATATTCGTATAATGCTGTCGTGCAAGCACTTCCGTTGGAGCCATTATACAGGACTGATAGCCGTTCCCGTATGCAATCAGGGCCGAAAGCACGGCCACCATAGTCTTTCCGGAACCCACATCCCCCTGAAGAAGACGGTTCATCTGCCTGCCGCTCCGCATATCCTCACGAATTTCCCTTATTACGCGTTTCTGCGCCCCGGTCAGGCTGTAAGGCAATGCTTCATAGCATTTGTTGAAGGCTTCCCCAACATTGGGCATAGGGATGCCTTTCTCATTGCGGCTCCTGACATATTTCTGCCGGAGGAGGGAAAGCTGGAGGAAGAAAAGTTCCTCGAATTTCAGCCTGTATTCGGCCTTGGCCAATGCATTCTGGTCCTGCGGGAAGTGGATGTTCTTCAATGCGAAATTGAGCGGTACGAGTCCTTTCTCCCTCAAGACATAGTCAGGCAGGGTCTCTGTCACGGAAGGAAGGCAAACTTCCAATGCGGAAGCCATTATACGGCCCATCACCTTGGCTGTAACTCCGGCATTGCGAAGCTTCTCCGTGGACGGATAAATGCCTGTCATTGAGGAGGATGTCTGGATAGTACCTCCTCCCGGCTCGTCTATTTCGGGATGGACCATATTGAATCTCCCGTTATAGAGAGACGGTTTGCCGAAGAAGATGAAAACCTTGCCGGGCCGGAGTTTCTGCCAGATGTACCTGATACCCTTGAAGAAAACAAGTTCGATTATTCCGGACTCATCGGCGACCATCACCGACAGGCGATGTACGGTATTGAACTTGACTACCCCGTCAGAAGGGACCACGGCCACACCGTTCTTGTCGAGCAGGGTGGCGTTGACTACCTGGGCCCTGAGCTGTACCAATGCGGCTGTCGACCTGATAGCAGCAATCGGAGTTACAGTACTCCGGTCAACATAACGGAACGGATAAATGCGGATGAGTTCCGATGCCGACTTGACACCAAGCTCCGAACTCAAGAGGAGCGCCCTTTTCGGGCCTACCCCCTTAAGGAATTGAATATCAGATATATTAGCATCCGCCGGCATTATTGGAATTATTCAACTTAAGTTTCGCATTGCGAAACATGAGTTATTCTATCTGATTCCTGCCCGGACGTTCCTGCCTGCGGTCCTCTAACTGGCGCTCAGGCATCTTGCCCTCCTGAAGGCGGTCGTATGCCTGCCTGCGCTTGAAAATGTCAACTGCGGCATAGATGGCTGACATCATTGACATCGGATCCGCCTCGTCCCGGCCTGCCATTGAAAATGCAGTCCCGTGGTCAGGGGAAGTCCTGACGACAGGGAGGCCGGCGGTGAAATTGACACCGTCCTCGAAATCTAGAGCCTTGAACGGAGCCAGGCCCTGGTCGTGATACATTGCAAGTGTCGCATCGAACCTGCTGTAATTGCCCAGGCCGAAGAAACCGTCCGGGGAATATGGTCCGAATGCCATTATACCCTCCTCATTGGCAGCCTTGACTGCAGGAGCGATGATGGTCTCCTCCTCGCTGCCGAGAAGGCCGTCGTCCCCGCTATGCGGATTGAGACCGAGGACTGCAATCTTTGGTTTCGTGACTCCGAAATCCCTTCTCAGGGATGCGTCCATAAGGCGGAGCTTGGTGAGAATCTTTTCCTGGCTGATGGATGTCGGTACGTCCTTAAGCGGAATATGACCTGTTACAACACCGATTTTGAGATGCTCGCTGATCATGAACATTGCCACATCGGAGGCTCCGAACTCTTTCTTCAGATATTCGGTATGACCGGTGAAGCCGAAGCCCGCCGATGACATCGCCCTCTTGTTAATAGGGGCGGTTACGAGTACGTCAATGTCGCCTGCCTTCAGGTCGGCAACCGCCCGCTGAAGCGACACGATTGCAGACTTGGCCGACTCCGGAGTCGATTGGCCCGGCTCGACGAAGACATTGTCTGGCAAGCAGTTGAGTATATTGATTTTCCTGAGTTTGGCATCCTTGGCAGAGCCGATGACGTAGGTGTCAAGCGGGTCAAGATTATGGATGAGCTTACGGTAGAAGCCGAAAACCTTGGACGAGCCGTATATTACCGGAGTGAACGAATCCAGTATCCTCTGGTCGGCCAATGCCTTGATAATGACCTCATATCCTATTCCGTTGCCGTCACCCTGGGTGATGCCGACAGTAATTTTATTGTTTATCATCGTATATGTTTTTACAAATCTTTCAAATTTAAGGAAAATCCACGGAAAATCAATCCGGGAGGGAACAAATCATTGACATTCATCATTGAAACAACTGCGCTCCCGCATTTTCAGCTTCGTATGCGACATCAGGAGGAAGCACTTCTCCACGTGCTGCGGCAGAGCCTCCCGCATTGACGGCAAGGGCATCGCATCTCTCATTCTCCGGATGTCCGGCATGGCCCTTGAGCCAATGGAATGTAACCCTGTGCCTTCTGTACACCTTCAGGAACCTGATCCAGAGATCAGGGTTCTTCACCTTGGCGAAACATTTCTTCTCCCATCCCAGGAGCCAGCCCTCGGTGACGGCCTTGACGACGTATGACGAGTCGCTCCAGACCTCCACTTCGGCATTGTCCCATTTAATGGCCTCCAGGCCGACTATCACGGCGAGGAGTTCCATCCTGTTGTTGGTAGTGAGACGGAAGCCGCCGCTGATTTCCTTGGAAAGCCCCGCACATTTGAGTACGACGCCGAAGCCTCCCGGACCGGGATTTCCGCTCGCCGCCCCGTCAGTATATAGATATATAACCGGTCTTTGCATAATTTTCAAATTTAAGGAAAATCCCCGACTTATCAATAATTATCGCTATCTTCGCAACAATGTTCCGGAACTTGGGCAAGAACCGTTGACAAAGTTTTTCATTATGGCACATTCATTTACAACAAAAGGCCTGTATTTGGCCGCAGCATTCGCTATTGCAATGACTAATTTCACAAATTGCTCCAACAAGGAGGCCGCCGGCTACATCGGGCAGTCCGACATAACTGTGACGGACGGGAAAATGACACCGGAGGTAATGCTTTCGCTGGGCCGCCTCTCCGACCCCCAGCTTTCACCAGACGGCAAGACCATTCTTTTCGGGGTAAGCTACACATCCATCCAGGACAACCGCAGCTGCAGGAATCTGTTTCTTGTCAATGCGGACGGAACGGGACGAAGGCAGTTGACCTGCGAGGGAAGCAGCGTAAGCTGCGCCAGATGGGCAGACGGTGGACGCAGCATCTTCTACATCCAGAAAGGACAGATATGGAAGGCCTCTGTACGTGGACTTGGAGGGAATTCGCCCAAGCTGGTGAAGAAGACCCGGATTTCCGATATCCCGGCCGGCGTGAGTGAATTCAAGCTGTCTCCTGACGAAAGCAGTATTATGTTCGTCAGTTCCGTGAAGGGTGCAGTCAAGACTCCTGCCGACTCGGACCCGGCATTGGACAAGGCTACAGCATACAAGACGGACGACCTGATGTACAGGCATTGGGACCATTGGGTTACGGAGGTTCCGCACACATTCATTGCAGGTCTCGACAAGCCGGTAACCACGGAGTCCTGCATTGACCTCCTCTCGGGAGAGAAGGAAACCTACGAACTGCCGGCCGAGCCGTTCAGCGGCATCGAGCAGCTGGACTGGAGCCCGGACGGAAAGTACATAGCCTATTCCTGCCGCAAGAAAACCGGAAGTCAGTATGCGTTCAGCACTGATACTGAGATATATATCTACAATGTAGCCAACGGGGAATGCAAGGTAATCCCGATGGGCGGCGGCTATGACACCGACCCGGTCTGGAGCCCGGACGGGAGCCGCATCGCCTGGCTCAGCATGGAGAGGGACGGCTACGAGGCAGACAAGACAAGGCTGATGCTGGCCGATGTCAACTATGTCAATGACGGCCTGCCGGAAATTCATAACATCCGCGACATTACTGCCGGCTTCAAATACAATGCGGCAGGCCCCGTATGGAGCCAGGACGGAAAATGGCTCTGGTTCAATGCCCTCACGGAGGGTCTCCAGGCTCTTTACAAGACTGACGGACAGGAGATTGTACGCATCACCGGGGAAGACAAGTGGTACGATTTCAATTCCCCGTTCGCCATTGTCGGGACAGAGGACGGGACTGAGATTCTCGCAAGCTGGTGCAGCATGGACTTCCCTACCGAGCTTGTGAAAATCAATGAAAAAGACGGCAGCTGCGAGGCCATAACCAATGAAAATGACCACATCCTCTCACAGGTTGCCCCTCACAAGACGGAGGCTAGGATGGTCAAGACCGTGGATGGAAAGGATATGCTCACCTGGGTTGTATATCCGCCGGAGTTCGACCCCGCAAAGGTCTATCCTTCCATCTTGATCTGCCTCGGAGGCCCTCAGGGCACCCTCAGCCAGGGCTGGTCCTACAGATGGAACTACAGGCTTATGTCGGCACAGGGATATGTGGTCGTACTCCCCAACAGGCGAGGCACTACGGCATTCGGACAGGAATGGACGGAGCAGATATCCGGAGACTATCCGGGCCTGAACATGCAAGACTACCTGGCCGCTGCCAGGGAACTCAAGGCCGAGCCTTATATCGGCAAGATGGCGGCCTGCGGAGCCAGCTACGGCGGCTATTCAGTATATTATCTCGCAGGAACACACGAGGATACATTCGACTGCTTCATAGCCCACGCAGGCATCTTCGACGAGAAGTATATGTACTACGAGACGGAGGAGATGTGGTTCCCGAACTGGGACAACGGCGGACTTGAGGAGTATTCCTACACCCCTGGCCAGATGGGCCCGGCAGGTGACGGCAAGACCTTCGGAGGAATCAGGCAGGGCGGTTCACCTTGGAGCGACAACCCGAAAGCCAGAAGGCATTATGACAACTCCCCTGCCGCAAGGGTGACAGAATGGCATACTCCAATCCTCTGCATCCACGGAGCAATGGATTTCCGCATCCCTTATGACCAGGGAATGGCGGCTTTCAATGCAGCCAGGATGATGGGCGTTCCCGCACGCCTGATTGTGTTCCCGGATGAAAACCACTGGATACTCAAGCCACAGAACGCATTGTACTGGCACAGGGAGTATTTCAGCTGGCTGGACCAGTGGTGCAAATAACTATTACAGCGGCTTTTTCAATGACTTCCTGTATTCAGTCGGAGATTGGCCGCTGTATTGTTTGAAGTAGCGTCCGAAGAATGACTGGTTAGGGAAGCCCAGCCTGTTGGCCACGTCCTTGATGCTGTTGTCAGGGTCATCCAGAAGGTGGCGGGCATCGTCTATAGTCACTATGGTTATCCACTGGAGGGCCGACCTCCCCGTCTTCTCCTTGATAATGGAGGAAAAATATCTCGTGCTGAGACATTGGGCCGCTGCATAATGCGCCACATCCCTGCTCCTCGGTTTCTCCGTGTACATTGCCCTCATAAAGGTCTGGAAGACAATATCATTCCTGTCCTGATTCCTAGGCCTGGCCGGGGCTGTGGAGAAATATTCGTGCATTATCTGGTAGCAGAGGGCTAGGGCCAGGGAACTTCTCATCTGGCTCACGACCGGGTCATCATCATTTCCCTCGCGCCTTCGCAGCGCAGTTATCAGTTCCATAACCGCCTCGCTTCCGCCGGCTGTCAGGGAGACACAAGGATTCTCCTTGACATAGAGATAGTTGAAAGTATTGGCGACTATCCTCAATGACGAATACACGAATGCGAAACCCGCAATGCCCACAATACCTGAAAGGTCGGATGAAACTCTGTGGACATATAGTTCACTCATAGGAAGATAAATGAAAATGTCATTCTCCCTGAGAAGGTATGTCTTTCCGTCCACGACTACCTCAATCTCACCACTCAGGCAGAAGAAGAATCCGTTCTTGTCCACATTGATAATCCTGCCCTCGTCCTCAAAGGATGCGGCAGTTACTTCGAACAATCCCATTTCAGAAGCAGCAGTCTCCATATTTCCGGATATTATGTTTCAAATAATTTTTCAATATGTCACGAAAATAGCAATAATTTGACAAAGCATTGTCCTAATTTCGACCATCGAGCCGAAAATCCTGCGAAAGATTGTACAAATAAGACAATATTTCATCATAATACGCATAGAACGCAGCAATTTCTGTCCCTATTTTTGCAGTAATACACACGCCTCGCTGAAGGCTAGTCATTTACAGGTTGATAAAAGACAAAAGAAGGAAATATGAAAAGAACAGAATTTATCCCAGGCATGCTCAAAGCCGTGGCCCTGACCTCGGCTTTATTCGTGACTGCCTGCCTGGCACAGTCCTGCAGGGACGGAAAAAATACGCAGGAAAAGACAGCGGTTGTGAAGATTGAAACCGCAAGGGAGTACGGAAATGCCGTCAGGCTCGAATTCCCTGGCAAAGTGACAGCCGCAAAAGAAACCAACCTGGCATTCCAGGTATCGGGGAAACTCAAGAAGATTCACGGCGAGGCGGGTACTTTCATACGGAAGGGACAGACCATAGCCGAACTCGACGACAGGGACTACAAAGTCCAGCTCAATGCCGTGGAGGCAGAATACAACAGTGTCAAGGCCGAGGCTGAGAGGGTCTTCGCCCTCTACCGTGACAGTGCCACGACGGCAGCCAACTATGACAAGGCCCGCTACGGACTGGAGCAGATTTCCGCGAAATATGAAAACTGCAGGAACCAGCTGGCTGACACCAGGATTACAGCCCCTTTCGACGGCTATCTCCAGAAGACATATTACGACGCTCCGGCAATCATCGGGGCAGGAATGCCTGTGGTATGCTTCATCTCATCGGGCAGCCCCGAGGTGGAAATCAACATACCGGGCTCGGAATACTCCAAATTCAGGGGATATAAGGATTTCCGCGCCGCATTTGACTTCATCCCGGAAAAGACAATGCCTCTTACACTGCTGAGTATCAGCCCGAAAGCCAATGCGAACCAGCTTTACACCGTAAGGTTCGCCCTGGCCGGAGGGAATGGTGAGGTTGCCCCCGGGATGAACACCATGGTCAGCCTGGATTGCAATGCCGGGAATGACGGCAGGACGGCCATCACCGCTTCCGCATTGTTCAGCAAGGACGGCAAAAGCCACGTGTGGATTCTCGGTGAAGACAATACTGTCCATTCGAGGGAGGTCACAGTGGAAAGCCTGCACAATGACGGGGATGCCGTCATATCCTCCGGACTTGCCGGCGGGGAAACCGTGGTAACCTCAGGAGTCCACAAGTTGAGGGAGGGAGAGAAGGTCAACATTCTCCAGAAAGCATCTGGAACGAACATAGGAGGCTTGTTATGAATATTGATTTCGGAAATTGGGCCTTCAGGAACAGCAAGCTGATTTACTTCCTGATAGCCGTGCTGCTGGTGGGCGGATTGCTCTCGGCATACGATATGAGCAAACTGGAGGATCCGGAAATCAAGGTCAAGATGGCCATGGTCGTGGCCACCTATCCGGGCGCCTCATCCCACGAAATCGAGATGGAGGTCTGCGAGCCTCTGGAGAACAGCATAATGTCAATCGGCGAGGTTGACAAGGTCCACAGCTATTCCTACAATGACCTGGCCCTGATAGAGGTAACGCTCAAGTCCACCACAAGGGACGATGACGTGGAACAGTGCTGGGACCTTCTCCGCAGGAAGGTCGGGGACACCCAGAAAACCCTTCCGTCAGGGGCCACGGCCATGGTGCAGGACGATTTCGGCCTGGTGTATGGAATGATGTATGCCCTGACAGGGGACGGACTGGGCGAGAAAGAGCTTTCCGACTACGCAAGGCTGCTCAAGAGGGAAATCGGAAATATCCCAGGAGTTGCGAGAGTCAATATTTATGGAGAGCGCCAGGAAAGCATTGACATCTGCATCAGGACGGACAGGATGGCCACTCTGGGAGTGGCTCCAGCGGAGATTCTCTCGACCCTCAACGGACAGAACAGCGTATATTACGCCGGATATTATGAGAATGGGGATGACCGTGTCAGAGTTACCGTCAGCGACAAGTTCAAGACGGCCGGGCAGATTGGGAACATGATAATCCAGGGACACGAGAACGACCAGCTGAGGCTCAAGGACATTGCTGATGTTGAGTATGGCTGGGCCGAACCAGTCAGGAATTCATTGGAATACAATGGGGAAAGGGCTCTCGGAATAGCCGTGGCCGCCGCCTCAGGCACCGACATTGTCAAAGTCGGAAAGGCCGTGGAGGAGAAGCTCGCAGAGCTGGAGGCTGACAGGCTGCCATCCGGGGTCGAATGCCACAAGGTATTCAACCAGCCGGAGAGGGTCACATCCTCCCTCCTGACATTCCTGATAAATCTCCTGGAGTCGGTGCTCATCGTTGTTGCGATTCTTATGGTATCAATGGGATTCCGCAGCGGACTCATCATCGGAATAAGCCTGATAATGATTGTGATAGGTTCATTCCTCTTCCTCGGGTTCATGGACGGCACAATGCAGAGGGTATCCCTGGGTGCCTTCATCCTGGCAATGGGAATGCTGGTAGACAATGCCATTGTCATCGTGGACGGCATCCTGGTGGACCTCAAGATGGGCAAGCCGAGAAGGGAGGCGATGACTTCCATCGGCAAGAAGACGGCAATGCCACTGCTCGGTGCAACCCTCATAGCGATATTGTCCTTCCTTCCTATTTTCCTGTCACCTGACACGGCAGGAGTGTATGTACGGGACCTTTTCATAGTCCTTGCAGTCTCCCTGATGCTCAGTTGGATACTGGCTCTTGTCCACGTTCCGCTGATGGCCGACACAATGATGAAGGGACACAAGTACGAGAAGGTGGAAGGCCTCACCAGCGAGGAGGGGCTGTATAACGGAAGGGTTTACAAGGCTCTCCGCAAATCCCTGACATTCGCCCTTAACCACAGGGTGTTCACCATATCCATCGCATTCATCCTCCTCGGGCTGACCTGGCTCGGCTACGGCAAGATGAAGCAGGGCTTCTTCCCTGACATGGTCTATGACCAGCTGTATATGGAGTACAAACTCCCTGAAGGGACCAACTCGACCAGGGTGGCGCAGGACCTCACGGAAATCAGGGAATGGCTCCAGCAACGTCCGGAAATCGGAGATGTGACCACATCGGTAGGAGGTACGCCTGCAAGGTACAACCTGGTGCGCAGCATTGCCACCCCTTCATTGTCCTATGGTGAACTGATTATCGATTTCGAGAGCGCCGAGGCCCTGGAGAAAAATATGTACGAGATTCAGCACGAGCTCGAGCAGATGTATCCGGATGCATACCTGAAACTGAAGAGGTACAACATCATGTACAAGAAGTACCCTATCGAACTGATGTTCTCCGGTCCTGACCCTGCCGTCCTGCACGCATTGTCGGACTCTGCGATGGCCATCATGAACAACACTCCCGAGGTATGTCTTGTCACGACGGACTGGGAGCCTTCTGTGCCGGTCCTGGAGATTGACTATGACCAGCCGGCCTCAAGAAGGGCCGGACTCAGCCGGCAGGATGTGTCAATGTCCCTGCTGAGCGCTTCCGGCGGCCTGCCTGTCGGGGCTTTCTACGACGGCGTACACAAGAACACCATCTATGTAAAATGCGTGGAAGAGGACGGAAATCAGGTTGACAATCTCGAGAATGTGCCTCTGTTCCAGATGATTCCGGACATGAAGAACGCATTGACCGAGGAGAATATGCTGAAACTGCGCAACGGGACTCTCGATATGGGTTCCCTGGTGGAATCTGCCCTGCAGACTATCCCGCTGAAGCAGATCAGTCCGGGTGTCAGTGTGAAGTGGGAGGATCCTGTGGTTCCTCGCTTCAATGGCCAGCGTACACAGAAGGTAATGTGCTCCCCAGTGGAGGGCCAGGAGACCGAAAGGACGAGACGCCTGATAGCCGACAAAATCGAGGCAATCGAACTTCCTGCAGGTTATTCCTTGACCTGGGAAGGCGAGAAGGGGGCGAGCGACGAGACTATGAGCAATCTCTTCGCGAACATTCCGCTCGGCGTCGTGCTGATTATCGCCGTCCTGATTCTACTCTTCAAGGATTACCGCAAACCTTTGATAATCATCTGCTGCGTTCCGCTGCTGGCGATTGGTGTCGTGGCGGCAATGCTGCTGACTGGCAAGACTTTCACATTCTGTGCAATAGTGGGAATGCTGGGACTTGTGGGAATGATGATGAAGAACTGCATTGTGCTGATGGATGAAATCGGTGAACAGATTGCGTCCGGGAAGGACCCTGCAGAGGCCCTGGTTTCCAGTTCCGAGAGCAGGCTCCGCCCTGTACTGATGGCATCAATGACCACCATCCTCGGAATGATTCCTCTGGTAAACGACGCAATGTTCGGTTCAATGGCAGTGACCATAATGGGCGGCCTGCTCTTCAGCACCATCGCCACGCTCTTCTTCGTTCCGCTGCTCTACGCCATGTTCTTCAGGATCAAGACGAGGAAACAGTAGTTTTTGCTAACTTTGTACTGATGTAACATAATGTACAATGGAATTACTGGGCAAAAAGATTGGGATGAATTCCGGGTTCGGGATACCGGCAGCGGGATTCGGAACTTGGCAGAGCGAGCCGGAGAAGACGGCGGCATCGGTGTGCAAGGCTATTGAATGCGGTTTCAGGCATATTGACACTGCCGCACTGTATGGAAACGAGGCTGAGGTAGGCGACGGTGTCAGGCTTGGACTGGAGAAAACGGGGCTTTCCCGCGAGGATATTTTCATCACCACCAAGGTATGGAATACGGACAGAGGCTACGGACGTACCCTGAGGGCTTTCGAGAAGTCCCTGAAGGCATTGAAACTGGATTACGTGGATTTGTACCTGATTCACTGGCCTGCGGTGGCTTCACAGTATGAATGCTGGAAGGAACTGAACAATGAAACCTGGAAGGCAATGGAAAAGCTTGTGGATGAAGGGCTTGTACGCTCAATCGGAGTGTCCAATTTCATGCCCCGTCATCTTGGGCCGCTGATGGATTACGCCAGGATAATGCCGGCGGTCAACCAGATTGAGTATCATCCGGGCTGGACCCAGAATGACTGCGTGGAGTTTTGCCGCAGGAACGGGATTGTTCTCGAGGCCTGGAGTCCCCTGGCCAACGGTGATGCATTGCGGTGTACTGAACTGATTGACATAGCATCGAAATATAACAGGAGTGTGTCACAAGTGGTACTGAACTGGGTGTCCGCCTGCGGAATAATCCCTCTTTCCAAGTCGGTGACCCCGTCCCGTATTGAGGAGAACGCCCACAGTTTCGACTTCGAGCTTTCACAGGAGGACATCAATGCCATTTCCGCATTGACCGGGGTTGGCGGAAAGTGCCGGGACTCCGATACGGTGGTTTATTAACGGGGGAGAATATATTACAAGACGCGGCTGGTCCAAAAGCGTGGAGAACAATTATTGCTGAATGTCCCCCACACTGAATCAGGTATCCGTCTAATTTTGCTATTCTTTCACCAAATTTTGCAACACTTCGGAAATACGGTCAATCCAATCCTGCGATATGCCATTCTCCTGGGCAATAATGCTGAACTTTGAGACTGCGGCTTTGACTTCATCAAGAATCTTCCTTGGCTCCGGAATATCGAAGTCTTCACCGAAACATATCAGGTCTTGCTCTGTAAAATAGCATCGCTTGGTATAAATCCCAAGTGAGTGGATGTCATCATCCGACCTCTTCCAGATGTCTGCCGTAAAAGTGATGTCATAGGCCGGAGCCAGTTCCCAAAGACCATCTTCGTGCATTATGAAAGAGAAGTTCTTGTTGTGGTCATCAGTATTTCCTGCGACAACATTGAAGCACATCCTACGGAATAGTTCAATCCTCGCTGACTCTGCCAATCCCAGAGTCCTGCAAAGGAAGAAAAGGTTCTGATAGTCGCTTGCACTCGGAATGAGTGCCGCCATTGTCTGGGTGAGGAGTTTCCTTCCGTCACGCCGGTCAAACCTCTGAGTGAGAAAGTGCCTACGGCCGTTGACTTCAATCAATCTTGACGGCATCATATCTATCCCCGCCTCTTTCGCCATCAGATAATAGACGTATTCAATCTCGCAGGACGGGACATCATAATCTTCCTTGAACTTGAGGATGTACTGCGTAAACCCTTCCTCCGGATCAGTCTGCCCGGAAATAATTGAATCATCCTTGTCATTGATAGCGATAAGAATCTTCGAGTGCGCACCTCCGGGAGGGGAACCTAGCCGGGCAAATGATTCGAAAGTATTTCTCTCATCATCCCTGATTACTACTTCAGAGCGCTTCCTGTATATCTCCTGGGCCATTGCTTCAAGACCGGCAAGGTCTCCGGTTTCGGAATCCCCAGTATCTATTTCAGGAACGAACTCCAGTGCACCGAGCCCCCTCTTGCCAATGTAGGCCAGTTTAAGGAGCGGATTGCAGTCCTTTGGCTGGATTCCTTTCTCCCTGGCCCATTTGTCGAATATGATGCTTCCCCAATGGTCAGGCAACGAATCTGCGATAAAAGGCGGCAGACCGTGATATTTGTCCCCCACAGTTCCGAGGAAGGCGGGCCTTGGTTTGGCCGGTCTTGTAGGCATAATATTGTATGGCAACTCGTGATAGCGCTCGGAGAACTGAAAGGTGGCCACTTGGCGGATTACATCCCAGCTCATCTTCCCAATCACCTCTCCCCACAACACTACGTTGACGTTCATCATCACTTTCATATCCTCTTTCTTTTACTTGAAACCCGTCGTGCCGTAGTACCATCTTTCATTGCAAGAAATGGCGATTCCGGGACTTCTGGCACAAGAGTCCCAATGCCTTCCATCTGGGTCATAGTCCGCAGAAGGCGTATAAGTACAATCAGGCTAATATCTTTATCCCGTTGTGTCTCAATGCGTTTGATAGTTGCTATGGAAACACCTGAAAGGTCTGCCAACTCTTGTTGGGAGAAGCAGCAGGAACGGCGCATCCTGACCAGCCTGTCGTGAAGTTCGCCTAGTATCTGCTCATCAGTTGCCTGATAGATTGTCTGCTCATCAAGTATTTTCATAAAATAAAGTATCAATTTTGATACGCAAATATACATATTATCCGGAAACAAACAAATATCCTCATACAGTTCGATGAGGTTCTATGCCCAGGCCTGTGCGGAATTTGACCACTTCTAGAAAGAAGACGAACTGAGTGTCTTTCACACGACCTGCAAAACCACCGTCGATTTGATACTGATGCTTTCTGATATCTTGTCCCGGGTCAATGATTTTATGTGAGAATAAAGTCATCAGCACAGTGTATATGCCTTTATTTGCCTCCGACCGTCCAATAATCAGCTCAATCCTTTCCCGCACGTCAGGGTCAAGCGAACACACTCCGTCAAAAGAATCCACAACTTTCAACGCAGAGTCATATATGCCCTGGAGAACAGAACGATGATTATCCTTGCAAACCATAACTCATTGTATTTCCAGTAACTGACACTTAATCTCCTTGGCTATAGCCTCTATCATTTTTACGCAAACCGAATTGCCCAACTGTCTATACTGCTGGCCCGCAGGACTAACCCTCCGATAACTGTCCGGGAAGCCCATAAGTCGCCAACATTCATTCAGCGTCAATTTTCTGACTCGATTATCTTCTGTCAAAATGAAGAATCTCCCGGAACTCTCCTGAGAAGGCAGAGTCGGATGAACACCTTCAACGGAATATATCCTGTTAGGCTGTTTATGAACACGGGAAAGATGTTCAGTTCCCGGTCTTACACCAGCTTTTCTAATTGATTTGTTACGATATCCGGCGAATATCAAGCCGGATGCCGGCTGTCTATGGGTTTCACCAAGCAATGTGTACTCCTCCGGCTTAAGATATTCAAAGTCCCCATCTTTATCCAATATATCCTTTAGATTATATCTAGGGGATTCTTTTATTGTCATAAAGTCGAATTTTTTTACCAGCGAAGCTACAATAATTATTCTTTCGCGATTCTGGGGAACTCCGAAGTCGGCCCCATTCAACACCTTGAATGAAACCTTATATTCCATCTCTTCCAGTTTTGACACGATAGTCGCAAGAGTCCTCCCGCCATCGTGATACACCAGATGCTTGACATTCTCCAGAAAGATTACCTTTGGGTGGTGTTCCTGCACTATCTGGCACACATCGAAGAAGAGAGTTCCTCTTGTATCCTCAAATCCCTTCTGTTTGCCTGATATACTAAACGGCTGACAAGGAAATCCTGCGCATAGAACATCAAATTGCCGTGGTATATATCGCTTGGCCTGAGGTTTCGTGATATCCCCGAACGGAACCTCTCCAAAATTCGCAAAATATGTGCGCTGCGCCTGCAAATCCCATTCTGACGAATAGACACACCGACCACCTACATTTTGAAGGGCTATTCTGAATCCTCCTATCCCGGCGAACAAATCTATAAAGGTAAACTTGGAATCTACCGGTGGTGCAAAAGGGACATCGATAAAAGCATCAAACAAATTGCCATACGTCCCAACAAAGTCATCACAAAGTCCAGATTCATCATCCGACTCCGGCAAATCATTAATTCCTTTATCTGCCAAATAACCTCTTACTATCGACGGGAGTGCTGAAACACCTCCACCAAGTACACCTCCATTATGCAGATAATGAGAAAGAATGGCCATCCTGTCATCATCTTTCCCTACAAACGAGAACACATCATCAATTGCCCTCTCTTTATTATCCGAATAGCCAAACTTAGCCATTGCTCTCCATGAAATAAAAATTCGATAACCAAGAAACTTATAGTGAAAGCAAATATAAGAAATTTTTAAACTATTCCCGGGAGTTTGACACAATATTTTAGAAAATCTTACCTACAGAGGCCCTGC
>JBJEBV010000068.1:0-1904 GCA_051870395.1 Candidatus Cryptobacteroides sp. | reverse complement strand
TCAGGAGTGAATACGAGAGTACCTACTGCTCCGCCCGGAGATGCAGGAAGACCCTGTGCGATAGCCTTGCACTTCTTTTCTGAAGCAGGGTCGAGAATAGGGTGGAGAATCTCGTCGAGCTGTGCAGGAGAAACTCTCATGACAGCTGTCTTCTCGTCAATCATGCCTTCTGCAAGCATATCGGTAGCCATCTGGAGAGCTGCGAGACCTGTCCTCTTGCCGATACGGCACTGGAGCATCCAGAGCTTGCCTTCCTGAATCGTGAACTCGATGTCCTGCATATCGTGGAAGTGGTTCTCGAGATGTGTGCGGATCTCGTCCAGTTCCTTGTAAACCTCAGGCATTGCGGTCTCGAGGGACTCGAGGTCCTTGTTCTTGTCGGACTTGGTAGCCTCATTGAGAGGGTTAGGTGTGCGGATACCTGCGACAACGTCCTCGCCCTGGGCATTGATGAGCCACTCGCCGTAGAACTTGTTGTCACCGTTGGCAGGGTTACGTGAGAAGGCCACACCTGTAGCGGAAGTGTCGCCCATGTTTCCGAATACCATTGACTGGACGTTTACGGCTGTACCCCAGTCATCAGGAATTTTCTCAATCCTTCTGTAGGTGATGGCGCGCTTTCCGTTCCAGGACTTGAACACACCACCGATGGAACCCCAAAGCTGGGCCTCTGCCGTATCAGGGAAATCTACTCCGAGAACTTCCTTAACCTTTGCCTTGAAGAGTTCGCAGAGATCCTTGAGCTCGTCGGCAGTGATGTCGGTGTCAGCCTTGTAGCCCTTCTTCTCCTTGAGCTCGCACATCATCCTGTCGAGCTGCTGGCGGATACCCTGCCCGTCCTCAGGCTCGATGCCCTCGGCCTTCTCCATAACGACATCAGAGTACATCATGATGAGACGGCGGTATGCATCATAGACGAAACGAGGATTGCCGGTCTTCTTGATCATTCCCGGGAGGGTTGCTGAGCAGAGGCCGATGTTGAGAATCGTGTCCATCATGCCCGGCATTGAACTTCTGGCACCGGAACGGCAGCTTACGAGAAGCGGGTCGGACGGATCACCGAACTTCTTTCCCATTATCTTCTCGGTTGCGGCAAGAGCTTCGGCAACTTCCTGCTTGAGCTCGTCAGTATATCCTCCGCCGAGTGCGTAATACTCTGCACAGCACTCTGTAGTAATGGTGAAGCCGGCCGGAACAGGCATTCCGAGAAGGTTCATCTCGGCAAGGTTAGCGCCTTTTCCACCAAGGAGTTCACGCATGGTACCGTTACCTTCGGCTGTCTTGCCTCCGAAACGATACACTCTTTTCTTATTTTCCAACATATTTTTTGTTATTTAATTGAATATTCCAAACAGAATTGCCTGCAAATTTAATCATTTTGATAGATAATTAAAAATTCTTCAGTGTTGTCGGTGCAATTTTTTGAATGTAAGAGTTTGGAATACAATATTATGTCGTTTCCAGCACTTTTGCGCTCTCGATGTTAAAAGGTTATAAATTATTATATATTAATGCATTATGCTTTTAAAATAGAATTAATATTGTCATTTCCATAATTTTTCTATATTTGCATCCGGAAAAATTGATTTTTGAAATTTGATGAAAAGAACCATTTTACAGTTCCTGACGGGAATCGGACTGACATTGTCCTTCTTCATCACTGCGGGGTGCAATGAAGAAGTCAGGACTCCAGAATCTCCGGAATTCTCCGGAATCAAGTTTTCGGTATCCTCCGACTCTGAAACATCAGGGGGGGCGAGGGTTGTCATAACGCACGACGGGGATGACAGATGCACTTATTTCGGATTTGCCACCAAGGATGTGAATGCGGACGTGGCCTCGCTTGTAAACCGGGAAGCGAGAATGCTTGCCGAAAGCGGAGTGGATTGGAAATCACAGTTGAA
>JBJEBV010000067.1:0-1924 GCA_051870395.1 Candidatus Cryptobacteroides sp. | reverse complement strand
AAATTGAACACCCCCGTCGCGCAAGTTGAACAGTCGTAGATTGTGCGGTAAAATATGGGTACACGCGAGAGCGTGAATCCAATAAAGGAGGTCATCACCATGACCAATTACCGCGAGATCCTGAGGCTGAGTAGCCTCGGACTCAACAACACACAGATTGCGCAGAGCTGCGCATGCTCCCGAACCACCGTCATTCAGACGCTGAGGTTGGCGCAGGCGAAAGGTTTGTCTTTTCCCTTGCCGGACGAGATGTCGGACAAACGGCTTGCCGAGATTCTGTTCCCATCGGCACCGGAGCCGCGAGGCTATAAAATGCCGGACTATGAGTACATCCACAGAGAAATGCAGAAAAGCGGCGTCACGCTGAATCTCTTGTGGATGGAGTATTGCGAGGCGTGCCAAGTAAACGGTGAAATTCCGTACCAGTTGACACAGTTCAAAAAGTATTATCGGGATTACACGGCAAAGACAAACGCCACCATGCACTTGAATCACAAACCCGGAGAGATCCTTCAAGTGGACTGGACTGGCGACACCGCATCGGTCATTGACACAGATACGGGCGAGATTATCCCGGCATACGTATTCGTTGCCACCCTGCCATACAGCGGATACGCCTATGTGGAGGCGTTCTTTTCCATGGATCAGGAGTGCTGGACAGCAGCTCACGTCAACGCTTACAAGCATTTCGGTGGTGTCACTCGCATTCTACAGTGCGACAATCTGAAAACCGGTGTCATTACCCACGGGCGAAGTGAGGTCACGCTGAACAAGTCCTACAACGACCTTGCCGAGCACTACGGAACGGCAATCCTGCCTTGCCGTGTACGTTCGCCCAAGGACAAAGCCATGGTTGAGGGCACGGTAGGCGTGGTCACTAATTTCATTCTGGCGGCGTTGCGTAACAGCCGGTTCTTGTCCTTGGCGGATCTCAACGAAGCCATAGGGGAACGGCTGTATGAATTCAATCACAAGCCATTCCAGAAGAAGGATGGCAGCCGTGCTCTTGCCTTTGAGGAGGAAAAGCCGTTCCTTCTTCCGCTGCCGCCTCGTCCCTTTGAATTGGCTACCTGGAAGATCGCTACAGTTGCGCCCAATTACCACATTTCGGTGGACAAGATGAACTACTCGGTACCGTATGAATATATCAAGCAAAAGGTGGATGTACGCATTACCCGTTCTACTGTTGAGGTGTTCTTTGACGGAAGTCGTATCTGCTCCCACCGCAGGCTTTACGGTCGAGCCAATCAATACAGCACGGTGGAAGAACATATGCCTCCCAACCATCAGCAGTACGTGCAGTGGAACGGAGACAGATTCCGTAAATGGGCGAAAAAGATCGGGACGAACACGCAAACAGTTATTACAGCTATTCTTGGCGGCTACAAGGTCGAGCAGCAGGGCTACAAGGCCTGTATGGGACTTTTGAAACTGGCAGACAAGTACACGCCCGAAAGGCTGGAAAACGCTTGTAGGAAGGTCTTGACCTTCACACCGCGTCCGTCGCTTAAGAACATACAGGCCATTCTTTCTTCGGGGCAGGACAAGGTGGAGGAAAACACTCCAGCATCGTCCGAATCCTCTGCAAAATACGGCTTTACCCGAGGAGCCGAGTATTACGGAGGTAAGAAATGATGTTGACAGAAAACACCGTAACAAAGCTGCAGGAAATGCATTTGAGCGCCATGGCCAAGGCATTCAAGGATCAATTGACCGATCCGAATATGGCAGATATGTCCTTTGAAGACCGATTCTGGCTTCTTGTGGATCATGAATGGACCACAAGAAAGAATAACCATCTGAAGCGCCTCGTCAAGAACGCGGGCTTTGCAGAGTCTAATGCTTGCGTTGAGGACATCGAATACCACGCCGACCGAAATTTAGACAAGGCTCAGATCGCAAGGCTGGCAAGCTGCGATTACAT
>JBJEBV010000066.1:0-1941 GCA_051870395.1 Candidatus Cryptobacteroides sp. | reverse complement strand
TAACAAGGTAGCCGTATCGGAAGGTGCGGCTGGATCACCTCCTTTCTAAGGAGTAAATGGACGCGAGTCCATGACTCTGGTCGGTCATCCGGCTGTTGCATTGTCTAGTTTTGAGGGAACAACCCTCAATGCACACTGAAAACTACACAGAAGAAATGAAATGTATCGAAATCATCGAGTCGCACGACAGTGTGAACAGAATGGTTAGAACGAACATTTTAGGATTCAAGCATAGACATCATATTGACATATGAAACCTATGGCATAACAAATAGTTAAGCTACAAAGGGCATATGGTGGATGCCTAGGCGTTCCGAGCCGATGAAGGACGCGATAAGCTGCGATAAGTCATGGGGAGCCGCAAGTAGGCTTTGATCCATGGATCTCCAAATGGGGCAACCCGGTACGAGTCATGTCGTACCATCCGAAAGGAAGGCACACCCGGTGAACTGAAACATCTAAGTAGCCGGAGGAAGAGTAATCAAACGAGATTCCCTCAGTAGCGGCGAGCGAACAGGGAAGAGCCCAAACCGGACGTCTTCGGACGACCGGGGTTGAGGACCAGCATCAAGTTAGTCAGGGATAGTCGAACAATCTGGGAAGGTTGAGCACAGACGGTGAAACTCCGGTAGACGAAATCCAGAGCTGATGGGCTGGTATCCAGAGTACCACGAGACACGTGAAACCTTGTGGGAAGCAGGGTGGACCACCATCCAAGGCAAAATACTACGGAACGACCGATAGCGCATAGTACCGTGAGGGAAAGGTGAAAAGAACCGCGGGAGCGGAGTGAAATAGAACCTGAAACCGTATGTCTACAAGCAGTCGAAGCACTTTATACGTGCGACGGCGTGCCTATTGAAGAATGAACCGGCGAGTTAATTTCAGAGGCGAGGTTAAGCGGGAGACGCGGAGCCGAAGCGAGAGCGAGTCTGAATAGGGCGCAAGTCTCTGGGATTAGACCCGAAACCACAGTGATCTATGCATGGCCAGGTTGAAGCTCAGGTAAAAATGAGTGGAGGACCGAACCCGTGAGTGTTGAAAAACTTTGGGATGAGCTGTGCATAGGGGTGAAATGCCAATCGAACGTGGAGATAGCTGGTTCTCCCCGAAATAGCTTTAGGGCTAGCCTCAGGTAACACATGGAGACGGTAGAGCACTGATCGGGTAAGGGAGCGTAAAGCTTACCGAGCCTAGTCAAACTGCGAATGGCTTCATGAGAAGAGCCTGGGAGTCAGAATGCGAGTGATAAGACCCGTATTCAAAAGGGAAACAGCCCAGACCGCCGACTAAGGTCCCGAATGCTGTACTAAGTGGAAAAGGATGTAGGACTTCCAAAACAACCAGGATGTTGGCTCAGAAGCAGCCACCATTCAAAGAGTGCGTAATAGCTCACTGGTCGAGAGGCCCTGCGCCGAAAATATCCGGGGCTCAAGTACAGAACCGAAGTCGCGGGATGCGCAAGCATCGGTAGGGGAGCGTTCCAAGTTGGTTGAAGGCGGACCGTAAGGACAGCTGGACGACTTGGAAGTGAGAATGCTGGTATGAGTAGCGAAACGATCCGTGAGAATCGGATCCACCGAAAGCCTAAGGGATCCTGAGCAACGCTCGTCGTCTCAGGGTAAGTCGGGACCTAAGCCGAGGCATGAAGCATAGGCGATGGACAACAGGCGAAAATTCCTGTACTGCATGATGTTGTTTGAGGATGGAGTGACACAGCAAGGAGCTTGAGCGCGCGATTGGAAATGCGCGTCGAAGGCGGTAGGCTGGTGCAGAGGCAAATCCCTGTATCAAGGCCGAGAACTGACAGATAGGAGCGTACTTCGGTACAATCCAAATTCAAGCGTACTACACTGTCGAGAAAAGCTTCTAACGAGACATCATGTACCCGTACCAAAACCGACACAGGTAGGCGGGGAGAGAATCCTAAGGTGCGCGGGA
>JBJEBV010000065.1:0-10687 GCA_051870395.1 Candidatus Cryptobacteroides sp. | reverse complement strand
ACAACTATTTGGGACGCCTATATCACGAACTGGATGTGTCAAAGATGAGAATATAAGAAATTTTTAAACTATTCCCTCACAAATAGGTGAAAGTCCGCCGGTGACGGAGTCCATGATGTAGCCGCGGACATTGATGTCCTTCGGGATGAGCGGATGGTTGCGGATAAGGTCCACTGTCTCGAGAATGGCGGCCTCGGTGTCGTCAAAACCGTGCAGCCAGGAGTCGAGGTCAATGCCACAATGCCGCATCAGGCTGATATGTTCCTCGTCAATGCCCCTCTCCCGCATCAGGTCCAGCATCTCCGCGGAGTCCATTCCCTGAACCCCGCAGCCAGTATGGCCGATTACCATTATCTCATTGACACCCAGCTCGTAAACAGCCACGATAAGGCTGCGGATAGTACTATCGAACGGGTTCGTGATTACCCCGCCGGCATTCTTTATCAGCTTTATATCCCCGTTTTTTATGCCGAGGGCGGCTGGAAGCAGGGTGACAAGACGGGTATCCATACAAGTTACTATGGCAATCTTCTTGTCTGGATACTTGGTAGTCTGGTATTTCTCATATTCCCTGGACTCAACGAACTTACGGTTGAACTCCAGCATTTCTTCAATCTGAGTCATTATTACAAAACAATTTCAGGCATCTCCGCATAGGCTGAATTGGCCCGGTAATGCGGAGCATACAAAGATTCAACTTCAAGTGTCGGACATACAAATCTGCCCGGCCTGGTCACGAAATACTCCTCACGTATCTCGGTATTCTCCTCCGGATAGGAATCATAATAATACTCGGTAGCGGAAGTCTTGACATTGCAATATCCCTGAGGCCAGAACCACAATCTCCGTCCAGATATGCCGCAATGTCCGGACAGCTGGTTAACCGGGCGGAATCCCGCCGGCCTCGGCACATTGATACGGACAAAACTGCGGTTCTCGTCATTGTGGATGGTGCATACGGATATGATTTTCTCGCCCACATTGACATTGTCTCCTTCCTTTATCTCCTTGAGTTCCACCACATTGCTGTCCTTGGAGCCGGTAGCCGCACCGGACCGGGCCACAACAGCCTCCCTGTAGAACTTCCGCTCAATGCTGAAGCCGTTACCTGCCGCCTTGACATCCCGGAACGGCATCTCGGCCGCCTTCTCAAGAATAAGAACCGATGTGGACTTGACCGCATCATCCCCGGCCATCACGGAATTGACAGCATCAATGAATTCAGGCCTGGTATCCCAATGCTGGGTCTCCTTCTGGAGCATCAGCCATATCCTGATCCCGTCGGCCACCCGGCCCGTTCCTGAACCAGGATGCAATGCCTCGTATTCCGTAAACAAATCGCAGAGCATTGAATGTGCGTATGCCTCACTCTCGAGAAGTCCCCTGAACGGCATCACAAGGTTAGGGTAATAAATACCGCCATCCCTGTGTTCCACAGCATATTGCAGAAGCGAAAGCACATCAGCCCCAGCGGATTTCCGCATCTTCCTTGCTGCGAACAAGGACATTCCCCAATCACGTGCAAGGGCAATGCCTTCGGACGAGGCGGAGAGGTTCATCAATGTGCTGAGCCTCCGGACTTTGCCGAAAAGATAGCCGTTCATTCCCCTGGCCTTTGAAGGAGCCAGATAATCGGAAACATTGTCCCTGAACGCCTTGAACCTCTTCTTATGGTCCTCATTCTTTAACGAAGGAGCCTTGAACTCCACCTCCGGCCACATTGACCTGACATACATATACTGGCTGTCATCGATTCCGCCACGCCAATATGGAAGTACCTCGTCAACTGTGAACTGGAGCGAATCCAGATACATCACCGTGGACCTAAGGTCCGATACGGCATTGCCGGCATTCCGGAGTTTCGCAAAGCGTTCCAGAACAACCGCAGTGACCACCGGAGAGGAATGCATACCCTCGAACCAGGAGAAGCCGCCGTCCGCATTGCGGCAGGCAAGAATTGCATCCAGGAGTTGGTTATCCTGCATCTCGCGTTCAGCCCTGATCCCGAGAGATTCCGCCAACCTTCTGACATACAATGCCTCAGTGAGCGAAAGCACATCCTTGCCAAGCGGCTCGATACGTGAAGGGACGGCCTCCTTTATCATATCAATGATGCTGATTTCCTTGTAGGCAGCCCCCACGGAAGTCATATTCACGAATGCGGAACGCAGAGCCGACACGAGGCTGTCCTTGTCCATTCCTGCGAGAAGAACGGCTGAATGGGCCTCCTTCACGGTCTCCACGGCTGGGAGCACCGGAATGTTCACGGCCATTCCATCAGAATACTTGCCGCAGTCCGAAACGAAGACAGCCTTCAGCCCGATTTCCCCGGCATTGTCCGGAGCAATATCGAAAACCTCATTGACAGAGGCCCCGGCAGGCACATTGACAGGTCTCCGGACAATGGTTTCCTTGCCGTCCTTTGTCATTGTCAATGCCAGAGTACCGGCAACAGGCATTTCAAGATTTGAGTACAGCGCAACCGACAGCCCGCACTCATCCCCTGCATAAAGATATTCAGGCTGCACGAGGGAGAGTTTCAGCGGTATTGTAACCATCATTTCCCTGCGCAAGGCCCTGTTGCGCATATCCTTGTCGTGGGCGTACAGCGAAACAATGAACGTGGACAGCTTGTCCGATGTCTTGAACTCGAATGAGACATTGCCCTCATCATCCGGCCTGAGGAACGGCAGGAAGGCCAACGTCGTGGAGAAATCCTCCCTGACCCGGACATCCGGCATAGACCCTGTGGCGGCAGCATCTTCCGCAGCCTCTTCAACAGCATCTTCCTCCACGGCCATCGGTGCGGCGGCATCCATCATCATAGCCCCAGTCTCCACGTTCATCATCCCCAATGACTTGGTTCTCATCATCCTGCCATATCCGAATACCATAGGAGAGTCTCCCCAGCAACCGCAAACGGACTGGATATCCAGTTCAGGAATATGGAAGTCATCCAGACTGAACTCTTCCCAATGATTGGATGCTATGGTCTCTGAGCTCTTGTCAAACACGGCAGCGAGGACCTCGACACCAGGGCTGGTCTTCAGACTGATTCTGGTCAATGAAGCCGGTTCCGTCCTGTCCTCGAATGATGTCCATTCCAACGGCAGAACACGGCTGGCGACACTGCGCCTGAACTCATGGCTGAATGACTTCATCTTGCCGTCCCGGAAGAAGAAAACCTGCATTCTCACCGCATCCGGATATTCCGCCTTGTATCCAAATGAGAGTCTGGCCAGGGAACCCGCCCCGGCCCTCACGCCGTCCAGGGCCACAGCCTTGCCGTCCAGTCTCTTTCCTTTTTCACCGAAGACATCCACGAATGCCCAGAGTGGGGAGCCGTCAGCATTACCTATGAGCAGTGCCATATCCTCGCCTTCCCCGATATCCGTATTGTCCACGGCAATCAGCCCAGCCACCGGCGCATCTATCGCATTGTCTTCCGGGCGAACCAAAAGCAGGGACAAATCCACGGTATCAGAGTATTCTTCTCCCGAGTCTGATTCCATAGCGGCCTCACCAATTATCCTGTACAGTCCGGAATCCAATCCCGAAAAGTCCAATGAAATAGCCTTCCCGGTAAGGGCATTGCCGCTTGATACCACCTTTTCCTCATCATTTTCAATGCGGTATGCAACATTTACCGGAGTTGTCATCTCGCTGGTGCCATTTATGCTGAAAAGGACTTCAGCATTGTCCCTGTCAATCAGATTGAGTTTGGTATATCTGTCAGTACCGATAACATTCCCATCTGTCCTGAGACCGTTTTCCAGGCTTACATCAAGATTGAAATAGCCGGCTACCCAACGTGTTTCGGACCACTCCTGAGTTTCTCCGGTATTGTCATTGACCGTCAATGTCAATGTATAGGCCCTCCAGCTGCCATTCGGATTTGTCTTCACTTCCTTGCTGAACGAGCCGTCAGGCCCGATTTCAAGCCTGCCTTCATCCAGCACCTCACCCCCGCTGTCAATCCTGAATGTTATGGTAGCCCCGGAAAGGCTGTGACCGGAATAGGATATAAGTTTTCCGGAAAAATCAAGATTGTCTCCCGGAAGATAGATTCGGTCAGCTTTGTCAAACGTGAGGTCGAATGTAGGAAGAACGAACTCATCGACCCGGAAGGAAGCCGAAACAGAGCCGGAAGCCGATTTCGCCATGATTGAGAAGAAGCCGTTGCGGCCTCCTTCCGGAATGTCGAAGCCACCGGCTACCGAGCCGAACTCATTGGTAGTCAATATCTGGCTGTCAATGAGATTATTCTCGGCATCAAACATTTCCACCTTCACCTGCTTTCCCTCAGGCAGGACCGACGCCCTGCTCCTGTAATCCGTCCTGAATAATATTGCCTTGAATTCTACCCTTTCTCCAGGACGGTAAGCCCGTTTGTCGGTGAATATCTCCCCTGTACAAACTTCCAGCATAGTCTCAGAGCTGTCATAACGCCAGTTCCAGTAAGATACCCGCCGGCTGGTTCGCATCAGACCATCCGCATCCTTGCATGAGCATTCCAGTTCATAGTTGGCCCGACCGGAAATCCTGGCTCCAATGTCTTCCGGCAAAGCGGTGAATCCATTGAAAACGAAATCCTTGGCCTCCTTCAGAAGATTACCGTTCTTGTAAAGCCGGATGTCGGCCTTGCCTACGGGTTCTCCCGTCTTCCAGTCTGCCGCATAGACGCAGAGCCCGGAAGCTTCTCTTCTCAATGCCAATGAAATCCTGTGAATCTCGAAATTCTGATGATGCTTCACATTTCCGGATTCGGCCCTGATTTCATACGGGCCGTCATCCATTGCAGGGAAGGTATAAGTGAGGGTATCACCCACATAGAAACTATTCTTCTCATTCATCAAAGTAGTGTCCGACAATGACTTGCCGTCTTTCAGAAGGCTGATTTTGACCTTTTCGAGATTCTTGAGTACAATCTCGGCCTTCCCATCATTGACACTGATGCTTATATCCCTGGACGAAAGAGTCTCGGCCAGCCGGGACGGGGAACTCAGTTCCGAGACGATTTCCGCCTCGTCTCCTGAATAGGACTTCATCTCTTTCAGCAGGCTGCGGCATCTGTCGTAAAGACTGCGGTATGCTTCACTTCCTGCATTGTCGTATTCCAAGTCGGAAAACTCCATGTCCATAAGCGCAGCCTCCGCCCAGGCGGAAACCGCCCTGCCCCTGTATTTTTCAGCGAAAGCCTTCAACTCCGCCCTGGACTTCTCCTTGTCACATCCATAGCCGGATGGTATGGCGGCATACTCCAGCAAAGCCCCGAAAGGATAGCTGCCATTCTCATATCCGGAGAGTTCCGCAAAAATTTCACTAGCCCTGACATTGCCTCTGTCACAGGTGCCGAGCAATGTCCACATCGCAAACTGCCAGTCATTCTGATAATGCGTCCTTCGGTATTCCCGGGCTATAAACCTGTCATTGCCATTTCTGAACGACAGTCCGTAGAAGCCCGGATTGTTAGAGGACTTCATCACCCCGGCATTGTCCCTGAGGAAGGTGAGAGCCTCCGCAGGATTGAAATTGCGGGAATCAAGCATCAATGCGAACTGTGCTGTCGGGATGCCTGACTCCCTGACCTCTTCGGCGAACCTGGTCTCAAGGCTGTCCCTCAATTTCCAGTTGCGGGAAGCGGAAACATTGACATATCTCCTGCCAGCATCATAGAAATCCCAGGCAAGACGCCGCTTCAATGCTTCCTTCTTGATGTCAGTGAGAATCTCAAGCTGTTTGAGAGGAAGATCCGCAGCCTCAGCCTTGGCATAACTGCTCCACAATGAGGTAAGGACGTGGCCGTCACCATCGGCCGAATCAGGTTTGGAATTAAAGAAAGCGTTCATGGTCAATGCTGTTGCGGCAGTCACAACAATGGCTGTGATCAATGCCAGTGTAGTTCTTTTCATTGCGGTTACAATTTTCTTCCGGAAACATAAATGCCTGAAATCCGGAAGTATTGCACAATCTTATCAGAATAATGGCATAGCCTCCGACACGACGAAGGTCGAGCCTCCAATATACACAAGAGGGTGGCCGCCATACAGACCGGCAGTCTGCAATGACAATGCCACAGCGTCCCTGACATCGTCACATACATAGAGACGGCCCGTGGAACGGCCTGCGGAACGGCACCAGGACTCGTAATGAGCCTTAATCTCCGAGGCCGGCATCGCCCTCCTGGTATGAGGAGTAGTGAAAATCCACGTCGCCCTCTCCGGGAACAGCGGCAGGATATCGTCCAGATTCTTGTCGGCCATCACTCCGTAAACTATTATGAGTGAGGAATATGTGCCATTGTCAAGATAGGAGTTGAGCTGGGCGAAGTTGTTCACCAGGGCGGCGGCATTATGCCCGATGTCACAAATCACATCAGGGTTGGCAGAAATCCTCTCCCACCTCCCGTGGAAGCCTGTCCGGACAGCAGTATGAACGATGGCATCGGCCACATCGGCGGCATTGACATCGCAGAATACATCCGGAAGCACATCCACGGCGGAAAGCACAGTCCTTAGATTCATTTCCTGATACCTTCCGGCAAGGTCCATCCGCTCCAGGATAAATGAGGACCAGTCCTGCCACAATGATGGCTGGACCATATCGGCGAACGTAACAGGTGATTGCAGTTCAACAGCTTTGCGCCTGAAGACATCCGCAACCTCCCCGGAAGGATGTCCGCCGACAACGACAGGCACACCAGGCTTGATAATGCCGGCCTTCTCGCCTGCGATTTCCACCATCGTATTGCCCAGAAGGTCGCAATGGTCCAGCCCTATGCTGGTGATGATGCTCAGTTCCGGAGTTATCACATTGGTGCTGTCAAGCCTGCCGCCGAGACCGGTCTCGATTACGGCCCAGTCCACTTCCATATCGGCGAACCACTTGAAAGCCAGGCCTGTAGTTATCTCGAAGAACGAGAGTTGCAGCCGGTCCAGTTCATCATTGTACCCGGTGAGGAAATCATAGACATACTCCTCGGAAACGAGGGAAGGACCGTCGGCGGAAGTCCTGCTTCCGTCAACGATCCTCATTCTCTCCCTGAAGTCCAGAATATGAGGGGACGTGTAAACGCCAACCTTCAGCCCGCAAGAGGCAAGCACCGAGGCAATCATGCTTGCAGTGGAGCCCTTGCCGTTGGTCCCGGCAATGTGGACTGTCCTGTATCTCCTGTCAGGGTTCCCGAGCATTTCCCTGAATTCCAGCATTCTGTCAAGTCCAGGTTTGTAGGCCTCCCCGAAAGAGACATCCTGGACTGAAGGGAAACGTTGGAATATACTCTGGATCAGGTCGTTATATTTTTCTTCAGAAAAGTTGGACATCAGATTCCGAACTGCTTGAAGAAGTCATTGCCCTTGTCATCCACGAGAATGAATGCAGGGAAATCCTCAACGCGGATCTTCCAGATAGCCTCCATTCCGAGCTCCGGATACTCCACGCACTCGATGGACTTGATATTGTTCTGGGCAAGGATTGCGGCAGGGCCTCCGATGGAGCCGAGGTAGAATCCGCCGTGCTTCTTGCAGGCATCGGTCACCTGCTGGCTGCGGTTGCCCTTGGCTATCATTATCATGCTTCCGCCATGATCCTGGAACTCGTCCACGTACGGGTCCATTCTGCCGGCAGTGGTAGGCCCCATTGAGCCGCAAGGCATTCCTTCCGGAGTCTTGGCCGGACCCGCATAGTAGATAGGATGGTCCTTGAGATACTGAGGCATCTCCTCGCCGGCATCCAGGCGGGCCTTGATCTTGGCGTGGGCTATGTCTCGGCCGACTATGATGGTTCCGTTGAGTGAGAGGCGGGTGGAAACCGGATACTTGGTGAGTTCGGCGCAAACCTCTGACATAGGACGGTCGAGGTCAATCTTCACCACGTCGCCCTCTCCTGCATTGCGGAGTTCCTCAGGAATGAGCTCGTATGGTTTGTCGTCCATCTTCTCGATCCAGATACCGTCAGAATTGATCTTAGCCTTGATATTGCGGTCGGCAGAGCAGCTGACACCCAGTCCGATAGGGCAGCTGGCACCGTGACGCGGGAGACGGATGACGCGGACGTCGTGAGCCATATACTTGCCGCCGAACTGTGCTCCGAGACCAATTTTGTGGGCCTCCTCGAGAAGCTGTTTCTCAAGTTCCACGTCACGGAATGCGCGACCTGTCTCATCACCGGTGGTTGGAAGGCTGTCATAGTAATGGGTGGAGGCAAGCTTCACTGTGAGGAGGTTCTTCTCAGCTGAAGTTCCGCCTATTACGAAGGCAATATGATAAGGAGGGCAGGCCGCCGTACCGAGGCTCTTCATCTTGGACACGAGGAAAGGGATGAGGGTTCCCGGGTTCTGGATACGGGCCTTGGTCTCCTGGTAGAGATAGCTCTTGTTGGCAGAGCCGCCGCCCTTGGTAACCATCAGGAAACGGTACTCGTCTCCCTGGACAGCCTCAATATCAATCTGCGCAGGAAGGTTGCACTTGGTGTTGACCTCATTGTACATATCGAGAGGTGCATTCTGGGAGTAGCGGAGATTCTCCTCAGTGTATGTCTTGAACACTCCGAGGGAGAGCGCCTCCTCATCCTCGAAACCTGTCCATACCTGCTGGCCCTTTTCGCCGTGGATAATGGCCGTACCGGTATCCTGGCAGAGAGGGAGTTTGCCCTTTGCTGCCACCTCCGCATTACGGAGGAAGGTCAGGGCCACATATTTGTCATTGGCCGTAGCCTCAGGGTCGGAAAGAATCTTCGCAACCTGCTCATTGTGGCTGCGGCGGAGAAGGAAGCTGACATCCCTGAAAGCCGTATTGGCCATAAGGGTCAATGCCCCAGGAGTGACCTTGAGCATTTTCTTTCCCTCGAACTCCGAGGTTGAAACGAGTTTCTCTGAACCTGGAATCTTGTAGTATTCCGTGGTGTCCTCTCCGAGCTGGAACATCGGAGCATATTTGAATTCTGCCATTATATATAAATTTAAATGTTTGTCAATCAATGTCTTCAATCTGCACGTCAGCATTGCCCTGATTCATCAGGAATGCCTTCATGAACTGGTCAATGTCGCCGTCCAGCACGCCCTGCGTATCGGCTGTGGCGAGCCCGGTCCTGAGATCCTTGACCATCTTGTAAGGATGAAGCACGTAGGAACGTATCTGGGAGCCCCACTCAATGCGCTTCTTGCTGCCCTCGAGCTCGGCCTGCTTGGCCTGGCGCTTCTTGAGTTCAATGTCATAGAGCCTGGACTTGAGGATTCGGAGGGCATTCTGGCGATTGTCCTGCTGTGACCTGGTCTCGGTATTTTCAACCATAATTCCGGAAGGTATATGCCTTACGCGGACTCCGGTCTCCACCTTGTTCACATTCTGGCCGCCGTGACCGCCGGAGCGGAAGGTATCCCATTCGAGGTCGGAAGGATTGATTTCAATGTTGATCGTGTCATCCACGAGAGGATAGACGAAAACCGAAGAGAAGGTGGTCTGGCGCTTGCCCTGGGCATTGAAAGGTGATATGCGGACTAGTCTGTGGACTCCGTTCTCGGCCTTGAGATAGCCGAACGCATAGTCTCCGTCCACCTGAATCGTGGCCGACTTGATACCGGCCTCGTCGCCTTCAAGGAGGTCCGTGACCGTCATCTTGAAGCCGTTCCGCTCTCCCCACCTCATATACATTCTCATAAGCATCGCGGACCAGTCATTGGCCTCGGTGCCGCCTGCCCCGGAGTTTATCGTGAACACTGCCCCGAGGTTGTCACCCTCGGCGCCAAGCATATTCTTGAGTTCCAAGGCCTCAACGGCCTTCAATGCCTCCCCGTATGCCGCATCCAGCTCGACCATTTCCTCGGACTCGACAGCATTCTCGGCAGTGAGGTCCGTGCTGTCCTTGGCAAAATCGTAGAGCACGTCAAGGTCCTCCGTGAGTGAGAATGCCTTGTCATAGTCCGTGACCCAGGACTTTACCCCGTTCATGTTTTTCATGAATGACTCGGCCGCCTTGGGGTCGTTCCAGAAATCGGCAGACTCCGTCTGTTTCTGAAGCTCAGCTACTTTCGCACGTTTCGCTTCAATGTCAAAGACACCTCCCCAGCGTTTCCATACGCTGATGCAGAGCCTTTATCTGTTCAAGAGTAATCATTGCTCTCCATGTTAAATGTTAATCATCCGCCACCCGGCAGCGAGCCATCCGCACGAAAGTCGAATGCTGCCGGGCGGCCCGAATGCAAATTTACGGAAATAGCGGAATTTTTACAAGAGAACGATATACCAGTTATTCAAGTTTCGCAAGTTGCAAGTGCGTAACATTCTGTGGCTTTTCCGTGCTATGCGAGCAAGTGCTGTCGCCACGAGTATTGTCCACGCTACCCCATCCCTAAATCCCTACCGTCCCTCCGGGCTGCTCGCTGCAAACGGCCACTGGACTTTTGCTATTTCGCTCACAACCCCGGGAATCTGCTCGCTGCAAACGTCCGGTGGACGTTTGCAGCGAGCAGCCGACGGCAGTCGGACCGGACAGTAGCCGTAGCTACGTGACTGATGAGAGAGGAAATATGGACCGGAAAGATATGCATAAGATGATGCTGGTTATTTTTTTGAAGATTACATAAATAACCTGATTATCCGCAATTCGTACAGAACATCCATTGCACTGTTTTCAAAATGGCCGTGATTTCCCGCATTTCCCGGACGTTTGGTCTGTCAGGAAGCAAAAT
>JBJEBV010000064.1:0-98647 GCA_051870395.1 Candidatus Cryptobacteroides sp. | reverse complement strand
TCGGGGGTCAATGCTTTTTCAGCGCGAGGGGTCACACGAGCGCGGGTTTTCCAGCTATCAACGAGAGACGCTCGATTCTGTCGAGTTTCTCTGTCATTGCCTGAAATTCTTCTCCCATAGTCTCATATATTTTCGTCGTCCTCGTCGAAATCAATCTCAGAGAACAGTCCGAGTTTGTTCAGATACTTGCCCGTGAACACACAGGCGACCAAAACGCCCATAGCGACCGACTTAATCGCCAGCCAGCGACCGAACGGGAGAGGATTCGACGGGTCGTCGTCTCCCGCAACAATCATAAAGGCAAAGAACCCTATCCCGAACAGGATGTAGAGGAGGGAATACTGCCTGACTTTTTTCCAATTCACTTTCATAGCGTTTCCGATTTATGATTCAATAATTCGGAGCGAACTCCCGCCTCTATGATTTCCTGATACTTTCTCAGGAGACGGGCGAGACGCCTGTTCTCCCCGTTCAGGACTTTGTTCGAGGTTTCGAGTGCCTTGATATACTTCTCGTCCGATTTGTTGCCCCGAGAGACAGACGGACGAGACGGAACGTCAATTTCAGGGAACGAGATACGAACCTCGACGGAGGAACGCTCGACGGTTTTTCTGACAGAACGCCCCGAGGCTCTCTCCTCGGTCGTCTCAGTCCGTTTCGCTCTCCGCTCCCAATATGCGTCCACGTACTTTTTGTTGTACTGATATTTCGCTCTTTGAGCCTCGGGAGACAGTTTACTCATTTCTTGCCCTCCTCTGCTTTCAGACGTGCCTCGACACGCTTGCGAATAACGTAAATAGTCCCTCCTGAATGAATGTTATATTTCTTCATCAGGTGTTCGGTTACGAGAGTGCGGCTCTGACCCTCGACGGCGACGAGTTTGTTCCATTCGTCGTAGATAGCCAAGTCCCGTTTTTCTCTTTCGGCTTGGCATTCGGTCTTGAATACAGGTGTCTGTTCCATAATCCTATAATTTTTATAAGTGTTAAATTCCGATTTTACTTATTGGTTTATTTCCGATTTTAGTTCTTATTTCGTAACTTTGTACGCAGTTAAAACCGAAATCGGTTGCAAATATAAACAAAGTTTGGATTTTAGAAAAATAAATCCGATAAAAGTTACGATTTTATATATTTTTAACGATATGGACGACGTACTAAGACGACTTAAACGAGCAATTAACTGGCTGATATTTCAGGAGGTTGCGGAGAACGAGACCGAACTTGCTGAGAAACTCGGTTACAGGAAATCATCGTTCTCTCAGATAGTGAACGGCAAAGTCCCTTTGGCTGAAAAGTTCGTAAATCGCCTCTGTTCGCTTGATGAAAATATAAACGGAGTTTGGATTTTGACGGGAGAGGGCGACCTGCTGATTTCAGGCGTGAATAATAACCCGAACGGGCAAAACGGGGTGTTTGTCCCCGAGAACGTGTGGTCGGTTATTCAGGCACAGGCACAGAGCCTGTCAGCCCGAGACAAACAGATAGACGACCTGATTTCTCTCCTGAAAACCCAACTGTCGGAAAAAGAAAAAACAGTTGCCCGACAGGACGACGCTGCCACCTCTGCCGCTGTCGGATAATCGGGTTCGGGAACTTTCAAAGAATTATTCCAAAGTATTAACGATATGAACAAACATTCTTTAGCAATCGCATTCGCCCTTATCGGGGCTGGTGTCGGCGGATATATTTCCGCATCGAGGGGGAGTTTCCTCCCTGTAATATACGGTCTCTGCGGAGGCTGTTTCGTCGGGTATTTCGTTTCGGGTCTCCTCGGAGCGAAAAGCACTCTGCTCCAAAAAGATTTTCAGAAACTCGGAGACCTGAGAGGGAAAACCCTCGACGAGATTGTTTCCGTCGTCGGGAATTTCAGTTCTGAGAAATCCTGCAACATAACTGACAGGAATAACGAGCAGGGGAAAATCTATACTTGGACGTCCGACAAATACGAAATCGCCCTCCTGTTCGGGAGCGACGGACGCTGTATCGGTGTAAATAAAGAAACGAGAATATGAATAACAGGCTGCTCGAAATAATCCGCTATAAAACGGGAGGGAAACAGACGGAGTTCGCCTCCCTGATGGGGTGGACGCCACAATACCTGTCGAAACTCCTGAGAGGAGAGAATTTCGGGATTACGCCGCTCGTTACGATTCTTGAACGCCTCCCTGAAATCAGCGCACGGTGGCTGCTCCTCGGGAACGGAGAAATGCTCGAAATCGGGAAACTGTTCACGCTCCAGCGGGAGGCGTTCGCGCAGGTTCAGGCGATTCTCGAACTCGAAAAGTATATCCCCGTGATGTCGCCCGAGGAAATCCACGAATACGAACAGGCGGTTACGGCGGGGAGAAAACCCGTATTCCCGCCCGAGACGCTCGAAAAGTGGCGGGAACAGTTAAACATACGTCAAACGGAAATGGAGGCGAAATTCGCCGCCGCAAACGCTAAATCGGAGGAGTTATGCAGACAGAGGACAGTCAAAAAGTGATAGACAGGTTTTTTCAGGCTCTATATTACCTGAAACAGACAAAGGTAATCCGTGGAAAACAGACTTTCACGGCTCGTTACGGCATAAACCGTTGGAATCTGAACTCCCTCGAAAAAGACAGGGCGAGAGACATTTTTCAGGCTTCGTGGCTGTCCTATCTCGTCGAGGATTACGACGTCTCGGCGGAATGGCTGCTGACAGGACGGGGCGAGATAATGTCCCGAGTAAAGAAAATCAGGACGAACGGTTGAACGTCTGTCCTGATTCTGTTTTTTATTCCTTTTCGTCCGATGTTATATCAGGCGGTAGAATCGTCGGTATTGAGGCGACTGCCGCCTGTTTGTTTTTATCCATAACCTTTGCGTAGATCTGCGTCGTCGAGAGGTCTCGATGCCCGAGTAGTTTCGACACCGTGTAGATGTCCGTACCGATGTCGAGCATAAGAGTGGCGAACGTGTGCCGCCCGCAATGAAACGTAATCGTTTTGTTGATTCCCGCTCTCGCCACCCATAGTTTGAGGGTGTTATTCGTACAGGTCGGGGAATGAATGTCGGTAAAGACGTGTTCGTCTGGGAGACCTCGTTCTCCCATAAGTTCTGCCGCCTGTGGAGATATGTCGAGATACTCCTGTCCGCTCGTTTTCTTCTGTCGGAAAATGATTCGGGTAAACTCGCCCTGTTTGTGGACGTCGCCCCAAGTCAGACGGAGAACGTCGCTCCGCCTGAGACCTGTCAGACAGGAGAACAGGAACGCAGCTTTGATTTGAGGGTATTCGCACTCCGTCGCTGCGAGTTTCCGAACCTCGTCGAGTGTCAGATACATACGAGTTCCCTCCTCGGGTTTGAACCCCTCGATACCTCGGAGAGGATTCGACGAGATAATTCCCTCCTCGTAAGCCTGATTCAGACAGGCTCTCAGTTTATTAAAGTACGACAGTTTCGAGTTTCGGGCGAGGGGTTTGTCCTTGATTCGATTCCTGTAATCGTGTCCCCAAGCGACGGCGTCGTTTTCGAGGTAGTCTTTGAAACCCTGAACCCATTCGGGCGTGATTTCTTCGAGAGTTATGCTCTCCCGCTTTTCGTACTTTTTCAGATGATGCAGACAGGAATACCAATTTCCCCAATTCCCTCGGCTTTCCTCCCCGAGACGCTTTTCGCAGAGTTCCCTGTAATAATCGAAAAATCGGAGTTTCCCTGTCGTTTTGTTCTTGAACCCGAACTGTCCGTTCCTGAGTTCGATTACACGTTTCGCCCTGACAGCGTCGGCGAGTTTGAGGGTCTCTTTGTTCTTCTCTTTGTCGGCTCTCGTCTTTTCGGGTATCAGATACATTTTCAGATACTCGTAAGTCCGTTTTCCGTCGATATAGATGTCGAGGTACAGAGAGATATTCCCCGTTGCCATTTTGCGTTGTCTGAGGCGTATCGGTTCTTTTGATTCTGACATAAATTTGTTGCTGTTGTTGTTGGTTATTGATTCGAGCAACAAAATAACAACAAAAAAACGACAACTCAAAAATAACTCCAAACAAATTTACGAAAATTTTTCCGATTCCGTAAATTATTGAGTAATAACGCAGTTTTGTATCTGAATTATGTTTCGATTATATCCGAGTTTCAGGCGAAAATCGAGCCTCACTTTCCGATGCAAAACTTCCCGAAAATCTCCCCCAAAACCTCGTCGGAAGTGATTTCGCCGACGATGGAGCCGAGGTGGTGGAGGGCTTCGCGAAGGTCTTGGGCGAGGAGGTCGGGTGGAAGGGAAGGGGTTGGGATGCGTGGGATACGGGCTTGGATGTCTCCGGGGATGGAGGTTTCGGCGGGGATGTGACCGGTAGGGTCGCCCAGGCCAAGGCCGGCTAGTATGCGGCGGAGTGGAGCCTCGGATTTGCGGAGGGCTTCGTAGTGACGGAGATTGGTTACAAGGGTAGAATCGGACATTCCTATCAGGTCGGAGGCGGTTTCGGACAGGAAATTCCTCAGATTATCCAGGCCTTCACCGCTTTTTGCGGAGATTTTCAATATCCTTAAACTATTTCCCTGATTATCAGGAGAGGAAACAATACTGTTACCCTTGTTAACATTTTTGTTACTAGCTATTAAACGATTTATCAAACAATCATCTATGCAATCATAAAGGTCGATTTTGTTCAACACCAGAACTATCTTCTGCTCCTCTGCATTAACATTTGATAGGAAAAATTGAACATCTTCTTTCAATGTTTCAATGCCCCTTGTCACATCCAGCATTCCGATAATAATCGAGGCTTCACTCATTTTCTTCAGGGCTCTTTCAATGCCGATTTGCTCAACCTTTTCATCAGTTTCCCTGATTCCGGCAGTGTCAATGAAGCGGAGAGAAATGCCGCCTACATTGAAGACCTCCTCTATCGTGTCGCGTGTCGTTCCTGCTATATCTGAAACGATGGCCCTGTCCTCACCAATGATGGCATTCAGCAATGTGCTCTTTCCGGAGTTTGCCGGGCCGATGATTGCGACAGGGATACCATTCTTTATCGCATTGCCGCGCTTGAAGGACGAGGCAAGGGAAGTCACCCGGTTCAAAATATCTTTCACCAGGATGCCTAACTTCTCGCGGTCGGCAAACTCCACGTCCTCTTCGCTGAAATCCAGTTCCAATTCCAGCAATGAGGTCATTTTCAGCAACTTGTCCCGCAACTCGCCTAGTTCCCGTGAATAACCGCCCTTCAACTGGTTCATAGCCACTCTGTGCGCAGCCTTGTCCTGGGCTGCAATAACATCTGCAACCGCCTCAGCCTGAGCTAGATCCATCTTGCCGTTGACGAATGCACGCTGAGTGAATTCACCCGGCCCTGCAGACCTTGCTCCGGCATCCAGAAGAAGCGAGATAATGGTTTGGACAATGTATGAGGAGGCGTGGCAGGAGATTTCAATGGAATCCTCGCCGGTGTATGAGTGGGGTGCGCGGAAAATGCTTACCAGTACGTTGTCCACGACAGTACCTTCATTGTCCAGAATGGTGCCATACCTTATTCTGTACCCGGCAGTTTCGGCGAGTGGCTGCCCCTTGCAGCTCACTACTCTCCCTGCAATCGCAAAAGTGTCCGGTCCGCTGACCCGTATAATGGAAATCGCCCCCGTTCCTGGTAAGGTCGCAGGGGCGCATATCGTATCGAGTTGATTTATAGGCATTTGTAAGTTAATTTATTTCTCAGGTTCAGTCCTCGGGCCATCCCATCCAAGGAAACCGCCCTCCAACTCGACTACCTTGAAACCCTCCTTTACCAGCTGCCCGGCCGCAGTTTTGCTTCTTCTTCCGCTCCTGCAATACACGGCGATGGTCCTTTTCCTGTCCAATGCGGACACTGCCGTACCGATGAAATCCTCGCCCATCACATTGATATTCAATGCACCCGGAATATGACCTTCCGCAAATTCCTCAGGGGTCCTGACATCTACCAGTTGTACGGTCGTATCTTTCAGAACCTCCGCAAAGCCTTCATTGTCAAGGGAATCGAATTTCGGCTGAGCCTGGCAGTTAAGGCAAAACAGCCCGGCCAATAATGATGACATAATTATTGAAATTCTCATTTTATATCTGTAAGTCGTTTATAAACAATGTACTCCAAGCGTCCGAAGGCATTCTCCAGTCGCCCCTTGGAGATAGCGAAACTGAGCCCACCTTAGGCCCGTCAGGAAGACAGGAGCGTTTGAACTGCTGAGCGAAGAAACGTTTCACAAAGGTCCTCAGCCATTTCTCCAGGACATCATCCCCGTATTGCCCTGCAAATGCCTTCTTTGCAAGGAAAAGAATCTTGGCAGGGGAGTATCCGAGGCGGAAGAAATTGTACAGGAAGAAGTCGTGGAGCTCGTACGGGCCTACCAGATCCTCGGTTTTTTGAGCGATTTCGCCTTTTTCGTCCACCGGCTTCAATTCCGGACTGACAGGTGTATCAACAATGTCCAGGAGTATTTCCGTGGCTGTTCTGCCGCCTTCTGCGAGGCTTATGCCATTCAATTTCTTCTCCGCAGCCCATTTGACCAGGAAGCGGACCAATGTCTTCGGAATGCTCGTATTCACGGCATACATCGACATATGGTCGCCATTGTAAGTCGCCCAGCCCAGGGCCAGTTCGGACAGGTCTCCGGTTCCGACTACGATTCCTCCCTCCTTGTTTGCCACGTCCATGAGAATCTGGGTCCTTTCGCGAGCCTGGGAGTTCTCGTAAGTGACATCTGTCAATGTCGGGTCCTGTCCAATGTCTTCGAAATGCTGTGCCACGGCCTTGCCAATCGGAATCTCCCTGGCCGTCACGCCGAGAGCCTCCATAAGATCCCAGGCATTGCCCCTCGTCCTCGCACTCGTACCCAGTCCCGGCATTGTCACGCCAATGATGCGTTTGCGGTCCCAGCCAAGTTTGTCAAAGGCGAGAACAGCCACGATCAATGCCAATGTACTGTCGAGTCCTCCGGATATTCCAATGACGGCCGAACGGCATCCTATATGAGCAAGCCTCGTAGCCAGACCCATAGTCTGGATTGCCATTATCTCCTCGCATCTCGAATCTCTTTCTTTCAATGCTTCAATATTTTCCAATGTGTCATCTGAAGAAACGCTATAGCCAGGCACAAATGGATGCGCCTCTATATGACGGAGCAGTTTGGTATTGAAATCAGTATCTGCTCCAAGCCCTGCAGGCACCCTTAGATAGCAATCCCTGAGTTCCCCGTCCCTTCTTCCGTCAGGGGAAACAAGGTGGTAAGTGCTCTCTTTCTGCCTCAGGACCTGAAGTTTCTTTACATCTATATCAGCGCATACCAGCGAAGTTCCCAATGTGAACCGCTCGTTCTCTGCCATCAGGCTTCCGTTCTCATAAATCATTGAAGAACCGGCGAATACGAGATCCTGGGTGGATTCTCCATATCCGCAGGATGCGTAGATATAAGCGGAAATGGTCCTGGCTGACTGCTGGCCCGCCAGGCTCTTGCGGTATTGGTGCTTCATCAGGACTTCGTTGCTTGCCGACAAGTTTACAATGATTTCCGCACCTGCCAATGCGTGGAATGAAGAAGGCGGTGCAGGAGTCCACAAATCTTCACAAATCTCCACAGCGAAAGTGCTATGGGCCAATGAGAAAAGAATATTTGGCGAAATTGTCACTTTAGCTCCGGCATAAAGGATGCTCTCTGCTCCGCTCTCGAAATAGCAACTCTTTCCGTCATCTCTCAGCAAGCCTGCTGAACGAATGTCGCGGCTTATGAAATCCGCTCCGGATGAGAACCATCTGGACTCGTAGAATTCGTTGTATGTAGGCAGATGAAGTTTCGGGACCAGGCCGCGCAGGCTGCCGTTCTGGATGACTGCTGCACAATTGTAAAGTCTTCCCCTGACCCTCACCGGGACACCGACCACGAGTGTAACCTTCCTGCCCCTTGAAAATGCCTTGATGGCCTTTATGCCTTCCTCTGCCTTTCTTATGAGAAGTTCCTGCCCGAACAAGTCAGCGCAGGTATATCCAGTCACAGACAACTCTGGAAAAGCCAGAAGTGAAACCGCTTCATTTTCAGCTCTTTCCGCCAGTTTCAGGATTTCTCCGACATTGTAGGAAACATCTGCCACCCTTACTGTCGGCACACCAGCCGCAACCCTCAGGAATCCGTAATTCTCCATAGCCGACTTATAGTGATTCAATGAGTTTCTCAAACAGCGCAGACATCTTGTCGGCAGCAGCATTGGCTGCAATGACTACATCATCGCCGTCATTCTTGTAATCCGCATCAAATTCGACCTGGGCGGCATTGGTGATAACCGACATGCCGAATACCGGAATCTCCGAATGCCTTGCCACTATGACCTCCGGAACCGTGCTCATCCCGATGGCGTCAGCTCCGATTGTGCGGAAGAAATGCCACTCCGCAGGGGTCTCGTAAGATGGACCTGTTCCTGCGATATAAACACCTTCACGAAGTTCAAGTTTCATTTTAGATGCTATCTCTTTTGCTTTAGCAATCAATGATTTATCGTACGGATGTGTCATATCGGGAAACCTTGGACCGAACTCATCGAGATTAGGTCCGATGAGAGGATTCGGAAGAAGATTTATATGGTCCTTGATAATCATCAGGTCTCCTACGCGGAAGTCGAAATTTATGCCTCCGGCCGCATTGGAAACGAAGAGATTCTTTATTCCGATAACTATCATTACCCTGATTGGGAGAGTTACCAAATCCATCGGATAACCTTCATAATAGTGAATCCGGCCCTGCATCGCAATGACCGTTTTTCCGCCAAGTTCACCCACGATGAAATTGCCTTTGTGGCCGATTGCGGTAGAGACCGGGAATCCCGGAATTGTCCTGTATGGAATCACGATAGGATCTGTTATCTTCTCGGCAAGTTTGCCGAGACCGCTTCCGAGGACAATGCCGACAACAGGCTGTCTGCCCTGCAACTGGTTCCGCAGATAATCAGCGGCCTTCTGTATTCTTTCTGCTCTCTGGTCCATATCTTTTTGATTTACAATATTTTACTTAACTCTTTCCTAGCCTCTCCGAGAATGCTCTCCTCACCTTCAATCTTCCTGTTCCTCATCACGAAGCGCCCCATTGAAATAAGTGAATCAATACAGTCACTGTGTGCAGAGTAAACGTAATTCGAGAGGAAGCTGCCAGGTGAGAGGAAGAACGAACTAGCGGTATTTACAATGCAGATATCGGCCTGCTTGCCTTCTTCCAATACTCCGGCATTAATCTCGAGTGCCTTGGCTCCATTGACCGTGGCCGTGGCTAGCAATTCAGTGAGGGGCAATGACTTAGGCTCCTCCCTCCAGGCTTTCTGGAACAATGCTGTCGTCTTCATTGCTTCGAGCATGTCCAGATTGTTGGATGAGGCGCAGCCGTCCGTTCCTATGCAGACATTGGCTCCAGCATCACGCAACTCATTGTACCTGAAGCGGTAACCCGATGCCAACTTGGTGTTCGAGTTGATATTGTGCACGCAATTTACCCTGCGTTCCCCGAGAATGCGGACATCCTCATCACTCAGCCAAAGTGTATGGGCTGCAATGACATCCGGGCCGAGAATCCCCAATCTGTCAAGATACTCGACAGGGGAGAGTCCGCCGTGTGCAGCCCTGCAGTCCTCTACTTCCTTCAATGTTTCACTGAGGTGGATGTGAAGTTTCAGGCCGTGTTTCCGGGCAAAATCTGCGCTCCACAGCATCATTTCCTCGCTTACGGAGTATATCGCATGGAATGCCATCGAGAAAATGCCGCCTTCTTTCCATCTGAGGCTTCCCTCGTATGTCCTGATGCATTCATCTTTCTGGTACTCAGCCTCTTCCTTATTGTTATGGTCGAGCACAACATAAGAAATGACCGGTCTCAGGCCCATTTCCACGGCAGCCTTTCTCGCCATCTGGGGGTACCAGTACTGGTCATTGAAAGTCACTGTGCCGGTCTTTATCATTTCGAGGCAGGCGACTTTCGTGGCGTGATATACGAAATCCCCGTCAATGCGGGATTCAATCTTCCAGATACGGTCAATCCAGTCACTCAGGGCCACGTCCTCCTCGATGCCCCTCATCATTGACATTCCGGCATGAGTGTGCATATTGATGAAAGCAGGCATTGCAGTTTTACCCTGGCAGTCAACTACTTCCACGCCCGAAGCCGGAATCTGCAACGACGGCTCGGCCCCGGACGGTACAATCTTTCGTATAATGTTGTCCTCAATGTAGATATCCGAAGGACTCCCATTGCAGACGATATTCCTCAATAATATGGAACTCATAGTGGATGAAAAATTAAGGGAGAAACAGGTAATGTCTCATTGTGTGTAAACCACGCCCCGGCCACGTCCACTGGAGATGAACATAGCCGGGAGCGGAAAATCCTGATACTGCCCGTGCTCTAGAAAATGTCCGGGTCGGATTCAGGCCTGGTCTCCGCACTAGAAGCCTCCCTCTGCCTGTGGGTGTCCTCTACAGGTTCACCGTGAAGACATTGGTCCTTGATATAGTTTACAGCATCCTGCAATCCTTCTACGAACTTCTCGAAATCCTCCTTGTAGAGGAAGATTTTGTGCTTGTCATAAGAGAAACGGCCATCGCTCTCCAGCTTCCTCTTGCTCTCGGTGATGGTAAGATAGAAATCATTGTTTCCCTTGGTTGACTTCACATCGAAAAAATAAGTCCTCTTTCCGGCCCTTACAGGCTTTGAATAGATTTCATCACCTGAGCGGTCGTGGGAATACCCTCCCTCATAATCTTCTTTATACATATCCAACGGTTTAAAAACGGTCATTTCAATGGTCATTTGCGGCTCCGGTGAATGCTCGCCGGCAGGTCGCTGACCCGAAAACCAATTAATTATTACCAAATGTAAGGATTTTTTTCAAAAATGGTAGTATCTTTGGCAAAAAATTGAAATAAAAATATGTTAGGAAGAAGAATTCTGAGAATTAAGGCCTTCAAGACGCTCTATGCGTATGCTGTGACGGGGAGGATGACTCTTGATGAGGCGATGGATAATCTGGACAAGTCTTGCGAGGCTACAAGGGATCTTTATCTTTATATGCTGGCCGTGATTTCTCCTTTGACAGCGGAGGCTGCCGCAAGGATCAAGTCCGCCAGGGAGAAGTTCAATCCGACCGAGGAGGATTTGCGTCCCAATACCAAATTCGCGGAGAACAGGCTGGCCGTGCTTTTCGACAATGACCCTGATTTCCAGAAGATTGTGACCAAGAAAGGCCTCTCATGGCAGCCTTATGACATATTGATTGCCTCCGTCCTGGACTCTGTCCGGGAAAAGGATTATTTCAAGAAGTACATGGCCTCACCTGAAAGGTCCCTGAAGGAGGATTGCCGGCTCTTTGCCAAAATCTTCGAGGAAGAATTCGTGGACAACCAGCAGCTGTATCCGATTCTTGAGGACAAATCCATCTACTGGGCCGATGACTTGGCTTATGCATTGAACTTCTGCTGCAGGACATTGAACGAACTTGCCGGCGGGGAACAATGGAGGCTGCCGGATCTCTACCAGAGTGACCTGCTGCGCAAAAAGAAGCCGTCTGCCGATGTCCAGAGCGACAGGGAATTCGTAAGAAGGCTGCTCAAGAATGCGTTTGCAGGCTATGAGGGTTACTTTGCCCGGATAAGCGAGGCATTGAAGGGATGGTCATCAGACAGGCTTAACTGCATTGACATTGCCCTGATTGTACTGGGTCTTGCCGAGGCTGAGTCTTTCCCGGAAATTCCTGTCCGCGTCACGATTAATGAATATGTGGAAATATCCAAGTATTTCAGCCAGAAGGGCAGCCCGTTCGTCAACGGAGTGCTGGACAGGCTCATCACGAAGATGGCCGAAGAAGGAAAGATTCGCAAGAATGCTGAGGTCCGCCCGCAGGCATAAAACTGCCTTTGGACTGGATTTGGCATTCTCATTGACATTGACTACATTTGTATGATTTTAATTTTTATTGAAATGAATGTTCTAACATTAGTACTTCAGGCTGCGGCCCAGGCTCCTCAGGCAGGTGGCGGAATGTCCTTGTGGATAATGCTCGCCCTCATGTTCATTGTGATGTGGTTCTTCATGATTCGTCCGCAGCGCAAGCAGCAGAAAGAACTTGAGAAATTCCGCAAAGAGCTCAAGAGAGGTGACAAGGTCATTACCTCAGGCGGTATTTACGGCACCGTTGACGAAGTAAAGGAAAAGACAGTCCTCCTCAAGGTTGACGGTGATGTCAAGCTCCGCATTGACAAGCAGTGCCTTGTGCGCGACTATACTGAAGCCCAGCAGCAGTAGCCCGGAAATTTCCAGACAGAATTGGAGTTCTTCGGCAACATATTCAGGAAGTTGAATATCAGGGGGAGAGATGCGAAGAATTTCTTCATCTCTCTCTTGTTGGCTTTCGGCATCTGGATGCTTCACAATCTGTCATTGAACTATTCAGCCGTCGTCTGTGTACCGGTGAAGGCGATATGCCGGATTGAGGGGCATTCCGTAATGTCCGCCAACCAGGGCCTTGTCCAGATTAGATGCAATGCCAGGGGATTCAACCTCATCGGTCTCCGCAAGGCAGAGCGCAGGGAGCCGGTCAAAGTGGAATTCCAGAGGTCTGAACTCCATTTCAAGTCAGGCGACACTTTCTATGCTACATCATCCGACTTCGGACGTCATCTGTCCCGGATATTCGGCACTTCGGTAAAACTTGAAGCCTTCGTCAGCGACACGGTATTCTTCAGATTTCCTGAGGAAAATTATCGGAAAGTAGCGATAACTCCTGTATATTCAATTAGTTACAAGTCGCAGTATACCAATGTCGGCGGCATCAGGATGAACCCTGATTCTGTAATTGTATATGGCGAGCCTTCGCATCTTTCTTCCGTTGACAAGGTATTTACGGAGCCGATTTCCCTGGTCAATGTGTCATCGTCCAGAAGGGGAGTCGCCAAATTGGAGAAGATTCAGGGGGTCCGTCTTTCGGATGAGACTGCGGAATATTCGATAGAAGTTTCCCGTTTCGTGGAAATCAAGGCCACTCTTCCGGTCAGAGGGAGAAACGTACCGTCAGGCAGGACACTTGTCATCTATCCGTCAACTGCGGAGGTGACCTTCAGATGCGTATTCCCGGTTTCATCAGACCCCTCTGAATCCGCCAATGTTTATTTGGACTACGAGCAATTCGAGAAATCGCTTCACGGTCAATGTATTCCTGTGGTTGACGGGCTTCCGGCAGGTGTCATTGACTATGCAGTGAGTCCTGATGTGTTTGAATGTGTGGAGAGTGGAAGATGAGAAGGGTCGGGACAATATTGATTTGCGGCGGAATAGGCAGCGGAAAGTCTGGGCTCAGCCGATACCTCGCTTCTGAAGGCGTGCCGGTGTATGACTCGGATTCACGCACCAAGACATTGTACGACAATAAGCCCGGACTTGTCGCATTACTGGAGGAGCGGCTGGAGGCAAGACTCATTGACGAAAGTGGAAAATTTGACCGTAACGCATTGGCTTCCAGGATATTCAATGACAATGCCGCATTGCGTGAATGTGAAGCCATTGTTCATCCTGCAGTCCTGGAGGATTTCCGCGAATGGCGTGACAAGATGTCATCCGGACCCTGGTGCGGATATGCCGGACCGGTACCCTTCGTTTGCATGGAATCCGCAATTGCTCTCGGCCTGCCGTTGTTCAGGGACGTGTTCGACTATTCTGTATATGTCAATGCATCTGTCCCGACAAGGCTTGCCAGGGTCATTTCCAGGGACAATGCGGCCCCGGAATCGGTACGCTCCAGGATGGAAAGCCAGGCACGCATTGGCGGGAATGCTGATTTTTGGATTGACAATGAAGGCACGATGGACGAGTTGCATTCTGCCGCGGACGAAGTGTTCCGGAAGATTGGCCGTTTGTTGTCAGAGAATTGATAATTAATAATATACGTTATGAAAACAGATCTTGCAAGGATTCTTTCCGTTTCAGGTCATCACGGCCTGTATCTTTATCTTGCCCAGGCCCGTACAGGAGCCATCGCAGAAGCTCTCTCCGACAAGAAGAGAACCTGCTTCGACATAAAGACACGTATCACTACGCTTGCCGACATCGCCATCTACACATCAGAGGGCGAGATGAAACTCAAGGAGGTTTTCCTCAAACTGCACGAAGTACTCGGAGATGCTGACGCTCCTTCTCCAAAGGCCAGCTCTGAAGAACTCAAGTCATTGTTCCTCAAGGCAATACCGGATTATGACTCAGACCGTTTCTATGTATCCCACATGAAAAAGGTCGTGGAATGGTACAATGAACTCAAGAACTACGCCTCCCTCGATTTCGCTGATGAGAATGAGGAAGTTGCTGAGGAAGAAGAAAAGGCAGAAGAATAATCACGCGGCGAATGAATTCCTGTTCATCAGTTGACAAATGCCGTTCTGCCATACGGGGCGTCACCCTCGGCTGCTCGAAGAATCTTGTTGATACTGAGCATCTTCTTGCCCAGGTTAGAGACAAGTTCGAGATAGTGCCCGAGGGCGATGACAGGTATGTGGACTACCTGCTTGTCAATACCTGCGGCTTCATTGGCGATGCCAAGGAGGAGTCAATCCAGGCCATTCTTGAAGCGGTGGAGCAGAAGAAGGCCGGAAAGGTAGGCAAACTATTGGTATTCGGCTGTCTTTCACAGCGTTACATTGCTGAAATGCCCGGGCTAATACCGGAGGTTGACGAATGGTTCGGTGCCCGTGATCTTGTCCCGGTCGTGAAGGCGCTTGGGTGCAGGATGAAACCACGTCTTCTCAATGAAAGGAGCCGGAGGGATGCTGCATTGCCGTACGCATACCTGAAGATATCCGAGGGCTGCGACAGGCGCTGTTCATATTGTGCGATTCCTTTCATACGCGGTCCGCACAAGTCCGTGCCGATGGAGGATATAGTGGCGGAGGCCCGCTCCCTGGCGGCTTCTGGAGTCAAGGAACTGATTCTCATTGCCCAGGACACGACATATTACGGCCTGGACCTTTATCACAGAAGGGCATTGGCGGAACTTCTGGAGAAACTTTCCGCAATCGATGAGATAAAGCGGCTCCGCATCCATTATTCCTATCCGGCTGATTTTCCCGAGGATGTGCTCGACCAGATGGCAAGCAACCCCAAGGTTTGCCGCTACCTGGACATCCCGCTTCAGCACGTTTCTGACAAGGTCCTCGACATGATGCACAGGCATGTGGACGGGTCATGGACCAGGGAACTCATAAGGAAAATGAGGGAAAAGGTACCTGGAATCGTGCTCAGGACAACAATGATAGTAGGCCATCCCGGCGAGGGCGAGGAAGAGTTCGAGGAACTGCTTGACTTTGTGAAAGATGCTCATTTTGAGAGACTTGGAGCATTCACATACTCAGAGGAGGAAGGCACATACGATGCTGGCCATTTCCCTGATTCCGTACCTGGGGAAGTCAAGAAAGAGCGTCTTGACCGCCTGATGGAAGCCCAGGGCAGTATTTCATCCGAGTTCAATGCCTCACGCATAGGAACGGAAATTGTAGTACTTGCAGATTGCGTCAATGATGGTATCCTTGTATGCCGAAGTGAATACGAGAGTCCTGAAGTTGACGGCGAGATTTTGGTGAAATTTGATCCTGGAACAATGGGGGAGTCCGTCGGGAATCTGGTCGGCCGCTTCTTCAAGGTCAGGATAACGGAATCCGACGAATATGACCTCGTCGGGGATTTCGTGGCTTTTGTAGATTGATATATGAAAAGGAAACGGAGTCTTTTTTCGGCCATTGCAGCCCTTTCGGCCCTGGCGGCGTTGCAGTCTTGTGACCCGCAGGCTTTCAGTATGAATGTCGAGATGCGTTATCCATCCTCGTCCGGCATCAGCATAGAAGGCAAAAGTGTCGCTGTGGTATATCTCAATGATGATCCGGCAAAGGACTCCGTTTTCAATGAGAACCTGGCCAACGGTTTCGCGAGCGCCATTGAGAAGAATTATTTCAATGGGGCCGAGGCCGTGAATCTTTACAAAATGCCCAAAGTCAGTGGCGGAGTATATTCAAATGCCGACACATTGATAAATCTGGTGGTGGATACAGGCTGTGATGTCGTCTTCCTGTTTGATTCTCCCGATTTCGGCAGTGTAAAGGTAAATGATTTCCAGGGCGCAGATATCGCAAACCAGTATCAGGTATCAGTTCCGGTTTCGATAAAACTTTACGGTTTCGATTCTCTATCGGGCAGTGATTCTGTTCGTGTCTGGACCGGGTCAAGGATGATGTCATCCATGGTTCCAGCAACGGCAGGTCGTCAGGCAGCAGTTGATTCTTTATGGTCCAGACTGGGCGAACCGGCTGACAATCTGGGTAGTGTGTCCGCAAGGACATTTGCTCCGGTATGGAAGGAGGAAACCTACACCTTCCTCTATTATGAATCTCCGGAAATCTGGCTTGCAGCTGCCCAGAAGGCTTATGATTACAAATGGCCAGAGGCGATTGCCGACTGGATGAAACTGCTTGATACTAACAATAACATAAAGCGTTCCTGCGCTGAGTACAACATTGCCGCAGCCTGCTTCCTTATGGGGGATAATGAATTGGCTCTCAAGTGGCTGGACCGTTCCGACGAGGATTATCCGATATCCTTGTCGGCAACCCTCCGGAAGCGTATTCAGTCCAGAAGCAGATAAATTCCGCTTTCAAATCAACTCTGCAAGCCTGTCGTAATAAGTCTTTGTCACAGGGACACTTACGGGCTCCGGTGTATCGAGGTCGGCAAAAAGGAGCCCCCTCGAATCTTTTCTCAATATCCTGACATGTTCCGGGTTCACAATATAGGAGCGGTGGCATCTCACAAGCGAATGAGTGGCGCAGATATCCTCGATGCTCTTCATTGATGAGCGCAGTACGAATGCCCGCATCTTTCCGTTGTCGTCAGAATAATGGATGTTAACATAGTTTTCATCTGCACTCAAGTAGAAGACGGAGGAAACCATTGCAGCGAATTTCAAGTTTTTCCGACTGTCATAGAATCTGATTCTGTCATCCGGCAGAGTCACTGAAGCTTCGGACTTTTTCTTTGTATAATGCAGGAGAAGTGACAGGTGTATGACAGTGTACGGATAAATGCAGGTCAGCGAGATTATGGCAAATGATTCAGCCACTGCCGGGAAATAAGCGGTTTCCGTTCCGCTCATCAGCCAGATGTACAAGGCGGCGAACAATGATGTCACGGCAATCTCGAGGAGGCACCAGGCATAGTACATAGTATTGGTTATATTCCTCCTGAGCACGTACAGGATGCTTCTTCCCAGTCCGCATCCTCCTGCGACTATGCAGGTAAGCATTGTTACATGAAAGTGATAACCGAATTTTCCGAAGTCAAGGAACCGGACGCACCATCCCGGTGAATACACTAGCAGGAAGGCGATGAAAAACAAAGGCACCGCCACTATATATATAATCTGCGGTGCAAACCTGTGATAAACTTCCTTTAATTCTACCATAGTTTAGTCACTTTTAGTGGTGTGACGAATGCAAATATACTATTATTTCGTCAATAATATTGCACTTTAGTCACAAATTCCCCTATTTAGTCACTATTTCTCCTCGCAAATGGACATTCTTTTCCTGGTCCCTGGCCTTACGCTACCTTTGCCTCGTCTTCAAGAGAAGATATTTTGTAACATTTGTGTTATTTTAAGTGACGTAATTATGAAACTGCTTGAAAATAAGATAATTGTGTCATTCGGCGACTCAGTAATGAAGGGTATCGTAACAGAGAATGAAGGTAATGACTATGGTGACAAATTGAGATATGTTATATCGGATAAATCCTTTACTTCACTCTGTGAGAAGAGGCTTGGTGCAAGGATAACTAACTTCGGCCGCTTCGGCAACACTGCAAGGCGGGGTCTTCGTGACGTCAAGAGGCATTTTCTCCAGATAGAAGATGCCCAATATGCCCTTCTAGAGTTCGGAGGCAATGATTCCAATTACGATTGGAAAGCCATATCCGAGAATCCCGGAGGTGACTTCGAACCCGATACCAAGCCTGCTGAATTCTTTTCATTCTACCGGGAAATGATTGATACAGTGCGCAGCGCAGGATGCTCTCCGCTTGTCCTGACCTTGCCGCCGGTAGATCCGGTGAAGTTTTTCAGGAATATTACGAAGGCTTTTGAGCCGGAGAAAATGAGAAATGTGCTTGATTGGCTTGGCGGCAGTGTAAATCCTATTTCGAACTGGCACGAGATGTACAATCTGGAGTTATACCGGCTTGCAGCCTCCTGCAATGTCCCTGTCATCGACATTACATCCTGCTTCCTGTCCAAGAGGAATTATTCAGATTACCTTTGCGAAGACGGTATGCATCCCAATGAGAAAGGACACCGTCTTATCTCTGATGCAATAATTTCCGCCCCACTTCCAATGTGAAAGGGGGCGGTTCATGGGTATGTTGGAAAATTAGCTGTTGTTCAACCTGGATGTTTCCTCGATGTCAAGTGCCTCTGCGAGCACACTTATAGGATTCTTGACTTCATAGCCGGTCGACATTTCAATCTGCCATTTGCAGGTTTCGCAGTCACAGGCAACAAAGTCCGGAGCGATGCTTCCAATCTGGTCGAAAAGTGGTGCTCCGATAGCCTGGGAGGCATCATAGTTCTCTTTCTTGAATCCGTAAGTTCCTGAAATTCCGCAGCAGTTGCTGTCTAGAAGAGTGAATTCCACACCTGGAATCATTTTCAGGAGGGAAGTGGAGAATACGCCCCATCCAAGTTTTTCGAGGTGGCAAGGAGTGTGGTATGCGATGCGCGCCTTGTAGTCCTTCCTGAAAGCGAGTTTTACTTTTCCGTTGTCTATCAGGCTGAAAATGAACTTGGTAGCGAGTGCGAGGCTGTCACGCACTCCCGCATTGTCCACTTTAAGAAGTCCCGGATACTCGTCCCTCATTGTGAGAACGCAGGTGGATGATGTCGTGAGGATTTTCTCATTTGCAGGAAGTGCCTTGCTGAGCGCATTGACATTGTGCCGTGCGTTTTTCCTGGCTGAATCGGACATTCCGTTTACAATCATTGCGACACCGCAGCACTTCTCCTTGTCAATGAGGTTTACGCCATACCCAAGCGCATTCATCACCTTTACGAAATCCTTGCCGAGCTGTGGGTAGTTGTAATTCACATAGCAGCCGTGGAAATAGGCTATGTGATGTTTGAAGCCCTCCTGTGCAGCTTTCGCTTCTTTCCTGAACCATGTTTCGAACTTCGTCGCAGCGTATTTCGGGAATGTTCTCCTGTGGTCAATCCCCATTACTCCGTCAAGAATAGCCTTGACAGGCTTCAGCGGCAATGCTGCATTGACAACCGGGGCAAATGGTGTAGCCATCGAGCCCATGAAGTCAGTGCTAGCCAGCATCATATCGCGGAGTTTCGGTTTTTTCTTGGAGAAATTCATCCTCGCTTCCTGGATCATGTCCGAAATCTTTACTCCGGAAGGGCAGGCTACATCACATCTCTTGCAGTTAAGGCAATACTTGAGGGCTTCATCGAAGAAGTAGTTGTTCTTGATTCTGAGCCGCTCCCCGTCCGGACCGGCCTGCTTGGGTCCCGGATATGCGGGATTTACCGGCACGACCGGACAATATACCGTGCATATTGTACATTTGATGCACTGCTCAAAGTTGTCTATGTTTTCGGTTTTCATCTCTTATCTGCTTGATATTGTGTCTGATATGCACATTGCCGTCATAATGGCAACTCCGGCTCCGCTGCCTTCGTAAAGCGGGTTGCAACCACCGAGCACTGAGCCTGCAACATAAAGGTTTTCAATTACTTTTCCGTCCTTCAGTCCCCTCAGTTTTCCGTCAGTTTTCACGCCGAAGGAAAGAAAAGCCTGGGATTTGAAGAAGTCCGGGTCGTACCAGGTGTTCCTGTCCCCGCTGCAGTCCATATCCAGTCCGAATACAGGCTCGCTCACCTTTTCCCTGTCAGAAATAAGGCCATGGCCGAAGTAACTGCCTGTCGCCAGGACGAAATTGTCGGCGGTCAGTTTTATTTCACCAAGATTGGCTGTAGTTATCGATACGACTTTGTTTTCTTCAATGCTGACATCAGTAACCTTGTCACCCATCAGGAATACGCCTCCGGCTGATTCAAATGCGTTTTTGAGCATCATCTGGGTCCTGACTCCCGGTACTGAAGGCGGCAGGGTGCCGATAAAGCTCACGTTTCCTTTGACATTGTTCCTGACATCCTCGAGGTCATTGTCATTTTTGAGTCCGAAAACAGCAGGAAGTATTATGGTTTCACCATCTTCAGCGAGTTTGTTGACCTCAGCGATGAACTTTCTGCGGGCACCTGGCCGGCTCATCATTTTCGCAATGTTTGATGAACGCATCTCGCTCGGGTTCTTCCTCAGATTCTTTATGTCGTCAGTGGAAATTGCGGCAATCCTGCACTTTACACCGTTTTTTTCCAACGCTTCCGCAATGAATGCAGTATTGAAGTCGAGAAAGCCTTCAATATTGACTATCAATGCCTTCTCGCCGATTTTGCATTCCCGTGAAGGGAATATATCCATATCTTCCACGGTCAGCCATGTGCGCTTTGGAAGACCGGAGGCTGATATCATCCATTCGTTTTTGGCATTGTTGCCCCTGAGTTTTATGCCGAGAGAGGCGAGATATGGGATGATTTCATTGGCATAAGCCTCAATATTCTCCTTTCCGACCTTGCGGAAAGGGTGTTCTTCAGGCAATTTGTCAATTTCCTCAAGCGGGCTGTCCACAAATCTTCCGTCTGGCATTCTGGAAAGCAGGCCGAAGCCGCCTGAAAAGAAGTGCATCGCATTCTGTCCGGCGGATACTATTGCGCATTTTTTTCCCTTCTGCTGGAGCCTGAGTCCGCAGACAAGTCCCGAAAGACCGCCACCGATTATTATTGTATCGAATCTCATAATTATCTTGTTTGGAAATCCAACCTATTCCTCTCCGCTTAGCCCAAGGCATTCAGAATAAACCCATTCGGTAAACTCAGCCTCCCTGAGAGACTCTCCCCAGGCGATAGGGAATATGCCTTTCCATCTTTCATTCAGGAAGTTTTTCAGGTCCTTCCTGGCCCTGTCAGTACATCCGTGTGCCTTCCCCAGAAGTCCGGCAGCCCTGCAGGCGCAAAGTTCACCCTGGCAGGTTCCCATTCCCACTCTGGTTCTTCTCCTCAAATCGACAAGATTGTGAACGTCAAGGTTCTTGATGGCGTTATCCACCTCACTTTCAGGTACTTCCTCGCATTCGCACACGAGGCTCTGCTCCTCGATTGTCTGCATGTCAATCCTTGAGGCAAGGCTTCCGATTCTCCCGGCAGTAGCTTTTTGTGCTGTGGTCGGATTGGCCCATATTCTCTTTGAAACCTCTTTTACATCACCCTGTCCGGAGCCGGGAAGAGGGGTAGTGCGGGTTTCGCATTTTGCAGATGAATGCAGCTTTTCGCATACCAGGTCAGTGGCCATTTCCGCCATAAGCCTGTAAGTCATCAGCTTACCTCCAGTAATGGTTATGAATCCGCCGATTCCGTCACGTTTCTCGTGGTCGAATAGTACGATTCCGCGGCTGATGCTTCTTCCGCTCGGATCGTTGTCGGCGGAAACGAGAGGTCTCACACCCGCATAGGCCCTGAGGATTCTGGTTTCCCCGAGGCATGGTGCAAGTTTTTCGCCCTCGGATATGAGCAGCTGGACTTCATCCGGAGTAACTCTCATATTGTCACATTCCTCGTAAGGGACCCTGGTAGAGGTGGTTCCAATCACGCAGACTGTATCGCCCGGCACCAGAATGTCCGCATTTGCAGGTTTGCGGCACCTGTTGAGAACGATTCCGTTTACCCTGTGGGCAAATATCAGGAGGGCACCTTTCGCAGGGAACATTCCGATTTGCGCTCCGGCAAGTTCTGCTATATGATGTCCCCAGATACCTCCGGCATTGACAGTAATCGGGGCCCTGTATTCTGCGTCTTCTCCGGTTTTCTTGTCGTGAACTTTCACTCCGACAATGTTTGTGCCTTCGAAAATGAAACCCGTAAGTTCAGTATACAAGAGAACTTTCGCACCGTGAAGTTTCGCATCGACAACGTTGGAAGAGCAGAGCCGGAAAGGATCGACTGACCCGTCAGGTACCCTGACTGCGCCAATGATGTCCGGATTGACGGAAGGCTCAAGTCTAATGGCTTCCTTGGGGTCTATTACCTCGGCCTTGATCCCGGCTTTGGTGCAGGATTCCACGAATTTCGCCTGATATCCGAGGTCGTCCTCCGGCAATGTTATGAAAAAGCCGGACGTGTCGTCAACGCAGTGATTTGCAACTCTTTTCAGGATCATGTTTTCCTGAATGCACTCGGTTGCGGATTCCTGGTCGGTGACGGCATACCTGGCTCCGCTGTGAAGGAGTCCGTGGTTCCTGCCGGTCGCCCCGTCGGCTATGTCGTTTCTCTCAATGAGGAGGGTTCTCAACCCTCTCAATGAGCAGTCCCTGGCAGTGCCGGCGCCGGTAATACCACCGCCGATGACAATAACGTCGAATTCATTTTCTTTATGTTGAGCCATATCAGTTTTAGATTTCCATAAAAATCAGATTTCAGTCTGACAAATATTGTTACGGTTTAGGATAATAAACAAAACATCAATTTGTTTCGTTTTATTATGCAAATATATAATTTTGTTTTCATATCGAAAAGAAAATTATCATTATTCCCCGATATTTGTTGTGGTGGGCATCCGTTTGTGTCCGACAGATAACATGTTCCGGCCTTTTCTGGCAGCAATGTTGATAAAAACGACGATTTTTCCTAAATTCGCAGTGTATTTGAATAATGAATTATCGTTATGGTTACAATGTTAATGTCGTTCCTTGCGGCTATTACGGTTTTGGTAAATACCCCGTCGGTATGCCCGCCTGGTGACGACAATGTAAAAACAGAGAAGAAAATGGTCGGTGATGATTTCAACATTGTGAGGGATGAGGTCATTGACGGAATCCGCTACATTACTGCCGCTCCGAGCGCAGTGGTTTGCTCGGTGAGGATTGACATACATCTCAAGGGGGATGTGGTCGACAGCGTGGTCTATACCCGCGGCTGCAACGGCAATGCGAAGGGTATCGGGGCCCTGATCAAGGGTATGAAGGTGGACGAGGCCATCAGGCGTCTCAAGGGCATCGACTGCGCAGGACGCGGCACTTCATGTCCTGACCAGCTGGCCCGTGTCCTGGAGGCGGCAATGTCCCGTGAACCTGTTGTGAAGTAGCCTTTGGCAGGCATGCCCAAATAATCAGAGTACAATGTATTACGTCAGCAAGCGTTTCGAGGTCTCCGCTGCACATTACGTCACAACTGATTGTGGCAGCAAGTGCGAGGAACTTCACGGCCACAACTGGATTGTCATTGTTCATTGCAAGTCGGAGACTCTCAATGAGGATGGCATGGTTACCGATTTTACCTATATAAAGAAAAATATCATGTCGCGCATTGACCATAAGAATCTCAATGCCGTTCTTCCTTTCAGCCCGACGGCGGAGAATCTCGCCAAGTGGATGTGTGACGTGACACCGAATTGCTACAAGGTGGAAATCTGGGAGTCAGAGAACAACAAGGCCGTTTACGAGAAATAGAAAGAAAGTTTCTCACCAAATTATTGTCCACGTCCCCAAGTTTCTATAATTTTGCAAATATTCTTCAAGGCGGGACGATCTGCCGCGCCTGTCACTTGGCAGGTGAGGAAAGTCCGGACAGGGAAGGGCACCCTGCTGCGGAAATCGCAGATGGGAGCAATCTTATGCCAGCCGTAACAGAGAATGTCTGCCTCCGGGCTATCCCGGAAGCGATGGTGAAAATGTGGGGCAAGAGCCCACGGCGCAGTGCAGCGATGTATTGCGGGTACGGCACCAGGGCCTGCAAAACCAAATATACTGACAGATGAGGGCTGCCCGCCCGATGTCAGGGGGTAGGTTGCGTAGATAAATGGCAGATTTAAAAACAGAAACCGGCTTACGGTCCCGCCTTTTAAAATTTCCCCCCTGCCCCCATTACGGGGGAGGGCGCTACGTGCACACCATCGCTGCGGGCCTCGCTTCGTTGTTCTCCGCGCGGCGGCTCGTGCCGCCATCGCAGGCTTCGCCTGCTCCTTCGCCTGCTCTTGCTCTTGGGACGATTCGTTGCCCGCGGGGTGAAATCCTGCTCTAAGTGCGTTATGGGAAGTTTGTCGCCCGCATTTGCACCATAATTTTTTGCAATGTCCACCTTGTCCATATCTAAAGGATTGAACTACAATTAGTTATGAAATATCAATGTCCACATTGAAAAAGAACAACATATATAATATTGTTGTACCTTTGCAGCGTCAAACGATACGGTTCAATATCACCGAAGAAGGTTGATGCTACAAAATTACCCTGCAGCTGTGAAACATAATAATGTAAACCAGAGCAAAACAAACAATTCAAAATAAATGAAAACAAAACTCTTGACAATCTGCACCACGCTGCTGGTAGCCGCCGGGTGCGCAAGAACACCGGTAAAAAATGCCGGGATTAACTACGCCTATATGGACACTACGGTCCGTGCAGGCGATGATTTTGCCCGATATGCCACAGGGCATTGGGCCGATTACAACCCTCAGCCGAAGGAATATCCAATGTGGGGAACCGTCGGAAAAGTCACCGATGACAACATCAAGGCACTCGCCGCCCTCATACAGGACATTGCCGCAAGCGAGCACGAGAAAGGCAGCATTGAGCAGAAAATCGGCGATCTCTACAATATGATGATGGACTCAGTACGCCTCAATAACGAAGGCGCAGCCCCACTTCGTGCCCACATTGCCGAAATCGATGCGATACAAACCCGCGAAGAACTCCTCGAACATTGCGCCAAAGAGCATGACAACCTGCTCTTCAGCCTCTATGTATCCGCAGATGAAAAAGACTCCAAGAACAACATCGTATGCGTCAGCCAGAGCGGACTCTCCCTCGGGAACAGAGACTATTACCTCAGCGAGGAGCCACAGAACGTAATGATCCGTGAGGCAATGAAGGAGCACATGGCACGCCTCTTTGTCCTCACAGGATACAGCCCTGAAGAATCCAGGGACAAGATGGAAAGAATCTGGGCCATTGAAACAGCCATTGCGGAACCTTATTACTCAATGGAGAAACAGCGCGACTCTGATGCAAACTATCACAAGATGACTGTCGCCCAGCTCATCGACACATGCGGAGGATTCGATTGGAAAACATACCTCGACAACTACCGCTACGACCGCACCGAAGAAGTGGATCTCGGCCAGCCTGAACCGGTTGCCAAAGCCTGTGAAATCCTTATGACAGCATCACTGGATGACCTCAAGGACATCTACCGCTGGAGACTCATATCCAGCTCGGCATCCATATTGTCAGACGACTTCACTGACGAAAACTTCGACTTCAACAAAAAACTCTACGGCGTCCAGCAGAAAACCCCAAGGTGGAAAATGGCTGAATCACTCGTGGACAACTACATGAGCGACGCAGTAGGACAAATGTACGTCAAGAGATACTTCTCCAAGGAGGCCAAGGCCGAGATGCTCGAAATGATATCCAACCTCCAGGCATCCCTTGCAGAAATAATCAAGAACCAGGAATGGATGTGCGACTCCACCAAGGCAATCGCACTCGACAAACTCGCTGCTTACAAAGTCAAAGTCGGATATCCTGACAAATGGGACGACCTCAGCGGACTCAACATTGACCAGGAACTCTCTCTATATGAGAATCTTAGGGCAGCCAGCGAATTCTACTGGGAACTTAACTACAACAAAAAATACAACAAGCCTGTTGACAGCGACGAGTGGCAGATGCCAGCCCAGATGGTCAATGCTTACTACAATCCGACCACCAATGAAATCTGCTTCCCGGCAGGCTTCCTCCAGCCGCCTCTCTACAGCCTAACTGCAGATGCCGCTGCAAACTACGGTGCAATCGGAGTCGTGATAGGACACGAGATGACCCACGGATTCGATGACCAGGGCCGCAAATACAACAAGGAAGGAAACCTCTCGGACTGGTGGACCGAGGCTGATACAGAAGGCTTCAGCAAACCATGCCAGCAGATGATTGAGTACTTCAATACACTGTGGGTAATTCCTGACCAGCTCAAGGCCAACGGAGCCCTCTGCCTCGGCGAAAACCTCGCAGACCACGGCGGACTGAACATAGCCTTCAAAGCATTCCAGATGTGGCAGGACAAGCACGGCAAACTGGCAGATGACAACGGCTTCACGCCTGAGCAGCGCTTCTTCCTCTCCTACGCCAATGTCTGGGCAGGCTCAGCCAGCGACGAAATACTCAGATACCTCACAATGATGGACGTACACTCAATCGACAGACTCCGTATCAATGGAGCCCTTGCACAGTGCGACTACTGGTATGAGGCATTCGACATCAAGCCTGGCGATGCCCTCTATGTAGCACCTGAAAACAGAGTAAAAGTCTGGTAATTAATTCATCAGGATAGCCTGCTCTTCAAACGCTGCTTCGCCTTCGTCACCGAGGCAGGGGAGATACCCAGAATGACAGCAGACTCGGAAGTGGTGAAACCGAGACGCACAAGACAGGCTATCCGGATATTTCCCGGGGTCAGGCCGGAAGAGGCAAGAGATGTGCACCAGCCGTCGAAAGCCTTGTCAACCAATGAAATGACCCTGTTCCAATCATTATCGTCAAGGTAGTGCGGAGCTTTCCTCAAGGACGCAATCAGGCTGTCCGTGTCGATGAGCTCCGTACTTACTTTTTCAACCTTCTTCGCAGCCTCTGCCAATTCAACAGTCTTGTGCGACGAGAGATTGAAATAATGCCGGATAACAAATACAAGCCCGATGCAGAGAAGCACAATGCCGGCAATCACAAAAGCAAGACGACTCACCTTCGAGCGGCTCTCCTCCTGTTCAAGTTTCAATGCATTGTCAACAACCTGCCCGTTTTTCTGCAACTCAATCTGTTTATACCGAAGTTCCTGATACAGAGACATATATTTCAGGGTATTCTCATTGTCCTGCAGGAGGTCCCTGTAAATGATATAGCTCACCTGAAAGGCCGTAAGCCTCGATGTGGCATCCGGAGAATCATAGCATTTAGACGCATAGAATAATGCTGAATCTGCCTGGCCAACCTTCCTGAAGGCATCAGCCAGGGTAGTGTAACGAGGCATTTCCTTCCGTACACCCTCAGCGACAAGCTTCTCCTGCATCTTGACAGCCCTCTTGGAATATTCCAATGCCGCATCGAAATCTCCAGACCTGCTGTAACAAGCTGACAAACAAGAAAGTACCCTGGAAATGCCGTCATTCGACCCGCTTTCCTCAGCCACCTCCAGAGCCTTCTTGGCCACTTCAATCGACTTGTCCCAATTCTTTTCCTCATCGCCCTTGAACAAATGGGCATGAGATAGATTAATCAATGACGTGACCTGGAAAGAATGCAGACCGGCCTTCCCGGCATAAAAGGCGGACTTCTCCAATGCAGGAATCGCCTCGTCAAACCATCTTCTGCGATTCATCTCGGTACCGTAGCGGTTGAAAAGCATTGATGCGAGATACATATCCTCCGTTTTCTCCACCTCGTGGCAACCCCTGTCAAAATCATCCAGCCACTCAGGCTCGCTGCCAAGTTTAAGTTCCTGGCGTACAGCTCCCCGGAGATAATAAGCCTGTGCCTTGCGCAGATGGGAGCCGCGCCTGATGAAAAATGAACAAGCCGTGTCGAGCTGCTCCGGAGAAATTTCCCGGTCATAACAATTATACTTGGCCCATACATTGAGAAGACACCAGGATGCCCGTTCACGCCTGTTGCCGTTGCGGTACTTTCCGGCCTGCGCAAGGATTTCCTTGGCCTGCTTCGGAGAGTGCTGCATAAAAGATTCTGCCTCATCGAGTTGGTGAGGCAGATTATTGACCTTGCAGGAAATCGCAACTAAAACTGTCACGGCTGTCGCAACAGCCCGCAGAATACTAGTAATCGTAACTTTTGGCATCTTTAGGAGAAACCTTGTTCATATTGTCAAGCAGGTCTGCATTGGTCTTGAACTGGTCCATAAGCTGAATCATGAAATTCATTGCCTCTGTAGGGTTCATCTCGGCCAGCAGCTTCCTCAGAATCCAGATACGCTGCGCCTGATCAGGGGAATAGAGGAGGTCGTCACGTCTCGTGCTGGAAAGGATGACATTGACAGCAGGGAAGATACGCCTGTTGGACAATGTCCTGTCAAGCTGAAGTTCCATATTGCCGGTTCCCTTGAACTCCTCGAAAATCACATCATCCATCTTGGAGCCGGTCTCGGTCAGGGCAGTTGCAAGAATCGTAAGCGAACCGCCGCCTTCAATGTTCCTGGCAGCACCGAAGAATCTCTTCGGCTTCTGGAGGGCATTGGCGTCAACACCACCGGTGAGCACCTTTCCGGATGCAGGCTGGACAGTGTTGTAGGCCCTTGCAAGCCTTGTTATGGAGTCCAGGAGAATGACAACGTCGTGTCCGCACTCAACCAGCCTCCTGGCCTTCTCAAGTACCATATTTGCAACTTTCACGTGCCTCTCTGCCGGCTCGTCGAATGTGGATGCCACCACCTCCGCCTTGACGCTGCGGATCATGTCGGTAACCTCCTCAGGGCGCTCGTCAATCAGGAGCACAATCTCGTAAACCTCAGGGTGATTGTCCGCAATGGCATTGGCTATTGACTTGAGCAGCATTGTCTTACCGGTCTTCGGCTGAGCCACGATAAGACCTCTCTGTCCCTTTCCGATAGGGGTGAACATATCCACAATGCGACAGGAAAGATCACGCTCGTGACCGTGCCCGAGGAGATTGAACTTCTCGTCAGGGAAAAGGGGAGTCAGGAAATCGAACGGAACCCTGTCCCTGATATATTCAGGCGAACGGCCGTTGATATATGTAATCTTGACTAGCGGGAAGTATTTGTCACCCTCTTTAGGCGGCCTGATTTCACCGGTAACAGTATCGCCGTTCTTCAGGGCATTGTTCTTTATCTGGCCTTGTGAAACATAGATGTCGTCAGGGGAGTTCAGGTAATTGTAATCGGAAGAGCGGAGGAAACCGTAGCCGTCCGGCATAATCTCAAGAACTCCAGTGGCCTGTACCGTGCCTTCGAATTCTATCCTTGGCTTTGGCTGCGGACGGTTCTGCTGTCCGTTGTTCGTCTTGCCGTTCTGGGTGTTCTGCCCGTTTTGATTGTTTTGTCCATTCTGGCCGTTCTGGTCCTGCGGAACAGCATTCTGGCCATTCTGCTGCCCATTCTGGCCTTTCTGCTTCTTGACCCTCGGAGGCAGGGGAGGAAGTACTATCTTGTGCCTGTCAGTATAAACAAGATCCTCGCGTTTCTGGGGCTGTGCTGCTCCCTCAAGCTTGTCATTATTTGTCTCTTTTTCAACTTCGGCATCCTTCGGTGCAGCGTCAACTTTGGCTACATCTGGTTTGGCGGCCTGTTCGGCAGCCTGGGCCTTTGGCTTGCGTCCCCGCTTTGGTTTCTGCTGCGGAGCATCTCCGGATTCTGATACAACGCCTTCTGCCTTTGCCTCCTTGACCTGTCCTGTATCGTTTGTCACAGGAGCGACTTTTGCCTCACTCTTGCTCTTCCTGCCCTTCTTTACAGGTTTTTCCGCATTGGCTTCTGCCGGAGTTCCAGGCTTTTCCTCCTTCGCCGATTCCTCCTTTCGAGGTCTTCCCCTTCTCTTCTTCTGAGGCTCCGGATCCGGCATTTTGGAGGCAATCTTGGCCTCCTCGTCCAAAATCGCAAATGCGAGATCCATTAGGCTTAGATCTTTGTACTTCTTGATTTTCAATTCATTACCGAGAGAGCGCAACTGCTCTTCGTTCATTTGGTTCAACTCTACAAGAGTATGTGGCATATAAGAATGTTATTAAGCGCGGCGAAAATACCGCTTTGTAATACCGATGGATGAAACAAAAACTGGACATAGAAAGTCCCGTAGGTTTTACAAATTTAGATAAATTATTTCAATAAACAAAATTTTCTTACCTATCCCAGTAACTTGTACTCTTCTTGAACTTGAGAAGGTCGGAAAGTGCAGCCGCATTGGCAGCAATTCTGAAACTCCAGGACTGCCAAGTACCGGTAGGGACCCAGGAAACAGAAATATTGAAGCAATGCAAGTCGTATGTAGCACTCAGCTGCGTAGTAGTCATCTTCATGGCCATGAGGTCGAAGCCAGTCGTCATATTGATGCTCATCTTCGGGGTGAGCTTGACATTTCCGCTCAAGCCAAGGGTCTGGGTGAAGCGGTTATTCTTAATCAGTTGATTATTAGTATATTGGTACGACCGGTTGTAGGAGAATGAATAATTGATGTTCAATGACCAAGGCACATTCGGATTGGTATAGTACAGCCATCCTCCCGGAATATACTCTCCGGTCAGTGGATGATAATATATTCGCCTGTAGTAATCGGCCGAGTTCTGATTGCCCTCACCGCCTCCTCCCGCAGTCTTGGAGCCGTCATTGCCGTTTACGGCACCTTTTCCGGAAAGGGAGTAGGAGAGGGAGGCGCTGGCAGCTGTCAGCCTGAGAGGCTTGTTCCAGCCTTCTGCCTGGACATTGAACTTGTTATAGCGGCGACCCTTCTCATCTATTGCATAAGGGTCAAAATTAGCATTGGCGCTTATGCCCAGCTTGCCGAATACGGAAGTGGACAAGGTAATGCCTATGTTGTTCATTCTCATTGAGTCTGCCAGGAAATTGTAACCCGTACTGAGGTTCAGCTGGTCAATGAGTTTAACCTTCTTGACGCCCTTGCCGGTAGTATCGCGCAAATCCCTGACCTTGGCTTCCAGGTTGTTTCCGATGGAAACGCTCAAGGTAGCAGACTTGCCCTTTCCCGGAGGCGAATAAATCTGCCCGCTGTAAATGTTGTAGTCGTATGTCTTGGCCACGCCGAGAGTATCGGTGTAGTTCAATGTCCTCCAACCGTTCATGCGGGTACCCTTCTCCGGGCTGAATGAGAACGACAGGGATGGGGAGACTACGTGCCTGATAGCCTGTATCTTGTGGGCCTTTCCGAAATTGAACATACCGTAGAGCCTGGTACTCATGGAGAGGCTTCCGGAATATGTCTGGGAAATGCCAAAGTGGCTGAACTGCCCGCCTGCATGAGCCTCCACATTGTTGGTCTCCGGGTTGAATTCATACTCAGTCTTGCGGAAGAACCAGTTCTGGCCGTAGCTCACGCTAGGCGTGAAATTCAGGTACTTCGCAATGGTGAAATTCGGCAGTCCAATCTGGAAACTGTGCGTCATTCCGTTCTGGAACTTGTCCAGGAAGCCAGGCTGCTTCAGTTCGGAAGTCTTGAATGCAATCTTGTTCTGGAGGGTCGTGCTGTATCCCAATGAGAATTTTTCGTAGAACTTCTCCTTGCCGACCCTGTTCTTCCGCTTGAAAGGATAAAACCTCGTGACAGAGAATGTCAGGTTAGGCAATGTGAATGAGTACGAACTGTCCCTGGAGTTCTGGTTGTGCAGGGCGTTGATGGAAAGGTTGAACTTTCCGTTCCAGTTCTTGCTGTATGAAATGGATGAAGATGTCTGGTTCTGGAGGGCGTCGTTGATGGACGTGGAGTTGTACTTGCTGTTGGACGGGCTGGAGAAACTTACAGAAGCGCTGAAAGTCGTTCCCGGATGCGCCTTGGAATCCTGCGTATGGGACCATCTGAGACCGAAGTTCCTGGTCTGGAAGAAGTCAGTGCTGCCTCGTTCCCCGGTCTGGTCATTGGACATGTTGAAGGAGAAATTTCCGTTCGCCTTGTAGTTCACCTTATATCTGGAATTCACGTTCACGGCCCATGAACCGAGGGTATAAATGTCACCGGTAATGGACAAATCCAGGTAATTCCCGAATACGAAATACATTCCCAAGTCCCTGAGATAGAAGCCCCTGGAGTTTTCCTCCCCGAAAGTAGGCATAAGCAGGCCGGTGGCCCTGTTCGGCCTCTTCGGCACAAATCCGAAAGGCAGGGCCAGAGGCATAGGGACATCCTCGATGACAGGGTAGGCCGGTCCGAACACAGTCTTCTGTGACGGCTTCGTAATGACCTTGGCTGCAGTGAGATGCAGATAATAATGCGGATGCTCCAGGTCGCAGACAGTATATTGGCCCTTGGTGATGTTTATGGACTTGTCCGGCATCATCTTTATGTTCTTGCCGTGCAGGAGACCCTCCTCCTGCTGGGTAATCATGTTGGTGATGCGGGCCTTGTTGGAGTTGAAATTGTACCGGAGCTCCTCCATGGAATAGGTAGAGCCTCCCTGCTTCATCACAGGCTGGCCCTTCACCTCGCCTGTAAGCGTATCCAGAGTACCCCTGGCGTACACGGTACCGGTATTCATGTCATACTCCATATAGTCTGCGGAGAGTTCCATGTCCTTGTACTTGACTGTCACGTCACCGTACAGGAATACCTTCCTCTGCCCGTTGCTGAACACCTCAATGGTGGAATCCTTTCCGGTCGAGAATGCAGGCATATCGAGGGAACTCTTCTTCTGGAGAGCCGCAGAGTCTATTTTGAACAGGGAATCGGCAATGTGAATCGAATCCAGGACGGCCTTCATCGAATCGGTCAGCGGCGGGACACTGTCCTTGTTGAATGCCACTGCCTGGCTGAATGATGTCTTGGGCGGCCGTCTCTGCCGGTTCTTGTCCTGGGAAATGACCGGGAGGGAGACGGTTATGCATATTACAAACAACACAGCGGCAAGCAAAAGCCTGCCCGCGGAATGTCTGCTTATATGTCCAAAACTACTCAATTCAATCAAACTATGCCGAAATATTCTATTTTTTTATAAATTTGCAAGTCACAAATATAACGCCATTTTGAAAAATACGCAAAAACATATTGCATCTGCCGTCATTCTTGTATTGGCATTTTTTATGATTTCGCAGCCTAATGCGTTGAGTGCCAATGATGGTATGCGTTTCAGGACAATCTGCATCGATGCCGGACACGGGGGCAAAGACCCTGGGTGCATCAGCCCGGACGGGAAAACTTACGAGAGCAAGGTGAATCTCGACATAGCACTCAGGCTCCAGAAGCTGATAAAGGCCAATTGTCCTGGTATCAATGTAGTTATGACGAGGACGACCGATGTGTTCGTGACACTTGAGAAAAGAGCCGAGATTGCCAACAAGAACAATGCTGACCTGTTTTTCTCGATTCACGCTGACTCCAATGCATCCAAGTACACAAACGGTTTTGCCGTCTTCGTGCTTGGGGAATCCTCCGACAAGAACAAGGATCTATATGCGTACAATATGGAAGTATGCAAGCGGGAGAACTCCGTAATGATGCTCGAGGATGACTACACCACCACGTACCAGAACTTCAATCCTTCGGACCCGGAGTCATTCATATTCTTCAAGCTGATGCAGAACGTGCATTTCGAGCAGAGTTTCAGCTTTGCGGAGAAAGTGGAGAAAGCCCTCTCGAAAGGACCTATGCGTTCCAGCAAGGGTATCCGCCAGGGTGCTTTCTATCTACTCTGGAAGACTTCAATGCCTTCCGCATTGCTTGAAGCCGGATTCATGTCCAATGCAGGAGATCTTGCGACATTGAAGTCTGCTGAAGGCTGTGAGGCCATTGCAAAAGGGGTACTGAAGGCATTGCAGGAATATATCAAGGCTTACGACCAGACCGCTATCCAGCCTGATTCACGGCCGGAAAAGGCTGTTGCTGATGCCAGGGAGCAGAAACCGGGTACCCAAAGGGAAAAGCCTCTCGCGGATGCATCTTCAGGCAGCAAGAAGTACGGCGTCCAGATTCTGGCGGGCGGAAAGCATCTGAAGGATAATGATCCGTCATTGCGCGGATATAAGCCTACCGTCATCTGGACAGGTAAAATATATAAATATATAATATGTGTTTCGGACGACCTGGAAGAAGTGCGGAAGAGTTTTCGCGAGGTGAAGGGCAAGTTTGACGGCTGCTTCATCGTGGGGATTGAGGGCAATACCGTCAGCCCAGTCAAGTAAACGCCGTTGGCAGAAACGTTCCGGAAGAAAAAATCATCAATATGAAAAGAGAGACAAAAATCGGTATTTTCGCCGCATTGGTACTTTTATCCACGTTCCTCATTATCAATTATTTGCGGGGAGCAGACGTGTTTAACAAGGAAATTACCCTCATTTCGCATTACCCGTCAACCGAGGGGCTGGAAACTTCTAACCCGGTAATCGTCAAAGGTTACAAGGCCGGTTCCGTGACCAAGGTCGTCTATAACCCGGAAACTGAGATGTTCGATGTTACCTGCTCGGTCCTGAAGAAAATAAGGATACCTGCAGACTCCAGGATGACTATTCACAGCGTGGATATCATGGGTGGCAAGGGGATTCGTATCGACCTCGGAACTTCAGGAACGACTGTCGGGAACAAGTCTGAGCTCATAGGAGACTACGCCCCGGACCTTCTCAGCTCGCTTGGAGACGCAGCAGGACCGCTCCTCGTCAAGCTTACCGGTATCATTGACAGCCTCAGCAACACCGCTGCGGGTTTGAACCGTGTCCTGGCTGCGGTGGATGAGAGCAAAATACAGTCCTCCATCAGCCATCTGGAGGGAACCCTGTCCAATGTGGACAAATTTTCGGCTTCGCTGGCCGGAAACACCACCTCCATTGACAGCCTGATATACAACCTCAGGGATGTTTCGACCCGCCTTGTGTCAATATGCGATGGCGCTGACAAGGCCGTTACCAATGTCGGGACCATTACGGACAATCTCACTGAAGCTGATCTGAAGGGACTTGTAGCGTCATTGAAGGAGCTTTCCATCCGGCTCAATGATACCGACGGTACCATCGGAAAACTTATCAATGATGCCGAGGCCTACGATTCTCTCAATTCCCTGCTCTCTGATGTTGACAGCCTTGTGAAAAGAATCGAAGCGGATCCGAAAAAATATCTGAAATTCAAAGTTTCACTGTTTTAGCTGTTGATAAGTGTTTGTAACCTAGATTATAGGGTGTAAAACAATGAAAACTATTAATTTATAATTTTTGAAAAATTAAAAATTGGAAAATGCCTTGAGCAATGTTCAAATGCATATCTTGATTTATAAATGATTGAATTTCAATGATTTATAAATTATCTGTTTTGAAAAATCAAAAACGGCTACACGTAAAATTTTTTTAATAATACAATATCAAATTGATTTTTTTATAAAATATTTTTCCCCCATATTTGCAAAGCGTCGGAAGAAAAGGCTCGCCTGACATTCCGGTGCTTTTTTTCACTTTGTTAAATAAATTCGAAACAGGTTTCAAGAAAAGGCTTGAGGTGTATATGCAGAAGGGAAGTCACATAGAGGTTTGGTCGGAGTGCAGCAAGATAATCGAGAACATAATCGGTGCCAAGATGTTTGAGCGCTGGTTCAAGCCGTTGAAGCCGCTTTCGTTCAAGGATTCCACATTGACGATTGAGGTTCCTTCCGATTTCTACAGGAAATATATCGAGGAAGTTTATCTCAATGTACTCAAGAAATCATTGCAGAGGGTAATTGGACCAGATGCGAAGCTGATTTACAGGACCAGCCCTGTCAAGGTCCAGCCGCCTATGACGTTCCCGGCCCAGGAGTCATCAGTACCGGAGAACAAGGCCATATCTGTAAACACATATCCGGCAGGTGCTGCACCTGGTCCGTTTGTGTTCCCTGGTCTCAGGAGGATTCAGGTTAATCCGCGTCTCAATCCGGTTTACTGTTTCAACAATCTCGTCAAAGGAGAATGCAACCGTATGGGCATAACCGCAGGAGAGAGCATCTCCTCGGCTCCCGGAGACACACCTTTCAACCCTCTCTTCCTCTTCGGTGGCCCGGGTCTCGGCAAGACCCATCTCGCCCAGGCCATAGGAATTGCCATCAAAGAGAAATTTCCTGACCTCGTGGTCCTTTATGTGACCGGCAACGAGTTCAAGACCCAGTATATGGATGCGGTCAATGTGAGGAACAAACTCACCGACTTCCTCGCATTCTACATGAAAATAGACGTTCTCATCGTGGATGATATACAGGACCTCATCGGCCCGGGTTCGCAGGGCGCATTCTTCAATGTGTTCAATCATCTTCACGAAAACGGCAAGCAGTTGATATTCACATCGGACCGTTCTCCGGCTGATCTCAGGAACTTCGAGGAAAGGCTTCTTTCCAGGCTCAAATGGGGATTGTCGGTGGAACTCCAGAAACCTTCATACTCCACCCGCCTGGAAATGCTCAAGGCGCGCAGTTTCAGGGAAGGTGTCACAGTGAAGAAGGACGTGCTCGAATATCTTGCCTCCCGTATAAAATCCAATTTCAGGGAGCTTGAGGGTGCATTGATATCTCTTATTGCGCACGCCACCCTTATTCACAAGGAAATCACGGTGGATCTGGCCGAGAAGATTACCGGAAAGATTGTAGGGGAGGAGAAGAACGACCTTACACTCGACAAGGTCCAGAAGACTGTCTGCGATTACTTCAACATCTCCAGGGAAGTTCTCATTTCCAAGTCGAGGAAGCGCCAGATTGTCCAGGCAAGGCAGATTGCGATGTATGTGAGCCGCAACCTCATTGGCTGTTCGCTTTCCACCATCGGTGCCGAGATGGGAGGCAAGGACCACGCCACCGTCCTTCATGCCTGCATGACTGTCTCCGATTTGATGACCACTGACAAGGCATTCAGGCAATACGTTTCTGACATACAGTCCCTGCTTCAGGCTGCCGGCAGATAAGCCGGCTTTTTTTTGTATTCCTTCGAAAAATACTGTAGTTTTGTACAAAATAACAATTCACCATGGATTCAAAATCAGTACTCGAGATTTTCAAGGAAATAACCAAAATTCCCCGTGAATCAGGTCACGAGGAGAAGATGACTTCCTTTCTTCAAAAATTCGCCGCCGAACGCGGTCTTGGCTGCAAGACAGATGCGACCGGCAATGTCGTGATAACCAGGGAGGCTGCTCCGGGCAAGGAGAATGTGCCTGCAATCGTGCTCCAGAGCCATCAGGATATGGTTTGCGAAAAGAATTCCGGTTGCGACCACGATTTTGCCAAGGATCCTATAAATTACGTGATTGAAGATGGCTGGATGATTGCCAAGGATACTACTCTCGGTGCAGATGACGGTATCGGTATCGCTGCATCCCTGGCATTGCTTGACAGCGACATCCCTACCGGCAGGCTGGAATGCCTTTTCACCATTTCCGAGGAAACCGGGATGGACGGCGCAAATGCCATTGAACCAGGGCTTTTCACTGCCAAGACACTTATCAACCTGGACTCCGAGGATGAGGGCCAGCTTTTCGTAGGATGCGCTGGAGGAGTGGATACCACAGCCGTATTCAGATATGCTGAAGAGAGTGTCGACCCGTCACTTGCCGCATTGAAACTCAGGGTGTTCAATGCCATTGGAGGTCACAGTGGAGACGATATCAACAAGGAAAGGGCCAATACGGTCCAGATTCTGGCCCGTTTCCTCTATTCGCAGTACGCCGCCGGATACAAACTGGTATCCTTCAAAGGCGGAAACAAACGTAATGCCATCGCCCGCGAGGCCGAGGCCGTGATTCTGGCTGACAATGCTGCGGCCAAGTCCATTGAGGCGGCCTTCTCCAAATTTGCCGGCGATGTCAAGGCAGAATTCCACAAGACGGATCCTGATGTTTCGTTCGAATGTACTGTGGCAGGAAACCCGGGCAAGGCCGTGGATTCGGATACTGCAAGACGCTTCATTTTCGCATTGACAGCTGTAAATCACGGAGTCCTGGCAATGAGTCAGGATATCCATGGTCTCGTGGAGACATCTACAAACCTTGCTGCTGTCTTTATGAACGTCCCTGGAGAAATCAAGGTTACTACCAGCCAGCGAAGTTCCGTGGATTCGGCCAAGAAGTTTATGGCTGACAAGGTGGAAGCAGCATTCCTCCTTGCCGGTGCTGAAGTTTCGCATTCTGACCCTTATCCGGGATGGAAACCGAATATAGATTCGCACATCCTCGATGTCACAGTGGCCTCATACAGGAAGCTTTTCGGAGTCGAACCGGAGGTCAAGGCCATTCACGCCGGCCTGGAATGCGGTCTTTTCCTGACCAAGTTCCCGGATTTGGACATGATTTCATTCGGACCAACCCTCAGGGGTGTTCACGCACCGGGAGAGAAACTCGACCTGGAATCCAATGAAAAATTTGTAAAACTCCTCGTGGACGTAGTCGCCAACTTCCAATGACAAAGATAGCCCCTTCAATGCTTTCCGCTGATTTCCTGCATCTTGCAAAGGATGTGGAAATGGTGGATGCCAATGCGGACATTTTCCATCTCGACATTATGGACGGTGTCCTGGTACCGAATCTCTCATACGGATTCCCTGTGGTGGAGGCCATTGCAAGACTTGCTGTCAAGCCGCTTGACGTGCACTTGATGATTGTGGAACCCTACAAATACATTGAACGCTTCGCCAAGACAGGTGCGTCAATGATAAGTTTCCATCTTGAAGCAGCCCGGAAGGCAGGCCGTGATGCCCGCGAAATCCTGGATCAGATACGCTCACACGGGGTCAGGGCCGGCATTGCGATAAATCCTGACATTCCCGTGGAAGATTTGTTCCCTTATCTGGAAAAGGCAGATTTCATCCTGGTCATGTCAGTGTTCGCAGGCTTCGGGGGGCAGAAGTTCATTGAGACGACTTATGACCGTGTCAGGACGCTGAAGTCTGAGATTACTCGCCGGGGCCTGGATTGCGAAATCGAGGTTGACGGGGGAGTGTCACCTTCCAATGCCGCAGCGCTCGCCGAAGCCGGTGCCGATATCCTGGTAGCAGGAAGTTCCGTCTTCAAGGCTGCCGACCCGGCCGGGACAATCCGCCTTATGAGAGGTTAGATTATATAGCCTATCTCCTTGAAGGAGAATGATTTAATAGATTTGTCAGGCATCTCCACAAGCAGCTCGCCAATGTCGGAGATGCCTTTTATCATGCCTTCGAACACGGTGCCGGTGACATTGTCACGGTACCTGGACACCTTGTCCTTGCGGTAGAGAACGCCCAGGTAGTCATTGCGAAGCCTCATCCTGCCTTCAGGAGTCAAGGACATTTCCATCCTGGCGAGGAAGCACGGCATAAACCCGGCCAGGGCTGCTTCCGGCTCCATCTCCATCCCCGTAGCCAGCGCAAGTGAAGTAGGGTTAACCAGTTCAGGAGGGAACTCCCGCTGTTTCAGATTGATGCCGATTCCTACAATGGAGGTGGCCACTTCATCCGCACGGAGTGAATTTTCTATAAGCATTCCGCAAATCTTCCTGTCACGGACATAGATATCATTCGGCCATTTGATTTTGACCGTAGCCCCTTTAGAGGTCAGGAAATCCGCCACGGCCAATGCGGAAATTTCTGTTATGACGAACTGGTCAATAGCCTTGAGATGGCCTGTAACCTCATTTCCGAAGCGGATTCCTATGGAGAATGTCAGGTTCTCCCCGCTGGCGCTATGCCATTTGTTCCCTCTCTGCCCCCGGCCTGCCGTCTGGTATTTTGCAGCGAATACTGACATTTTGTCAATGTCAGCCATTGCCCTTGCAGCCCAAGAATTGGTGGAATCTGCAACTTCTGTCCACGTTATTGGTATTTCCGCTTTCATTGGATTGATTTTTGTTTTATATTTGCATATTTGAAGATTACTTAAACACAAATTTAAAAATCATTTATTGAAAACTTATCAAAATGGAAAATAAAATACTTAAAGTCATAACGGACGCAATGCTGGAAAAGAAGGGAAAGAATGTGGTGTCTCTTGATCTCCGTCCTATCGGTACTGCTATTTCTGATTATTTTGTTGTCTGCAATGCTGATTCCACCACCGCAGTTGCTGCAATCGCTGACAACATTCTCGTGAGAATGCAGGAAAAATGCGGAATGAAGGTGCTCCGCATGCAGGGACTCGAGAATGATTTCTGGATTATTCTGGACTACGGAGATGTGGTCGTGCACGTATTCCTTACAGAGTACAGGGAGTTCTACAGGCTGGAAGATCTCTGGGCTGATTCCCCGCGCAAGGAATATACGGATGAGCCGGTCCAGGTCCAGGAGACCTCCAGGGTCAAGCCTAAGGCAGCATCAAAGGTCAGGGCCTCAGCACGCAGGATCAGCAGGAGGGAAGAGAAGGCAGCGGAAAAGGCTTCAGAAAAGTAGTTCTGCGTATGGCAAACAAGAAAGAAAACAAACCGAAGATTGTAACGGTCAATCTCGGAATATCCTGGCTGTACATTCTCATTGTCACAGGTATCCTGTGGCTTTTGTTCAGCAGCTCCGGCACCAAGCCGCAGAAGATAGAGTGGGCGGAAGTCGAGACTATGATCAAGGCTGGCGATGTAAAGGACATTGTCTTCGTCCGCAATGATTTCAAGGGCGACATCACTATCCGCCAGGACTGCCTGGAAAAATATGCGGACAGATTCAATGGGAAAGTGCCGAACTCCTCGCCGCATTTCTGGTTCTATGTATCATCCAAGTTCGACCCGGAGAAAGAATTCGGACAGTTGAATGCGGACCTGCCTGACAATGCGCATTTCAAGGTAATACTTGAGAACAATGACAATATGTGGGGCCAGATTCTGAATTGGTTCCTCTTCCCGGTACTCCTGGTCCTGATGTGGGTCTTCATGTTCAGGGGATTCAACCGGAACACGGGTGGCGTCACGGGTGGCCAGGGCGGCATTTTCAATGTCGGCAAATCCACCGGGAAACTAGCGGACAAGAATATGGTCAAAGTTACCTTCAAGGATGTCGCCGGCCTCTACGGCGCAAAGGAGGAGGTGATGGAGATTGTCGATTTTCTCAAGAATCCGAAGAAGTACACATCCCTGGGAGGAAAAATTCCGAAAGGCGCCCTTCTAGTAGGCCCTCCGGGTACTGGCAAGACATTGCTGGCCAAGGCTGTGGCCGGGGAGGCGAACGTGCCGTTCTTCTCCATTTCCGGTTCAGACTTCGTGGAGATGTTCGTGGGTGTCGGAGCCTCCAGGGTGAGGGATCTTTTCCGCCAGGCCAAGGAAAAGGCACCGTGCATTGTGTTTATCGATGAGATTGACGCAGTCGGAAGGGCGAGGGGAAAGAATGTCGGATTTTCATCCAATGACGAGAGGGAAAATACTCTTAACCAGCTCCTTACGGAAATGGATGGTTTCGATACTAATTCCGGTGTCATCATTCTTGCCGCTACAAACAGGGCTGATATTCTCGACAAGGCTCTCCTCCGTGCAGGACGTTTCGACAGGCAGATTCATGTTGACCTGCCGGAACTGAAGGAAAGATGCGATATATTCAAAGTACATATCAAGGGGCTTAAACTCAGTTCCGACTTTGACGTGGAGTTCATGGCAAAGCATACGCCGGGATTCTCCGGAGCCGACATAGCCAATGTCTGCAATGAGGCTGCACTGACTGCCGCAAGAAAGAACAAGACCTGCATTGACAAACAGGATTTCCTCGATGCAGTTGACCGGATTATCGGCGGACTGGAGAGAAAATCATCTATTATTACACCTGCCGAGAAGCGTTCCATTGCGCATCACGAGGCCGGTCACGCTACTGTCAGCTGGCTGCTGCCGCACGCCAATCCTCTGTTCAAGGTAACATTGATACCTAGGGGCCAGGCCCTGGGTGCCGCCTGGTATCTCCCTGAGGAAAGGAAGCTCTGGACCAAGGCACAGATGCTGGACGAGATGTGTTCGCTCATCGGCGGCCGTGTGGCTGAGGAGATTGTCAACGGGGAGCCGTCCACAGGTGCACAGAATGACCTCGAAAGGCTGACCCAGATGGCCTATAGCATGGTAATGTACTACGGAATGAGCGAAAAGGTGGGTGCAGTGTCTTTCTACGATTCGACCGGGGCCAGGGGATATGACCTCACAAAGCCATACAGCGAGAAGACGGCCGAACTCATTGACGAGGAGGTCAAGGAAATAATCAGGAAGATACATGATCGTACCAGGACCATCCTGGAGGAGCATAAGGAAGGCTTCCTGAAGATGGCTGCCCTGCTTCTGGAGAAGGAAGTCATATTCGCCGAGGATGTTGAAGCCATTCTCGGGCCCAAGGTAAAGCCTGAAGAGGAGAACCAACCGGACAGGACCGGGACCACTGATAAAACTGGGGAAACCGGGACTGCTGAAACAGCAGAGTAGTATATTGGACGTGTGAACCGCATGGTGGAGAGTCATTGTGCGGTTTCCTGAAACCTTGAACCAATGAGCAATACACTTAAAAGGACTATTTCGGGAGTTGCCTTTGTCGGCATTATGCTGGCGGGGCTGCTGCTTGACAAATTCCTGTTTGCGGCACTGATAATGTTCATAATGGGCATTATGATGCACGAGTTCTATACAATTACCATGGGGACTAGATACAGGTTCTCAAGGATTCTCGCCATCCTGTCAGGTGAGATTCTTTTCCTGCTGCTATTCCTCGTCCAGGCCTTCGGATTGCCGGCGAAATACATTGCCCTAGCCATAATTCCGACCATTATTGTGATGGTCAACTCATTGTATGTCAAGGATAAAACCGAATTCGGCAAGTTCTCGGACATATACACCGGCATTCTCTATGTCGCAATTCCGCTCTCCCTTTCGAACCTTATAGTATTCTTCAACCACGGATTCGACGGACATATCCTCCTGTATTTCTTCATCCTGATATGGAGTTCGGACATTGGCGGATTCATCTTCGGATGCTCCCTGGGGAAGTATTTCCCGAAAAAACTCTTCCCGGAGATATCCCCGAAGAAAACCTGGGTCGGATTCTGGGGCGGAATGCTGCTCTCTGTAATTACTGCGCTGATTATCAAGTCGGTTTTCAATATTGAGGCAATATCACATTTCCACACGGTGATTCTCGCCGTCGTAATGAACATTGCAGGAGTATATGGAGACCTGTTCGAGTCACAGTGGAAGAGGTATTATACCGTAAAGGATTCCGGAACCATCATTCCGGGTCACGGCGGCCTCCTTGACAGGTTTGACAGTACCATTTTTGCAATTCCGGTAGGCACTCTCTATCTCATTCTTATGAACATTTTGTAGTTTCACCGATTAATTGCTATCTTTGTAGCGTCAAAATGTACGCCTAACAATCAGATATGACTATAGACAAGAATTCATACGGAACCATTGCCATCGCCTGGGCAGTTTGCGGTGTGTTGATTTTTTTATGCCTGCATTTCTTGCATTTGAGGGCGGTATCCCTGGCCTTGTCAGTCATTCTTGCATTGTTCGCATTCTTCGTCCTGTGGTTTCACAGGGTTCCTGTTCGCCATACGCCGGAAGGTGACAGGATAGTTACCTCGGGAGCAGACGGGAGAGTGGTGATAATCAAGGAAGTATATGAGAAGGAATATCTCAGGAGGCGGTGCATCCAGGTGTCTGTCTATATGGACTTCTTCAATGTGCACGCCAACTTCTGGCCGGTGAGCGGCAAAGTCAGTTACTACAAGTACCATCCGGGAAAATATCTCCTCGCATTCCTTCCCAAGGCGGCGGAGGAGAATGAACATTCATCCACTGCCATAGATACCGGCAGGGAGGAAATATTCTTCAAGCAGATTGCAGGTACTTTTGCCAGAAGGATAGTATGTTATTCCCAAGAGGGCTCGCAAGAGGAGAGGGGCAGGCAATGCGGTATTATCAAGTTCGGCTCCAGATTCGATATTTTCCTGCCTCTCGATGCTGAAGTCAAGGTCAATCTCGGTGACGAAATCAAGGCCGCTGAGACCATCATAGCCGAGCTCAGATAGACAGATATGGAAGCTTTTATAATATTACTCCTGATTTTTATCAACGGAATCTTCTCCATGGCTGAAATCGCAATGATTTCCTCCAGGAAGTCCAAACTCAATGCTGAAGCATCCAAAGGCGACAAGTCTGCCCGCGCTGCATTGAAACTGTCTTCAAACCCTGACAAATTCCTTTCAACAGTCCAGATGGGAGTGACCCTTGTGGGCATCCTTACCGGTATTTTCTCAGGAGACACTATCGCCAGGGATTTTGCATCTCTGCTCATATCCTGGGGAATGGGGGCCAGCACGGCAGGGGTTCTTTCCAAGTCCATCATTGTTTTCATCTTAATGTTCCTCTCCATACTCCTGGGTGAACTCATACCGAAGCGGGTTGCAATGTCCAATCCTGAAAAAGTCGCCAAGGCCCTGGCCGGACTGATGAGATTCGTTTCCTGGATAGCATCCCCTATAGTCTGGGCATTGGCCAAGAGTACAGCCCTGTGCGCCAAGATGTTGGGAATCAAGGAAAGGGAGTCCAAGGTCACCGAGGATGAAATCAAGTCCATCATCGAGGAGGGGAAGGATGAAGGTGAGGTATCGCCGGTGGAGCAGGATATCGTGGAGAGGGTATTTACACTTGGCGACCTGAGCGTCAGTACCATTATGACATTGAGGGATGACATTGTCTGGCTCGATCTTGAAATGTCTGAAGATGAGATTATCAAGACTATAGAGAATAGCATATTCGAGCAGTACCCTGTAGTCGACGGGGACATTGACCACGTCGTCGGAGTCCTTTCCATCAAGGATTACGTCATAGCAATGCGCCGTGACAAGCATCTTGACCTCAGGAAGATGATGAAAGAGGCCCACTATGTCCACGAAAACATGAGCATCTATACGGTACTCGAGTATATGAAGTCCGAGAGAATCCATATGGCACTTGTATGTGACGAGTTCGGCGGCCTGGAGGGAATTATCTCGCTGAAGGACATCTTCGATGCACTGGTGGGCAATATGGCTCCCCAGGAGCTGATGAAGGAGCCGGATATCATTGAGAGACAGGATGGGGAAGGATGGCTTGTGGACGGCCAGTGTTCCATCTATGACTTCCTGTCCCATTTCGACCTGGGAGAGAATATGGAGGACTATGATTTCACAACAGTAGGAGGACTCCTTCTCGAGAATCTCCAGCACGTCCCGAAACCAGGAGAAAAGACTGAATGGCAGGGGTTCTCTTTCGAAGTGGCGGATATGGACGGAGCCAGAATCGACAAGATTATTGTTAAGAAACTTCCTGATACTGGGAAGGTTGCCGAATAGGACATTGCCAGTTTCCAGATAACAGACATTAATGGCCATCAGGCCGAATCAAGCCACAAATCATGACACGTTCTGAATTACTCCTTGCATTGGCAGCCGCATCGGCAGCCTGTGCAACCACTTCCTGTACGACCGGGAAAGCATCCAGGCCTAATATTGTGTTCATTATGACTGATGACCATACTGCCCAGATGATGAGCTGTTATGACACCAGGAATGTGCATACGCCGAATCTGGACAGGATTGCTGCTGACGGCCTTAGATTTACCAATGCATTCGTGGCCAATTCGCTCAGCGGACCTTCCCGTGCCTGCATAATTACGGGAAAACACAGTTGCGCAAACCATTTCTACAGCAATTCAGGAGAGGTATTCGACTTCAGCCAGGCCACTTTCCCGAAACTCCTCCAGGAGGCGGGGTATCAGACCGCAATGGTGGGCAAACTTCATCTTGAGGCCAATCCTACAGGTTTTGACTACTGGGAGATTCTGCCGGGCCAGGGAGACTATTACAATCCGGAGTTCATCAAGATGGACGGTTCCCGTGAAGTGAACAAGGGTTATGTGACGGATATTATTACGGACAAGAGTCTTGGGTGGCTGGAGAACGGAAGGGACAAATCCAAGCCGTTCTGCATCATGATACATCACAAGGCGACCCACAGGGACTGGCTGCCGGATTTGAAGTATCTCGGTGAATATGAAGATGTTACGTTCCCGATTCCGGAAACGTTCAATGATGACTACGCAGGCCGCCTGGCCGCTGCGAGACAGGAGATGAACATTGCCAGGGACATGGACATCGCCTATGACATAAAGATGTTCAGGGAGGGAGACAAGACCAGGCTTTCCGGCCTGTACCAGAGCTATCTGGGCCGTCTTGACCCGGAGGACAGGGCTGTCTATGATGAATTCTACAAGGGCCTGGCAGATGATTTCTACAGCAGGAACCTTGAAGGCGAAGAGCTGGCCGAGTTCAAGTTCCAGAGATATATGAGGGATTATGCCAAGGTGCTGAAGAGCCTTGACGACAATGTGGGTCGGGTCCTGGACTATCTCAAGGAGGCCGGCCTGGACAAGAATACCCTCGTGGTTTATACCTCCGACCAAGGTTTCTATATGGGCGAGCACGGCTGGTTCGACAAGCGGTTCATGTATGAGGAGTCAATGCATACTCCATTGATAATGAGGCTTCCGGAAGGTTTTGACCGCCGTGGCGTGGTTACCGAGATGGTCCAGAACATTGACTTTGCGCCTACCTTCCTCGAACTTGCCGGGGCTGGGGTGCCGGAGGATATGCACGGTGTGTCGCTCGTGCCGCTCCTGAAGGGGGAGAGCCCTGCTGACTGGAGAAAATCATTGTTCTACCATTTCTACGAATATCCTGCTGAACACATGGTCATGAGGCATTTCGGTATCCGGACGGAGCGGTACAAGCTTATCAGGTTCTATGGCGACGGTGAATTCTACGAGCTTTACGACCTCGAGAATGACCCTGCGGAGCTTCATAATCTCTACGGGCAGCCGGAATATGATGAACTCGCTGACAGCCTGAAAGTTGAGCTTGCAGGACTCCGCAGGAAGTACGGAGACACTGAGGGGAGCATGTAATATTTCTGCAAAAAAATGCAGGAAAATTCTTCGGGAATAGGAATTTTTGGCTAATTTTGCATCCCTGATAAACGTTAACAAATAACATAAGTCCGCAAAAGGACATTAACCGAATCAGGTATGAACACAAAGTATGTCTTCGTCACAGGAGGTGTCGCATCTTCCCTCGGGAAGGGTATCATCGCCGCATCATTGGCCAAACTTCTGCAGGCCAGGGGATTGAGAGTAACAATCCAGAAATTCGACCCCTACATCAACATTGATCCCGGAACCTTGAACCCTTACGAGCACGGGGAATGCTATGTGACTGACGACGGAGCGGAGACTGACCTTGATTTGGGACATTACGAGAGATTCCTCGGTGTCCACATGACGAAAGCTAACAATGTGACTACCGGAAAGGTATATCATACAGTAATCACGAAGGAGCGCGAGGGAGCATATCTCGGAAAGACCGTACAGATTATACCCCACATTACTGATGAAATAAAGAGAAGGATGCTCCTCCTGGGCAAGACCGGGCAGTTCGACATTATCATAACGGAAGTCGGCGGAACTGTGGGCGACATGGAGTCCCAGCCATTCCTGGAGGCAATCAGGCAGCTTCAGTGGGAAATGCCCGAAGAGGACCTGGCCAGCATTCACCTGACTCTCGTGCCATACCTCAGGGCTGCCAAGGAACTCAAGACCAAACCTACACAACATTCAGTCCAGATGCTCCAGCAGGCGGGTGTTCATCCTGACGTGATAGTATGCCGTACCGAGAAAGAACTTACACCGGAGCTCCGCAGGAAGGTTGCGCTGTTCTGCAATGTCAAGCCTGGACACGTGATACAGTCCATTGATGCTCCGTCCATTTACCAGGTGCCTCTCAATATGGAAAACGAGGGGCTGGACGAGATGATTCTTAGCCATTTCGGCCTGAATCACCTTCCGGAGCCGAACTTTACGAAGCTGAACGCCTTCCTCGACAGGCTCTATAACCCGAAGCGCCGGGTTGACATTGCCCTGGTCGGAAAATATGTCGAACTCCAGGATGCCTACAAGTCGATTTTGGAGTCATTCGTACATGCAGGTGCCGCCAATGAATGCGAAGTGAAGGTGCATACCATCCAGAGCGAGCACATTGACGAGTCCAATGTAGCCGGGAAACTCTCCGGCATGGATGCTGTCCTGGTGGCTCCGGGCTTCGGCGAGAGGGGATTGGAGGGCAAGATTGCAGCAATAAGATATGTCCGTGAGCACGATATCCCGTTCTTCGGAATATGCCTCGGAATGCAGATGAGCGTAGTGGAGTTCGCCCGCAATGTGCTCGGCCTGAAGGGTGCCGCCTCTACGGAATTGGATCCGGCTACGCCTTACCCTGTCATTGACCTGATGGAGGACCAGAAGAGTACGACCATCAAGGGAGGAACAATGCGTCTTGGCGCATATTCCTGCCGGCTTGACAAGGATTCGCTGGCATACAGGATTTATGGCAGCGAGCTTATAAGTGAAAGACACAGACATAGATACGAGTTCAACGGGGACTTCCTCGAAAGAATGGAGGCAGCCGGAATGAAGGCTTCTGGACGCAATCCTGAGACCGGTCTGGTGGAGATTGTGGAGATTCCTTCGCATCCGTTCTTTATCGGAGTGCAGTTCCATCCTGAACTCAAGAGTACACCTGAGGTTCCCCAGCCGATTTTCGTGGCCTTCGTGAAGGCAGCCATCGAGAACCGGGCCAAAAGGAACCCGCAGGAATAAAACATTGGAGTTTCGCATTGCGGAACTGTTTGACAAATTTTTGTAATGATCTTGAAACGCTTTGCCAAAATAATGGCCTTGCTGCCGCTTATATTCAACATCTCCTGCGCAGATGCAGGGGTGAAGCATTATAAGTTACAGATAATCAATACCTTCCCTCACGACAGGACTTCCTACACGCAGGGCCTGTTCTTCTATGGCGGCTCAATGTACGAGAGCACCGGCCTGAACGGCAAATCCACATTCAGGAAGGTGGACATCAAGACCGGCAAGGCGCTTTCAAAACTCAATTTCGACAAGAAGTACTTTCTGGAGGGTTCGGTGGAGAAAGACGGGAACATTTATATGCTGACCTGGGAGAACAATGTAGCGTTCGTATATGATGCTGCGACTCTCCAGTACAAGGCTTCATATTCCTATCCACGTGAGGGATGGGGACTTACGACCGACGGCAAGTCCCTCATTGCCAGTGACGGCTCATCATATCTGTATTTTATGGATGACAAGTTCCAGGTACAGAGGAAACTCAATGTAAAGATGGAGGGGCGTCCCGTGAAGTTCCTCAATGAACTGGAATACATAGGGGGGCGCATCTGGGCCAATGTCTACATGTCGGACATGATAGTGATGATTAACCCTTCCAGCGGCAATGTAGAGGGCGTGATAGACTGTACCGGCCTGCTGCCAAGGCATTTGAGGTATGATGATACCGATGTGCTGAACGGAATTGCCTGCAATCCGGATGACGGCAGGATTTACCTTACCGGAAAGAACTGGTGCAGGCTTTATGAAGTGAAGATTGTAGAAAAGTAGTTTCCGCCCAGGCGGAATCAAATATTATTAACCAAGCTTGGGGTACTGAGGGCCTGCCCGGCCGGGCGGGTGTCCGAGGTTGAGATTATACCCATTAACCTGATTCGGTCAATACCGACGTAGGGAACGCTGATCTCATGCGCCTTCGTGCGCACCCCTTGCATAAACAGTAACTTATGCGAGGTTTATTTTTAATTGCAACAGCCGCAATCGCAGCGGCACCGGCATTCGCCGCAAATCCAGCCACCGCAAATGATGGTGTGGCAGAGAGCCACGAAAGGGTGGAAAAACTTGACAGTGTGATAGTTTCGGCTTCCAGGGCCGGCAAGAAGACACCTGTCACCTATTCGATGGTAGCCAAGGAGGAACTCAGGAATTCCAATCCGGTAAATTCCCTGCCGATGACTCTCAATCTCCTCCCTTCGGTAGTAACCTCCGTTGAAGGCGGAACTGGTCTCGGTTACTCCACAATCCGTGTCAGGGGCTCCAAGGGTTCCCAGATCAATGTCACATTGAACGGCATAACCCTCAATGACTCAGAGTCCCAGGAGGTATTCTGGGTAAACATCCCGGCATTGACCAACATCCTGAATTCGGTCCAGGTCCAGCGCGGTCTCGGTACTTCAGCCAATGGTTCAGGTGCCTTCGGGGCAAGTATCAATATGAACACCGCTTCAGTCGGAACGAAGCCCTACGCTTACGCCAATATCGGGGCAGGCTCATATAACACATTGACTACCACCATTTCAGCCGGTACCGGACTCACAAAGTCAGGCTTCTATGCAAGCGCGGCTTATTCCCGGAACTATACTGACGGCTATATCCGTAATGCGTATGCGAAGGTACAGTCGGCATTTGCCGCATTGGGCTGGATGAATGCGACCAACTCATTGAGATTCACTTACTTGATGGGAGACCAGCACACGGGATTGACCTGGGATGGTATCAGCTATTCAGAATATGAGACCGACCGCAGGACCAACTGGCTGGGTTATTATACGGATGCGATGGGAAACACACGTTTCTACGACAATGAGACCGACAACTATACCCAGCACCATTTCCAGCTGAACTACACCCACCAGTTCGAGAAGAACGTGGCCTGGAGTACGACATTGAACTACACCAAGGGCGACGGCTACTACGAGCAGTACAAGCAGAACAAGAAACTGGCCGGCTACGGCTTGCCGAGTCCTGTAGTGATTGAGGATGTGGAATATACGAAGAGTGATGCCGTTATCCGGAAGTATATGGACAACTATTATCTCGTCTTTAACTCCGATGTGAAATACAGTACCGACAAGCTCAATCTCGTTGGAGGAATCTATCTTTCCCGCTATGACGGAGACCATTTCGGCAAGGCAATCTGGAGCGCCGTCCTGGGAGACTATTATGACTACGGCTCTGTAAAGAACTGGTACAACAACAATGGTCTCAAGCAGGAGGCCAATGTCTTCGCAAAGGCTGAATACAGCCCTGTGGACTGGCTGACGGCATATATTGACCTTCAGTACAGAGGCGTATTCCTGAATATGAGCGGCCCGGATGACGACGGATATTCTCTTGACTACAAGCACAGCTGGAACTTCTTCAACCCGCGCGCCGGACTGACATTCAACTGGAATGATGCGCACAAGGCTTACGTTTCGGCCGCCCTGGGACACCGCGAGCCCGGTAGGGATGATCTCCAGGAGAACCTCAAGACTGCCGAGGGCGTGACCCTGAAGCCGGAGAGCATGGTTGACATTGAACTGGGCTATACCTACACCGGCAGGAAGGTGACCGCATCTGCGAATCTCTACCTGATGGAGTACTGGGACATGCTTCTCGAGGACGGACGCATCAGCAACACCGGCGATGCCATCAAGACCAATGTCGGCCGCGGCTGGAGAAGGGGAGTGGAGCTCGGAGTAGCCTACAGGCCTTCCGAAATCTTCCGCCTGGATGCCAATATGACATTGAGCATGAATCAATTGAAAGAATTCACCGGATATTATCAAATCATTGATGATGACTGGAATGATTACGGGATGAAGGAAGTAAACTTCGGGAAAACCACAATGCTTATGTCTCCTTCACTTATCGGTATGGCCCAGGTGGCAGTTTCCCCGTTTGCAAAATGTGCCAGGGGCTCGCTCAAGACCACTACTCTCACATTGACCGGGAAATATGTCGGCTCCCAGTATTGGGACAATACCGAAAGTGACGAGAGGAAGATACCCGGATATTTCGTGGCAAATCTCTCCCTGAGCCACGATTTCAAGGTCGGCGGCGGACTGCTCGGCCTGAGGGCTTATGTCAACAACTTCCTGAACAACAAGTATTATTCCAGTGCCTGGGTTTACAGGGCATTCAACAAATCTTCCGACAGTTATTACCAGGAGGAGGGCGTTTTCCCTCAGGCCACGGCGAACTTTATGTTCGGAGTCACCTATTCTTTTTAGATTGCTTTTTTATAATTTGTGGCTAAATTTGCAGCCGGATAATAGAAAAGCGAAAAATGAGAATTGACATTCTGTCGGTAGTCCCGGAACTTCTGGACTCACCGTTGAGTTATTCGATTGTCGGCCGGGCCATCAAGAAGGGCCTGGTCGACATTCATGTACATAATATACGCAAACACGGAATCGGACCACGCCAGACCGTTGACGATTACTGCTACGGCGGAGATGCCGGTATGGTGATGATGGTCGAGCCGGTGTTCAAGATGATAAATGAACTCACCACCGTTAGACATTATGACGAAATAATCTATATGTCACCGGACGGGGAGCAGCTGACCCAGGGAATTTCCAACGAATTGTCCCTTAAGGAAAATATCATCATCCTCTGCGGACATTACAAGGGCATCGACGAGCGTATCCGTGAACATCTGATAACCAGGGAGATATCTGTTGGTGACTATGTGGTGAGCGGGGGAGAGATTCCAGCCGCATTGCTGGCCGACTCCATCGTGAGACTGATTCCGGGTGCATTGACAGACGAGACATCTGCCCTGAGTGACAGCTTCCAGGACGGCCTGGTATCGCCACCGGTATATACCCGCCCGGCCGAATTCAATGGCTGGAAAGTGCCAGACGTACTCCTGAGCGGCAATCCGAAACTGATTCAGGAGTGGCAGATGCAGCAGGCGATTGAACGTACCAGGAGGCTCCGTCCGCATCTGCTTGACGGTGAATAACAAATTCTTTAAAACTTTTTAATAAAAAATTTGCAGATTGGAATATTTGGCGTATATTTGCAAGCACAAAAGATAAAACGTTAAAGAATTTTTAGATCGATTCCCCGCAAGGGGCACATAACCAACTGGTAAAATACTTGTATAGTAACACTCTACTAATAAGACAACAATAAGGGCTGGCGCGATGTCAGCCCTTATTGTTTGTATCCGGGAGCTGTTTTTTGTTGCCAGCTATTATTGTTTGTATCCCTGGTTTCAAACAAATTGATTATTCAAGTATTTTTGTTATATTTGTGGCTTGTATTAAATAACTTAAGTTTCGCAAGTGCGGAACTTGAACAAATAATTGTTTCTCTTTATGAATGAAGAATTGAATCCTGACGTACAAAATGCGCCAGATGTAGTTGAAAGTCCTGTCGTCGTAGAGACGGAGGCGGAAATGCCGAACTATTCGGAAATGTCCCTTGCTGAACTTTCACAGCTCTTTGAGGAGCTCGCCGCAAGCGAAGACAGGATGAAGAAATCCAAGGAAGCGGATGCCATCAAGGCCGCATTCTACAAGAGACTTGCCAAGGAACGTGCCGCAGCAATGGGTGTAGATGCAGGCGAAGTCGTTGTCCCTGAGGACAATGATGTGGCAGCAGAAGAGGAAGAGGCTGCTCCGGCAGAAGGGCAGAATGAGCAGGAAACCGCTGGGGAGGCTGCCGAGTTGAACCCGTTCGCAATCCTTGAAAACGGCTTCAAGGCCATTTATGCCAGATATAAGAAAGAGCGTGCGGAGTATAACCGCAAGCAGGAGGCTGAAAGGGAAGAGAACCTTGCCAAGAAGCAGGCCGTCATTGATGACCTCAAGGCGCTGGTGGAGAACCAGGAAGATCTCGGGACAGCATTCCCGGCCTTCCGTGAACTGCAGGCAAGATGGCGCGCTGTCGGCCCGGTTCCTGTACAGCATTTCCGCAACATCAATGACACATATCAGTTCTATGTCGAGCAGTTCTACGATAAAGTCCAGATAAACAGAGATTTGCGCGACCTCGACTTCAAGAAGAATCTTGAGGCCAAGGAGGAATTCTGCCAGATGGCGGAGCGTCTCTCCGAGAACGAAAACGTCGTGGACGCATTCAAGGAACTCCAGAAACTTCACGAACAGTGGAAGGAGTTCGGACCAGTGGCCAAGGAATACAGGGACATGATTTGGGACAGGTTCAAGGCTGCCACTTCAGTCATCAACAAGAAATACCAGGCTTATTTCGAGGCCCAGAAGGAGAAACAGGGAGAGAACCTCGCTGCCAAGACAGCCCTCTGCGAGAAGGTCGAGGCCATTGCAGACAAGGTCGACATTGCAGGTTCCAATGAATGGAATGCCCTTTCAAAGGCCATTGAAGATATCCAGAAGGAATGGAAGACCATCGGTTTCGCATCCAAGAAGGAGAACCAGAAAATCTATGACCGTTTCCGCGCAGCCTGCGACAAATTCTTTGCCCGCAAGCGTGAGTTCTATGTCCAGTTCAAGGACAATATGAACGCCAATATGGAGAAGAAGATGGCCATTATCGAGGAAGCGGAAAGCCTGAAAGACAGTACGGAATGGAAGAAGACCACCGACCGCCTCATCAATCTCCAGAACCAGTGGAAGGAAATCGGCGCAGTACCGAGAAAGAAATCCGAGGTTCTCTGGAAGAGGTTCAGGGCAGCCTGTGACGCATTCTTCGCCGAGAGGGACAAACATTCTGCAGGGAACAACTACTCAGCCAACCTGAAAGCCAAGAAGGCCCTCATTGAGGAAATCAATGCCTATGTTCCTTCAGGGGAGATGCCTGAGGCTGAGGCCCGCAAGGCATTTGCCGAGAGGTGGCAGGCCATCGGTTTCGTTCCGTTCAAGGAGAAAGACAAGATCCAGTCCGCATACAATGAGGCAATGAGGTCCAAGTTCGGCGCATCTTCACGCGGAAGTCGCCAGGCATCACGTGGCGGAAACCCGGTTAGGTCAGAGAAGGACAGGCTCATCGCCAAGTACAACAAGCTCCAGCAGGACATTGACACATACGAGAACAATATCGGATTCTTCGCAATGTCCAAGAACTCCCAGCCTCTCATCCAGCAGATGCAGGAAAGAATCGAGGCTGCCAAGGCTGAACTCAAAGAGCTTGAGAATCAGATACATACATTAGAAGAGACAGAAGAGTAGAATGGATAAGAATACTATCACAGGATTCGTACTGATCGGACTGATTCTTTTCGGTTTCACCTGGTATCAGTCAAAACAGTACGACAAGCAGATGGCGTACCAGGCCCAGCTTGATTCTATTGCGAGAGTGGAGAGAGCCGCTGAACTCGCAGCCAGGAACCTGGCGGATTCATTGAATATCGTTGCTGGAACTGCATCCGGGATTGACAGTGTACCTGCCAGCAGGACGGCTGCCATATACAAGGATTCGCTGCTGAACGTGGCTGCGGAAGGCAGCGAAAAGATTGTCACCATCTCCAATGACAAGATTGAGATAGCCTTCACCACGAAGGGAGCCCAGCCTTATTCGGCAAGGCTGAAGGAATACAAAAATTATGACAGCACCGACCTCTACATTTTCCGTCCGGGAGGCAGCGAGATGGGTATCGGCATTTATGCAGGCGAAACCATCAATACCAAGAACTTCAATTTCAATGTTGAAGAGGTGAATGACACTTCGGTCGTAATGAGCCTTCCGTTCTCAGGCGGCGGAAAAATCATCCAGCGCTATGCACTCAACGAGGGGTCATATATGATGACCAACACATTGACATTCAAGGGGATGGACAATGTTATCCCCAAGAATGCCACCTATTGCGACTTCGACTGGAGCCTCACCATTCCGAGAATGGAGAAGGGCTACAAGAACGAGATGCAGTACTCCAAGTTGGACTATTACTTCGAGGGTGAGAAGAAACCTGAGGAGATCGGACGCGGCAGGAACAGTTCCAAGAGAATCGAGAACAGCCTGGAGTGGTTCGCATTCCAGCAGCAGTTCTTCTCAGCCATCGTTCATCCGGAGAAGAAATTCTCATCAGGACAGTTTTCCGTGCAGTTCCGTCCGGAAGATGACCCGGAAAGAAATCTCATGGACTGCTCCGCAAATATGCGCAGCGCATTCCAGATTTCCGACAATGTGGTGATGGTCAAGAACTTCTATCTCGGACCGAACCATTATCAGACCCTCAAGTCATACGGGGAAAAATACGAGAAGATTATTCCTCTCGGAGGATGGCTCGTAGGCTGGTTCACGAAGTTAGTAATCATTCCGCTTTTCAACTTCCTCCACAAGGGAATATCCAATTTCGGAATCATCATCCTCCTGATGACATTGTTCATCAAGATTGTGATCCTGCCTTTTACCTACAAATCTTATTCTTCTTCCGCCAAGATGCAGGCCATCAAGCCTGAAATTGACAAGCTCAATGAGAAATATCCTAAGGAAGAGGATGCGCTCAAGAAGCAGCAGGCCATGATGGATATCTACAAGCGGGCCGGAATCAACCCGATGGGAGGATGCCTCCCTATGTTGCTCCAGTTCCCTATACTCTGGGCAATGTTCAGGTTCTTCCCTGCATCAATCGAGCTCCGCCAGCAGTCGTTCCTCTGGGCCGATGACCTCAGCGCATACGACTCCATCATTGACTTCGGGACAAGAATCCCCCTGATTGGGGACCATATTTCCCTCTTCGCCCTCCTGATGGCACTGTCAATGTTCTTCTACTCGAAGATTTCAATGCAGGGCCAGATGTCGGGCAACGACCCGAACACTGCCTCGATGAGGTTCATGAGCGTCTATATGATGCCTGTCATGATGTTCTTCATCTGTAACAGCCTGTCGTCCGGATTGAGCTACTACTATCTCCTCTCGAACCTAATCACAATGCTTGAGACCTTCATAATCAAGAAGTTCTTCGTGCATCCGGAGGAGATTCTGGCCAAGCTCAAGGCATCCCAGGGCAAGCCACAGCCTAAGAGCAAGTGGCAGCAGAGGCTTGAGGAGGCACAGAAAATGCAGCAGCAGATGCTGAAGGAACAGAACAAGAAAGCCAGAAGATAATGTCAATTGCTTCAGAACTGAACAGGATAAAAAGCGAACTGCCACAAGGAGTCAATCTTGTGGCAGTTTCCAAATTCCATCCCGCCGAGGCTGTACTGGAAGCCTACAATGCGGGACAGAGGATTTTCGGAGAGAGTCGTCCCCAGGAATTCGCCGCAAAGTGCAGGGAACTGCCTGAGGATATCCAATGGCATTTCATCGGCCATCTCCAGACAAACAAGCTCAAGCTCGTCCTGCCTTATGTTTCAATGGTGCAGTCTATTGATTCACCGCATCTTCTGGATGCGGTCAATGCTTGGGCCGTACGTAAAGGCAGGATCATCAACATCCTCCTTGAACTTCATCTCGGGGCGGAGGAGACCAAGCAGGGCTTTACCTCCGAAGAAATCGGGAACGTGCTTTCACATGCCGGGGATTATCCTGGCGTATGCTTCCGGGGACTGATGGGAATGGCCACCAACACTGATGACGAGACCATCATAAGGGCTGATTTCCAAAGGATTGCGGAGCTTCGAGAAAGTCTCCGCATTGGGCATCCGGAACTGCCGGAGTTCACGGAACTCTCCATAGGAATGTCAGGGGATTACAAAATCGCATTGGATTTCAATCCGACATATATCCGTATCGGGACAGCCATTTTCGGTCCGAGGGTTTATTGACTCAGTCCTTCTTGAGCTCGGCTATCATTGCATCCGCGACTGCTTCAGAGGCACCTTTGCCACCAAGCGAGTTGCGGATTTCTTCATATCCGGAGAGCATTGTTGTGCGGTATTCATTGTCCTCAATCAGGCGCCTTACCTCATTGACCACATTTTCGGTAGTGAAATAGTCCTGAATCAGTTCCCTGAAACAGGTCCGGCCAAGAATCAGATTGCCGAGAGATATGAAATTGATTTTGATGATAAGCTTGGCGATGGCGAAATTGATCCGCATCCCCTTGTAGGCGACCACTTGGGGGGTTCCGATGAGGGCTGTTTCCAATGAGGCCGTGCCGGAATTCACAACTGCGGCCACAGAATGCCGAATTACGGCGTAACTCTGGTTGAATATTACCTTCAGATAGGACTCCCGCCCCCTGGTCCATTGGGCATAATCCTCCTCCGTACGGTTTGGTGCCGCAGCGATAAGAAATTGGTATCCAGAATATTCAGGAATTTTCCGCATTGCGTCGGCAAAGCTGGCGAAGGTAGGCATCATGGAGGAGATTTCACCGTTGCGGGAACCGGCGAGAAGGGCGATAGAAGGCCTGTCCTCCAGATTGTTGTCCTGCAGGAAGTCCTTGCGGCCCAGGTTCATTAGCGGGGAATTGTCAATGGCATCGAGGAGGGGATTGCCCTTATATATGAAATCAATGCCTTTCTTGGTGAAATACGGGATTTCGAACGGGAAGACAATGAAGAGCTTGTCCACGTAGGCCTTGATTTTCTTGACACGGTTCTCCCGGCTTGCCCAGACCTTGGGCGCAATGTAGTAGAAAACCTTGTAGCCCTTCTTGTGGGCGAACTCCGCCACCCTGAAATTGAAGCCCGGAAAGTCAATGAGGATTACTACGTCAGGATTCCAAGACAGAATGTCATTGAAGCAGCGTTTGAAGCGGTCGGCATAAGCCCTGGCCTTGAAAAAGACCTGGATGAAGCCTATTACGGCCCCGTCCTTGTAGTCCTGCACCAGGCCTTCTCCGCACTGGTGGGCCTTGTAGACCTCGTTCATCTGTCCGCCTCCCCAGAACCTTATATCTGCTTTAGGATCACGGGCGTATAGTCCCTTCATCAGGTTGGAACCGTGAAGGTCACCCGACGCTTCGCCTGCTATGATGTAGTATTTCATTGAGATTCAATAGTTTTCTCTATTTTGTGAAATCGGTGTCAATCTTGAGTCCGGCAGCCACTTCATAGTCTGTCGAGTCAATGCGGCAAGGGCATACGGATATATAGCCCTCTCTCATGAGATGATGGTCTGCCCGCCCAGTATTTGAAGAATCATCCTGGAAGTCTCCGACCATCATATAGAGTTTTTCGCCAGGTTCTACAGATGCCCCGGATGTTTGTCCAAGCATTTCCGGTGTGATGCCATGATGCCTGAGACGGGAAGGGTCCCATTCACGGAACTCCCTGACCCACACTCCTTTACCCTGATAGGCACTGCGTACTCCCTTAATCTTGTCTGCAGGGATATCGGGGAAGTTTACATTATAATATAGTCCGTATTTCTCAGGCCAGGAGTCTATCAGGTTCCTGAAAATGTCCGGGAAATATTTCCTGACGGCTGAAAAATCAGCATCGGGGGAGAGTGTGTCCAATGATACGCCTATGGCCGGAATGCCGTTCAGGGCGCCTTCCTGTGCGGCTCCCAGGGTCCCGGAGTAGCAGGATGCCGAGGCTGCATTGGAACCGTGGTTAATTCCGCTTACTACCACGTCAGGCTTCTGCTCCAGGAATTGGAAATTCAATCCGTATTTGATGCAGCTGGCCGGAGTGGCATCCAAATATGACCAGGTACCCGGCCCCTCCCCGGGAAGTTCCTTGTAGGCAACCTGCTTGAATCCGAGTGAAACAGCCATGCTCATGCCTGACTGGTGCTTCTTCGGGGCAATGACGGTGACATTGCCGAACTGGCTCATGATTTCCGCAAGAACGTGAATTCCGTTGGCCATGTAGCCGTCATCATTGGTAATCAGAATGTTCATATTCGTGTATTGTTCCGGCCGGCGGAGTCTAAAACATTAATATTAAACGATATAGTAACGCTTTTGACTAAAAAAAGCATACAAAGATATATAATAATTCAATTTTTTGGTGTATTTTTGCATTGATTTTGAAGGGAAGAATTCCCGATTGATATTGAAATCAAAGTATAACTTATTTAATAATTTTTTAGAAATGGTAAAACTTGGTATTAACGGATTCGGTCGTATCGGCCGTATGGTTTTCCGCGCAGCTGTTGAGAATTTCTCAAACGACATTGAGGTCGTAGGTATCAATGACCTCCTCGATCCGGATTATCTCGCATACATGCTCAAGTATGACTCAGTTCACGGAGCATTCAAGGGTGAAGTTTCCGTAGAGGGCAACACTCTCATCGTCAACGGCAAGAAGATCCGCCTCACCGCTGAGATGGATCCTGCAAACCTCAAGTGGAACGAGGTAGGTGCAGAGGTTGTTGTTGAGTCAACCGGTCTCTTCCTCACCGACGAGAAGGCTCGCAAGCACATCGAGGCTGGCGCAAAGAAAGTCATCATGTCCGCTCCTTCAAAGGATGCTACCCCGATGTTCGTTTACGGTGTAAATGACAAGACTTATGCAGGCCAGGACATCATCTCCAACGCTTCCTGCACCACCAACTGTCTTGCACCTATCTCCAAGGTTCTCGACGAGAAGTTCGGCATCGTACGTGGTCTCATGACTACCGTTCACGCAGCTACTGCTACCCAGAAGACCGTTGACGGCCCTTCAAAGAAGGACTGGAGAGGTGGTCGCGGTATCCTCGAGAACATCATCCCTTCTTCAACAGGTGCTGCAAAGGCTGTAGGTAAGGTTCTTCCTCAGCTCAATGGCAAGCTCACAGGTATGTCCCTCCGTGTTCCTACATCTGACGTTTCCTTCGTTGACCTCACTGTAGAGCTCAAGAACGCTTGCACATACGAGGAGATCTGCGCTGCCATGAAGGAGGCTTCTGAGGGCGAGCTCAAGGGTGTTCTCGGATACACCAACGAGGCTGTCGTTTCTACCGACTTCCGCAACGATTCCCACACTTCCATCTTCGATGAGAAGGCTGGTATCCAGCTCGACGGTACCTTCGTAAAGGTTTGCGCTTGGTACGACAACGAGTGGGGTTACTCCAACAAGGTTCTCGAGATGGCTCGCGTCATCACAAAGTAATTTGAGAATTACACAATAGGTTTTGAGGATGGTTTTTGAAAAGCCATCCTCATTTTTTGCCTATGCTGAAAGTCTTTAGTAAATTTGCAATTCGCAAAAATATAAGACAATGATAACAATAGACGGAAGATTGACATTGGACCAGATAGAGGCGGTGCTTTACGATGGCGAGAAGATCGGAATCGGAGCCGCCATGAGGCAGAATGTCATTGACAGTTATGATTTTCTGAAGGAATTCTCCAGGGACAAGGTCATTTACGGGATCAATACCGGATTCGGGCCGATGGCGCAGTGGAGGATTGAGGACAGCCATCTCAATGATTTGCAATACAACATTATCCGAAGCCATTCCACCGGAGCGGGGGAGAGGCTTCCGGACATTTGCGTGAAGGCGGCGATGATTTCCAGGCTGATGACATTCCTGCAGGGACATTCCGGCGTGCACGTCAGCCTCGTTGACCTGCTCGTGGAGTTCATCAACAGGGATATCTGCCCGGTGATTCCGAAACACGGCAGCGTCGGGGCAAGCGGTGACCTCGTCCAGCTGGCTCATCTGGCATTGGCCCTCATCGGGGAAGGTGACGTTTCTTACAAGGGTACGGTGAAGCCGGCATCAGAGGTTTTGGCAGAAAACGGGCTTGAGCCGCTCAAAATGCATATCCGCGAGGGTCTCGCAGTGACAAACGGCACGGCTGTCATGACAGGAATCGGCATCGTGAACTGGATCCTGGCTTCCCGAATGCTGAGATGGTCTGTACTCCAATCAGTTATGCTCAATGAGACTGTGTCCTCATACGATGACTTCATGTCAGAAGTCCTGAACGGGCTGAAGCATCATCCGGGCCAGATTCGCATTGCGGAAATGATGAGGAAATTCTCGGCAGGCAGCAAGTTGCTGAGGAACCGCCAGGCCGAACTATTCCGCCAGACCGAAGATAAAGTCTTCGAGAAGAAAGTCCAGCCTTATTATTCATTGAGATGCGTTCCGCAGATTCTCGGTCCGGTGGCTGAGGAACTTGAATCCGCAAGGCAAGTGCTTGAGGATGAAGTCAATGCGGTCGATGACAACCCGGTGGTGGATAAGAACACCCGCAATGTATATCACGGCGGAAACTTCCACGGGGACTACATTTCATACGAAATGGACAAGCTGAAGATTGCGTTGACCAAGATGACAATGCTGGCCGAGAGGCAGATGAACTACCTCTTCCACGACAGGATAAACGGTATTCTTCCGCCATTCCTGAATCTCGGGGTGCTCGGCCTGAATTACGGAATGCAGGCCTGCCAGTTCACGGCCACGTCCACTACGGCTGAATGCCAGACATTGTCCAACCCGATGTATGTGCATTCGATTCCGAACAACAATGACAATCAGGATGTTGTGAGCATGGGTACCAATTCTGCGCTGATCTGTGCGCAGGTTGTGGAGAATGCCAGCCAGGTATTGGCCATTCATCTTATGGCATTGGCCCAGGCAGTCGACTGCCTGAAGGTGGAGGATAAACTCTCTCCGGCATCAAGAAGGCTTTACGACAAGGTCAGGGAACTTGTCCCGGTATTTGTGGAAGATACGCCTAAATACAAGGAAATCAAAGCATTGCAGGATTTGCTCCTGAAAGGAAGCCCTGAGGCCTGAGCATTGGTTTGCAGCAAAAAAAAGGAAAACAGAATCATGAAATCTCTCAAAGAACTTTACAGGATTGGCCGCGGCCCGTCCAGCAGTCATACCATGGGCCCTATGCGGGCAGCCAGGATTTTCCGTTCTGAGCACCCGGAGGCTGTGTCATTCAAGGTGACATTGTTCGGAAGCCTCGCAGCGACAGGCAAGGGGCACATGACGGATGCATCCATAATTGACGAACTTGAACCGGTGGCTCCGGTGGAGATTATATGGGAGCCGTCCGTGTTTCTTCCTTTCCATCCTAACGGAATGAATTTCAAGGCATTGGACATTGAAGGCAATGTCAGCGGGGACTGGACTGTCTATAGCGTCGGCGGGGGAGCACTGTCAGAAGGCACTGAGAATGACAGATTCGCCTCCGAGCCTGTCTATGATTTGAACAGCCTGACAGGGATTATGAACTGGTGCGAGGAGAAGGGTCGCAGTTACTGGGAGTATGTAGGGGAATGCGAGGGGCCGGACATCTGGGATTATCTCAATGAAGCGTGGAAGGCAATGCAGGATGCTGTTGAGCGCGGCATTGACCACGAAGGCGTGCTTCCGGGGCCGCTCAATCTTGCCAGGAAGGCACCTACATATTACGTGAAGGCTACGGGATACAAGAAATCGCTTCAGACCAGGGGGCTTGTATATGCCTACGCATTGGCAGTGAGCGAGGAGAATGCATCTGGTGGCCAGATAGTTACGGCTCCTACCTGCGGGGCCAGCGGCGTGGTGCCGGCTGTGCTTTACCATCTTTACAAGGGTCACGAGTTCACTGACAAGAGGATTCTTCATGCTATGGCTACGGCAGGTATTATCGGCAATGTCGTGAAACAGAATGCGTCCATTTCGGGTGCCGATGTAGGTTGCCAGGGAGAGGTCGGAGTTGCCTGCGCAATGGCTGCCGCTGCCGCCTGCCAGCTTTTCGGCGGAAGTCCTTCACAGATAGAGTATTCAGCTGAGATGGCATTGGAACATCATCTTGGCATGACCTGCGACCCTGTTTGCGGCCTGGTCCAGATTCCTTGCATTGAGAGGAATGCCTTCGCTGCTACCCGCGCCCTGGATGCAAATCTCTATGCCGCTTTCTCTGACGGCAAGCACCGGGTATCGTTCGACAAGGTGGTGGATGTGCTCAGGCAGACAGGGCACGATATTCCATCACTTTACAAGGAGACCAGCGAGGGAGGCTTGGCCAAGGGGTTCAAGCATTGATAGAGGATGTCTCACGGGTGACTGCGGGTCACAGGAGGAGACAGCCTCTATCCAATATTGTTTTCTATTAGTTCCACTAGGCGGTCAACTGCCTCATTTTCAGGGACATGGCGGAGAACCGGCTCTTTGCCGCGGTAAATGGAAACCTTGCCGTTTCCCTCTCCTACATAGCCCCAGTCGGCATCGGCCATCTCGCCCGGGCCATTTACAATGCAGCCCATCACGGCAATGACAATGTTTTTCAGATGGCCTGTCCGGGCCTTGACCTTCTCGAAAGCGTCCTGGAGATTGTACATTGTCCTTCCGCAGCCGGGACATGCAATGTACTCGGGCTTGTAGAAACGTCTTCTGGCAGCCTGCATCAGTTCATCTTCCAGATATGAACCGGTTCCTGATGTGACAATGTCCACCGGCCCGTCCCCGGACATATAGGTGCCGGATATCTTCACTTCGTCCAACTCCTTGTCCAGCAAACGTTTGCCGAAGTCGCAGGAGAAGTCCAGAAGAAGCCTTTCACGACTCGGGGCTTCATATACGGCCTCGGCGCCTTTTCCGGTAATCTTGATGGAACGCAATGAGGAGCGGAGTTTTCCGTCATATCTGTCAGCAAGGTATCGGCCTACGGGTATCTCATTGACAGGGTCTTCGGTAAGGGACACTCTGAGCGTATCGCCTATGCCTTCCGAAAGAAGGGCCGAAATCCCGACACAGGACTTGATTCTGCCCGAATCCCCGTTGCCAGCCTCGGTAACTCCTACGTGAAGAGGGAAGATTACCCCGCTTTCTTCCATTTTTCGGTAAAGACAGCGGTAAGCCTCCGTCATAACAAGAGTGTTACTTGACTTTAACGAAATTGTTACATTGTAGAAATCGTTTGATTTACAGAGATTTATCCATTCCATCGCAGCCTCGGCCATGGCCTGTGGTGTATTGCCGTAGAGATTGGTTATCCTCTCTCCCAGGGAGCCATGATTAAGGCCAATCCTGATAACAGTGCCACATTTTTTGCATACTTCCAGGAGCCTTGCTAGCTGACGGGAGGCTTCCTCGAAATCTTTGTGGAAATTTCCCGGATTAATCCGGACTTTCTCCACGAACGGGGCAACAGCAATGGCAGTTTCAGATGAGAAATGTATGTCAGCCACGAGGGGAGTCCGGATTCCTTCGGAACGGAGAGTGTCCCTGATTGCCTTCATGTGGGGGACATCGGCAAGTCCCGGGACAGTAATCCGGATTATATCGACTCCGGCTGCGGCCATTGCGCGGCACTGGGCCACGGTGTCTTCAACATTGTAAGTGTGAGTGTTGCACATCGTCTGGACCGCAATCGGGCAGCCCTCTCCGATTTTAATGCAACCTATCTGGGCCTGGATCTTCTGAATCATTGTATATTAATGCTTTAGCTTCTTTCCTGAGTCCCGCCTTGGTCTTTCCGGTCCTCTTTGTCAGCTGGACGTGGATTCCTGCTGAAATCAGGATATCGGAAGGGTAGGCGAAACGGTAATAATACTCGCTGTAATAATTAGGCTTGTAGAGTGAGCCAAGTGAGGCCCTGTACGTGGCCTGGATATGGAACTCGATAGGGTCAAGAATCAGTCCTATTCCGGCTCCGGCCTTGGCACCGTAGTCGAAGCGCCTGTCGTAGTCATGGAACGTGGTGGCATAATTGGGGTCGAGATACTCTCCCTCCCTTTCCACGCTCATCCTGTAACCTGCGTAAAGTCCAAGATTCACAATGAGTTTCAGATGCCACACGTCAATGTGGAGATGCGCCAGCAGAGGTACTTCAATGAGGTTGTACGTGGCTTTGGTGGCTCCGTCAACACTCTCCTTGTATTCTCCTGTCTCCTTGTCTTTCTTGAAGGTATAGCCCTCCTGCCCGAAGAGAATACCTGTCTGGAAGCCAAAATAAGGCATATACCCGAACATCTTGCCGTAACGGGTATAGAGAATGCCGAAGTTGTACGGCGACATGAGCATTCCCTGCTTCTTGGAGGGATTGAAACGCATCTGATTGAGAGCAACACCATATTGGATACCAATCATCGTGTAGTCATTGATGCTCTTGGCCTTTTTCATCTTGACCGTATCCAGATATTCGTCAGAGAATACCGGCATGAGGTCAGTGCTGTCTGCCGGTGCAGGGAGATTCCTCCGTGAAATGCTGTCAGCATTGAAGGAGAGGCTGTCAGCATTGACCTCCAGGCTGTCCGGCACCTGGACGGCAAGGCTGTCAGCGGCGACAACTGCATTGGGCGAAGATACTTTCTTTTGTTTTTTCGCCTCGGAATTGCCCGGAATCATAAATAGAACCAAGGCCGCAAGAATTATGTGAACTATTTTCCTGTTCATTCCAATCTGTTAGTTTTCAAATAGTTTCGCAACATTTATCTTCTGCTCCATCTCCGTGGATTCCTTTATGGTAATCAGGAATGTCCCGTCGCGCAGCTTGAAGAATTTCACCTTTTCCGGCTGCTTGTGTTCGAGCAGATTTCCCGTGTCCACTATTCCGTTGCGGTTCAGGTCTTCTGTGATACGGATGGAGTATTTGCCTTCCTTGAGATAAGGGAAAAGCAACACGGCATCGGCGTCAATGATGTATGAGCGCAGAACCTTGTCCCGCTTCTCATTCAGCAGGTCAATGATGTATTTGTTGTTGACTCCGGTGAGATTCAATGTCAATGAGCTCAGTTTCTCGTCTTTCGGCAAGGAAACCTTCACCTCGGTGCTGTCATTGTAGAATCCGTTGATATCCCGGAACTTGCGGTAAGGTACCTTGAGCTTGTATTCATATCCCGACATCAGCTTGCCCTCAGGCTTCAGGACATATTTGCGCAGGTTCACGCTGTCCCTGGTTACATTGAACTTCATTTTCGTATCCCTCTGCTTCGGGTCAGTCGCGGTAAGGGTGAGGGAGTCGAAATTCTCGTAGATGATAGGGTAGTTGAATTCTATTCCGAATCCGTACTGCTCGACATTCTCCGGCTCGGCCGTCACCTTCATCACGCAGGTGGTATCCTCGTGCTTGATATCCCTTCGGGAACTCTTGGAAGCACCGCCGGTTTTCTCGGCGACCAGCTTTACGTGCTCAGTGAAAGGGGAGAGAGTACCAAGGGTATCCGTCTTGAGATAGTCCACGAAAATATGCAGGGTGTCAGGCATGCGTCTCCTGTCATTGACCCAGATTTCAAGGCTGTCACGCTCAATGTTGAACTGGGTGATGAGCCTGTTGGCAGGGAAGCCCCGCACCCACATCGTGTCAATCTGGGCATTCTGCGCCATAAAAGTAATGTAGGCGGAGCGGGCGTCCTTTCTTACTTTGTTGACTATCAATTGCTTGGAAGGCTTCTCGCGAAACATCAGCAATTCGTGTTCAGACTTTCGGGCCATACATTTGACCGTGTCCTTCATATCGTATTTCTTGAGTTCGGGAAGTTCGTCCGAAGCTATCATTGTAGGCCTTATTATGCTGTCAATGAATGCAATACGGTCATTGTCCGGGTCATAGATATTGTTGGAACTTTCATCTTTGACCGCATAGAGACGGTATGTGGTGTCGGCAATATTTCTCAGGGAGAAGAAGCCCCAGTCGTCCGTCTTGACGGCGGCATCAGGACGGTGCTTGAATATTGCAGAATCGCTGAGGTCCTTGTAAAGCATCACGGTGACGCCCTTCATTGCCTGCAGAGTACTGCAATCCAGGACTGTACCCGTCATTGCCATGGAATCAATGGTCTCCCCGGTGGAGAACATCAGGGTGTAGCCCGGGAACATATTGCCCTCATTGTTGTCTGCAATGGCATTGGTCAGGTCCAGGGTGTAGGTGGTGTTGGAGTCCAGGTCGGACTCGAAATATACTATGAGGGATTTGCCACGCATCCTGTATTTCGGGGTTTTCTCGAGAGGCGGGGAGAGGAAGATGGCCTTCGGGTCCTTTACTGTGACGTACTCATTGAAAGTGATTGCAATCTCTGTCTTGTGCCGAGGTACGTTCACCGATCCCGGAAGGGGATTGAGGCCCACGATAACAGGCGGTATGGTGTCCTTGTCTCCGCCGCTCGGAGGTGTGGACGTGTTCGCGCAGGAATGCGAAAACAGCATTGAGCCGAGCACGAGAGCCACCGGAATGGCCGGGATAAGTCTGTCAAATTTTCTCTTCATATACTAAATCTCCGTACGCATAACGTCTTGTATGCCTTTGATATTCTTAAGGTTGTCAATCATTGATTCCAGCACGACCCTGTCGTGCACCAGCATATCGATGTAGCCCTCGAATATGCCGTCTTCGGTACTGAGGCTGAGTTTCCTCATATTCACGCCCATGGCCACTGATATGTAGCCGGTAATCTCGTTCAGCAGGCCTATACGGTCGATGCCTTTCAGCATTATCCTGACCGGGAAGGAGGTCTGGGCTGAACTGTCCCATTTGAGCTTCACTATGAGATTGCCGTGCTTGGAGGCCATTTCTCCTGCTGCGGGGCAGGTTTTCTTGTGGACGGTTATTGTCCCGTCCGGATTCTTGAACCCTACCACAGGATCTCCCGGAATTGGCCTGCAGCAATCTGAAATGATGAAATGAAGGCTGTCATTGTCACCATTGATTACATATTCCTTGCCGGATTTCGGCCATTTGAAGTTCCATGGAAGATGCCAGAAGCCCTTTTCCTTCCTCTGGCCTACCAGTTCCGCAATCTTGGCCGGCTTGATGTAGCCAATACCGTATCTGAAGAGCATTTCTTCAGGGTTCTTGAGCTCAAGGGAGGAAGCAAGGTTCCTGAGAGTAATCTCGTCATATTTTGCCCCGAGTGCCTCAAGCTGCTCTCTCAGGGCGGTTTTACCTACATTGATGTAATGTGTTTTGTCCGCACGGAACCAGTCCATCACCAGATTCTTGGCATGTCTTGTCTTGAGAAAGTCCAGCCAGTCGGTTTTGGGCGTGGAATCCTCGGCGGTGATGATTTCCACCTGGTCACCTGTCTTGAGTACGGTGGAGAGGGGGACGAGTTTCATATTCACCTTGGCGGCTATGGCATTGTGGCCTATTTCAGTATGAATCATATAGGCGAAGTCGAGGGCCGTGGCGCCTTTCTGCACCGATTTCTGCTCTCCCTTCGGGGTGAAAACCACTATGTTGCTGGAAACCAGGTCATTATGGATAATGTCGAGGAGTTCCAATGCATTCACGTCAGGGCTGACGAGGATTTCCTTCACCTTGGAGAGCCACTTGTCCATCTCGCTGTCATTCTCCCCGATGTATCCGTCCTGTTTGTAGGCCCAGTGGGCAGCAATTCCTTTCTCTGCGATGTCGTCCATCCTCTTCGAACGGATCTGGACCTCTATCCAAAGCCCCTTGTTGCTCATCAATGTGCAGTGCAGGGCCTCGTATCCGTTGCTCTTGGGATGCTTGACCCAGTCCCTGACCCTGTCGGGTTTATAACGGTAAATGCCTGTTATTATGGAGAATATGTGATAGCATTGGTCTCTTTCGGACTCGGTGGAACCGGGATCAGGAGTGAAGATTATCCGGACTGCGTAGAGATCATAGATTTGTTCGAACGGAACGTGCTTGGTCTCCATCTTGTGCCAGATGGAATAGGGCGTCTTGACTCTCTTCTTCACCCTGAAATTGAAGCCGGCATCTTTGAGTGCCTTGTCTATCGGCGCAATGAACTCGTCTATGCTCTTTTCCTTGTCGGTGATGTCGCGGTTAATCTTGGCGCTGATGTCATTGTATGCCTCGGGCTCCTTGTAGCGCAGCCAGATGTTCTCCATCTCGGACTTTATTCCGTACAGGCCCAGTCGGTGGGCGAGCGGAACGAAGATGAACATTGTCTCGCTGAGTATCTTGTCCCGCTTGTACTCAGGCATGTACTCGATGGTGCGGCAGTTGTGGAGCCGGTCGGCGAGCTTGATGAGGACTACGCGGACATCGTCATTGAGAGTAAGGAGGATGCGCTTGAAATTCTCGGCCTGGATGCTCTCTGAAGGACCGGTGCCGTTTTTCTCCTGGTTTTCAAGTACATTCTTGATTTTGGTCAATCCGTCAACGAGGGAGGCTATCTTGTCCCCGAAGAGGTTCCTGATGTCGTCTGATGTGTATGGGGTATCCTCTACCACGTCGTGCAGCAATGCAGCCGCAATGGACTTGCAGCCCAGCCCGATATCGCTGACTACGATTCTGGCGACAGCGATGGGATGGAGAATGTAGGGTTCCCCAGAGCGTCTGCGGACATTCTTGTGGGCCTCATTTGCGAAATCGAATGCCTTCTGGACTATCTCGAGCTCATTTTCCCCGGAGCATCTCTTGCGCGCAACTTCCTTCAGGTCGGCGTAACTCCTGGAAATGATTTCGTAATCTTTCTGTGTAAATTCCGATGTTCCCATCTTATTCTGTCTCAATGTTGTACTTGTCCACGTTCTGGAATGCGTATGAGAGTTCGGCACCGATGAGGATGATGAACCATCCGAAGTTCAGCCAGAACATAAACAGCGGAATAGCAGCCACTGCACCGTAGATGGTGTTCAGCCTTGTCACAAATATCTGTGTCTCAAGGAAAAGGTACTGCATCAATGAGAATACCGGACCTGAGAGCAGTGCCGCCTTGAGGGCATGCCTGTATTTTACCGGGTAGTTCGGGATGAACTTGTACATTGCGGAGAATGTAAATATAGATATTACGCCGAAAATCACCCAGCCGAGGAAGGACTTGATTCCGGCGGCAAATGTCACACCGCTCGGTACCATTATGTCCAGAAGATGTGAATATACGACTGAACCGGTGAAGAAAAGCAGGACAATGAAGGGGGCGAGGACAAGGATTACAAGATAGAACGACAGGCGCTTGACGATTTTTCTGGATTTGTTCACCTTCCAGACATTGTTGAATACGGATTCCACGCACATCATCATCCAGATTACGAGCCAGCTGAAAAGTAATGCGCTGAGCAAGCCCATTGTGCTGGACTTGGCCGTATTGATGATATTGTCCACAAAGCCGAAGAGGGTATCCACTGCCTGCGGATTGGTTATGTAGGTGGAAATCACGTGCTTGAGAGTGCCGTCAAGCCCGATTCCTCCGGTTATCGCAATGGCAATGGCAATGAAAGGAACGGCTGCCATCGTGCAGAAAAAGCTCAATGCCACTGCCTGGAAACCGATTTTTTGTGCGGAGAATGTCTTCGCTGTAATCACGCTTACCTGGAGATCTTTCACGAGATGCGCACGGGCCCTTGACAGGTTCGCCACATTCTCATTCCAGATATCCTCGGAAAGATAATCCTTGAATCTTCTTATTTTCTTGTTCAGTCCCATTATATTTCTGTATATGTACCAATCCTCCGGACGGGTTTAAATCATTCCTCCGAAGAGGTCGGTCGGGAAGGCTTCCGATCCTTCATTGTTTTCTGTTCCAGGGTCATTGCCTGCCTTTGCACCTGTGGGTGACGCATTGCCAGGCAACATTGACATAAATGTCTCTTCATCAATCACTTCAATGCCAAGGTCGGCTGCCTTTTTCATTTTTTCCGGGCCGGGTTTTGTCCCGGCGAGAAGGTAGGTCGTCTTCTTGCTGAGTGATGAGCTGTTCTTGCCGCCGTTCTTTTCTATGATAGACTTCATTTCGTCCCTGGAAATGCTGAAATTTCCGGAGATAACGATGGTTTTTCCGGCGAGGGCAGCCGAGACGTTTTCTGCAGGCTCGTCCATCGAGAACTTCAGCCCGTCAGCCTTAAGTCTCTGTATTTCAACAAGATGTCTTTCATCCCTGAAATAGTTGAAGATGCTGTCGGCGATTACGTCCCCAATGTCGGGAACCGCCAGCAGTTCTTCTTTGGAGGCCGATGCTATCCTGTCAATATTGCCGAAATATCTCGCTACCGACTTGGCCGTGGTCTCCCCGACATATCTTATGCCGATGGCGAAAAGAACGTGCTCGAATCCGACTTTCCGGCTGTTTTCCAGGCTGTCCAGGAATCTTTCGGCCGATCTTTCCTTCCAGCCTTCAAGCTGGAGCAGGTCGTCTTTCCTGAGGTCGTACAGGTCTGCCGGAGTCCTCGCCAGTCCAAGGCTATAGAGCTGGTCCACAGTCGCTTCGCCAGCCAGTATATTCATTGCCTTGCGGCCGAGGAAATGCAGCATCTTGCCCTTTATCTGGGTAGGGCAGCCGTCAATGTTGGGGCAGAAATACTTGGCTTCACCTTCTTCCTTCACGAGCGGGGTGCCGCAATCCGGACAGTATTTTGGAAATTCCGGTGCCTTGGACCCTTCCGGACGCCTGGAAAGTTCGACTCCGGTGATTTTGGGGATTATTTCCCCGCCTTTTTCCACATATACGTAGTCGCCTACGCGGATGTCCATCTGGGACATCATATCCTCATTGTTCAGGGTGGCTCTCTTGACTACGGTTCCCGAAAGCTGGACAGGGGAGAGATTGGCCACAGGTGTGACCGCACCGGTTCTTCCTACCTGGTAATCAATGGATTCCAGCCGTGTCAACGCTCTCTCCGCCTGGAATTTGAATGCCACGGCCCATCTAGGGAACTTGGATGTGTAACCGAGTTCGGTCTGATACTGCAACTCATTGATTTTTATGACAATGCCGTCTGTCGCATAGGGCAGGAACTTGCGTTCAGTATCCCAGTACCTGATGTATTCTTCAATTTCATTGATTCCGCGGCAGATTTTGCGCTTGTCGGATACCGGCAGTCCCCATGAGGCGGCGGCCCGCATTGCTTCGTCGTGTGTCGGGAAATTGATATTAGGGCTTGGAATGTGGTACAATGTGCACCAGAGACCTCTCCGCCCGACTTCCTCAGGGTCAAGCAGTTTCAATGAGCCTGAAGCAGCGTTGCGGGGATTGGCAAAGGGGGCGTCCTCATTGTCAATCCTCTCCTTGTTCAGCCTGTCGAAGGATTCATACGGCATCAGTATTTCACCCCGGATTTCGAACTCTTCAGGATAGCCGCTGCCTTTCAGATGTGCAGGTATGTTGCTGATTTTCCGGACGTTTGCGGTCACGTCATCGCCAATGACCCCGTCGCCCCTGGTCAATGCCCTGTAAAGTTCTCCTTTTCTGTATGTCAGGCAGATTGCAGTTCCGTCAAACTTCAGTTCGCAGGAGAATGAGAATGGTTTTTCTATTGATTTTGAGGCTCTTGCGACGAAATCTTCAATCTCTTCGATATTGTAGGTGTTTCCCAGCGAGAGCATCGGATATTTATGTGGATACTGCTCGAATACCTTCTTCGCGGTGACGAGGACCTTGCCGGCCTGGCTTATATTTTCGATATCGCTGCCGACACGTCTTGTAGGGGAGTCCGGGGTAATGAGGTCAGGATACTCCTTCTCCAGGGCCTCAAGCTCATACATTAGATGGTCGTAGTCGTAGTCGCTCATTGTGGGAGCATTCTCGACATAGTACTTGCGGCTGTTCTCCCAGAGGATTTCCCTGAGTTCACGGATTCTTGTTTCGGCCTGTTGTCTGTCCATTTATATATTATATACAAATTTATTTGGCGTTTGCCCGGATTATTGTCTCCGATTTCGCAGAATACAAATTTAATCCTTTTTTTGTGGATTATTTGCTGAAAAATAGATAATTTTGCAGGCGGAAACAGAATATTCAATTCAAAACTATATCGATAACATGAAAGAAGCAGTAATTATCTTGTGCGGAGGCGGTCCTGCCCCGGGTATGAATTCAGTTTCAATGAGCGTAGCCAAGACATTCCTTTCCAAGGGCTACAGGGTAATCGGCCTTCACGGCGGTTATTCAGGCCTCTTCAGCAAGAACGCACGCACTGAGGATCTCGATTTCTTCATCGCTGACCGTTTCTGGAACAGGGGTGGTTCATATCTCGAAATGAGCCGTTTCAAACCTACTGACAAGGATTTTGAGGAGAACTTCAACCTTGACCTCTTCAAGGAAAACAATATCAAGCTTCTTGTGACCGTCGGCGGCGACGATACCGCATCCACTGCCAACAGGATTTCCAAGTTCCTGACAGCCAAGGGTTATCCTATCGCAAACATTCATTGTCCAAAGACCATTGACAATGACCTTCCTCTTCCTGCGAATGCCCCGACATTCGGCTACAATTCTGCAAAGAATGAGGGCGCACATCTTGCACGTACTATCTACGAGGATGCCCGCACTTCAGGCAACTGGCTCGTAATCAGCGCAATGGGCCGTACTTGCGGTTCCCTCGCACTCGGTATCGGCGAGGCTACCCACTGCCCTATGACCATCATTCCTGAGATGTTCAACAAGACTGCGATGACTCTCGACAAGATCATCCGCCTCTCCATCTCGGCAATTCTCAAGAGAAAGCTTATGGGCATCAACTACGGTACTGTAGTTGCCGCTGAAGGCCTTTTCCACGATGCCGGTGTGGCCAAGGAGGCTGCAGACGCAGGCATTCACTTCACCTACGATGATCACGGTCATCCGGAGCTCGGCAAGATTTCCAAGGCCGTCCTCTTCAATGACCTTCTCGAGAAGAAGTTCAAGGCTCTCGGCCTCAAGGTGAAGAGCCGTCCGGTGGAAATCGGCTACGATGTACGCTGCCAGGACCCTGTAGCATACGACCTAACATACTGCACCGAGCTCGCAATGGGCGTTTACCAGCTCTTCAGCGAGGGCAAGACAGGCTGCATGGTCTATGTTGACGCCTACGGCAATGTTTCTCCTCTCTATCTCGCTGATCTCCAGGACCCTGAGACCGGAAAGATTCCTCCGCGCGTAGTGGATATCAATGCGGGTACAGCCCAGAACTACTACAAGTATATCGCCCACTACATCACTCCTGAAGATTACGAGGCAGTAAAGGCCCTCGGTATCGCAGATCCTGAGTCATACGACTTCAAGAAGATTCTCGAGTGGTAATATTTCAAGCACTGTAAAAAAGGGGGGTGGCCTTTCGCCGCCCTCTTTTTTGCATTTTCGGGCATAGATTATGCAGCAAATATAGGAAAACGAAATTCAATGGACAAGATCATAATCTATCAGATGTTTCCGAGGTACTGGGGTGACCGGGCCGGGAGACAGAAGAAAAATGGAAAGCTTAGTGAGAACGGATGCGGTAAGTTCAGCGACATTGACGGAGAGTCATTGGCATATTTCAAATCTTTGGGAATCACTCACTTATGGCTTACGGGAATAATCAGGCACGCTACGGGTGCAACCACGGAGGGGTGTACAGCCTCCTCACCGGACTGGGTCAAGGGCAAGGCCGGGTCACCATACGCCATAACTGATTACTATGATGTAAATCCTTATCTGGCTGATGCTCCCGAGAAAAGGATGGATGAGTTCCGGGAAGTTGTGAGGAGGGTACATGCGGCTGGACTGAAGGTCATCATTGATTTTGTGCCTAATCATGTCGCAAGGGATTATACTTCATTCACTGCTCTTCATCCGGCTCCAACCGGAATGCCTTCACTTGGTGAAAACGATGACAAGAGTGTGCACTGGAGGGAGGAAAATGACTTCTTCTACTACCCGGGTACTGAATTGAAGCTTCCTGTCAAGTCTCAGACATACAAGGAATTACCTGCACTTGCCTCAGGTAACGCTTACACTCCGGAACCTTCTGTGAACGATTGGTATGATACCGTAAAACTCAACTATTGCGACACCCACACCGGGACTTGGGACAAGATGCTTGACATCGTCATGTTCTGGGCTGGAATGGGAGTGGACGGATTCAGGTGCGATATGGTCGAGCTTGTCCCTGCCGACTTCTTCACCTGGCTCATCAAGGAGGTCCACAAGCAGTATCCTGAAATTGTCTTCATTGCGGAGGTTTATCAGAAAGAGCTGTATTCCAAGTATATACGTGAGGTAGGCTTCGATCTTCTGTATGACAAGTCCGGAATGTATGACACTGTCCGTGCCATTGTCCAGAAAAATGTCGATGACAGCGGTGTCCCGGTGGAAGCGTGGCAGTCAGCGAGAAAAATCACCTGGAACTGGCAGTCGCTTGGGGATTTGCAGCCTTATATGCTGAATTTCCTGGAAAATCACGATGAGCAGCGCTTCGCTTCAGATTTCTTCGGGAAAGATGCGGATAACGTTTTCGCTGCATTGTATGCCTCCCTTTATTTCAACAGGGCCTCTTTCATGATTTATTCGGGACAGGAAGTGGGAGAGAAGGGTATGTCCCAGGAAGGATTCAGCGGAAAGGACGGGCGTAGCACCATTTTCGACTGGTACACATCCGACAAAGCCAGGAAGCTCTGGAGATATATACACGGAGAGAAGAATGCTCTCGACAGTAAGGATGTCGCACTGCTTGAAAGATACCGGGCAGCATTGAAGGAAGCGACTGGAAATCAGGCTATAAAAAGCGGCTCGACATACGACCTCTGCTATTGCAATCTCTCTTCGGACGGCTTCAATGCGGACAGGCATTTCGCTTTCCTGAGGGATTGCGGTGATGAGACAATGCTTGTCGCATGCAACTTCTCCAAAGTGGATGCAGAAATGGAAATTTCAATCCCGGAACACGCATTCCAATGGCTGGAACTTCCAGAGACAGAGACTCTTAACCATAGCAAACCGATCCACCTGAAGGTTCCTGCCATGGATGCCACGGTGGTAAAACTGAGTTGATACTCAATCTTGGCAGTCTAATCCTCGGCCGGCTTTTCCTTTGGAAGGCCGGCTATTGCTTTGTTGGACTTATGGTCAATGAAGGCTGCCAGTTCGACAGGGAGGACCTTGATTGAAGCATAGTTGTACTCCTTTTCGCATTCCAAAGCCGCAATCGCATCAAAATCAATGCTCCCGTCAAGGCCGTAAACCGTGTCCACGGAAAGGTATCCGATACCCAATGATGTGATATTCTGGAAGAAATGGGTTCCCTGGCTTGGTTCAACCCTGAAGCCGGGCAGGCCGTATTCCACTATCATCTTGGCCTCTGAAATGTCGCTCCAGTTTACCGGAATGCCAAGGAAAGGGTCGGCGGTACCCCATCTGCCCGGGCCGATGAGGAGATAGCCTCCATCCCTGCCTTTGAACTCATTGTTGACCGCAGCTATCTCAGCTGCCATTTCTCTTGTCTTTGTCGAGTCGAATTTGTCAGGTGGAATGCATACAATGTGTTTGATTCCGTTAATGACACCGACACCGAGCGCTTTGTCCGAAGACACGAAAACCTTGTCGAGGCCGGATGCAAAGACATCGAAATCAATATCGGATTCCGTTGAGAATGAGCTGATTGGCCTGACTTGAAGGAGTTTGAGGGAGAGATCACCATTGTCCCGCAGATCGGCGGCGAATTCCATTTCCACCTCGCCGAGAAGTTCCTTCTTGCATATTGCCATAATCTCAGACAGGGCCTTCGCAAGCGGGAATTTTCCGTATTTCAGAATCGCATCAAATGTGACAATGCGGGAGCCGCGTACCTGCACACCCGGTACTATCCTCTGGTCAGCAAAACTGTAGGTAGAGAAGACTAAGTCATTGTGGTTGAATGACTCTATTGCGTCCGTGACTGAAATATGGGCGAAATTGACGCTCTCGTTCCTGGAGATTTTGAATGCTCCCGGCCTGAGGTCGAGGGCGTACATTTTCTTCTGGCAATCACGCATTGCAAGGTCGGGCTGGGAGAGCTGGAGAATCTTCTTAGGGAATTTCGGGCTGAACCTCAATGTCTTCCCGCCATCAACGACAGATTTTCCCAGGCCGAACACTACATTGACAATTCCGTCCTCGGCCTTCTCATTGGCAATAGGGTAGAAGTTTACGCTTCTTCCGACTCCGGAAATGAGCGGGTAGTAGAGGCCATTGTGCCCGGAGCCGCAGATGCTTTGGAGGATGACGGCCATCTTTTCCTCGCCCTGAAGGTTCCCGGTGGACTGAACGTAGGTCCTGCTGCCATTGTAATACGCTGATGCATAGACACTTTTAATTGCCTTGTCGAGCATTCGCAACATCTGGTCCTTGTTTTCCGTGAGGGGAATCATATAGGTGGAATAGACGCCTGCGAACGGCTGGTAGTTGCTGTCCTCCAGTTTGGAGCTCGACCTGATTGCGAGAGGGGAAGTAACCGTCTTGAGATATACTTTCAGCTCGCCTATCAGCCTCTCCGGCAGCCTGGATGCCACGAATTCCGAGAGAATTTCCGAGTCCGAAAGTTCTGAGTCAATGACATATTGCAGGCCGTTCTCCATTATGAACTGGTCGAAATAGTCAGTGGTTATGACAATGGTCCTCGGTATGGAAATGTTGATTCCCGGATAGGCAAATGACAGGGAGTACTTGTCTATCAGCTTGTTAAGGAATGCTAGTCCTCTGGCTTTTCCTCCAAGTGAACCATCTCCGAGACGGGCGAATGAGACATATTTGTCGTAGTTTACAGATGAAAATTCTGCAATTATGCCACGTCCGATAGCCTTCCGGTATGTTTGGATTTCATTTATGAGAAACTCCCTTGCCTCAGATGCCTCTTCGTGATGAACACGACGGAATTTCTGGCCGAGAGGGAAGAGTCCCCTGGCAAAAAACCACTTGGAGAACATATTCCGTGAGGTATTCCTCACCAGGACATCATCAGGAACGTGTCCGATGACATCCTCAAGTTCCTGAAGATTTGCCGCACGCCCGTATTCCTGGCCTTTTTTGTCCCTGAAAACGAAGTCTCCGAATCCGAATTCCGATTTGATGTATTCTGAAAGCTGGAGGAAGAGCGTCCTGGAGTATTTCCTGAGAAAGCCTACGCCTATTTTCTGTGCAGTCTCTGCAAGGCTTCCCTGGGATGACTGGAGGAGGACAGGCATGTGGGAATCATCCTGCCTGATATAATTCACAAGGTCAATGCCGGCATCAAGCTTTTCAGTGGAAGGGGAGTCTCCCTTGTGAACCACCATGCCCACATCAGAGATAATTCCGAGGAAATGCCCACGGTATTTTTCGTATGTAGCCCTGGCTTCATCGTAGCAGGTAGCGAGCAGGATTTTCGGTCTGGAACGCTTCCTGTTCTTCTTCTGGTCCTCGTTCAAAGTCTCCTTCAGGAACTCATTGCTCTGCGTAAGTACCAGTTTATATAATTCAGGTAAATATGTTGAATAATAGCGGATTGAGTCCTCTACTAGCAATATGGCCTGAACACCTACCTCCAGTATGTCATAGTCAGCATTGTTCCTGTCCTCGAAGAGTTTGATGATTGCAAGAATGAGGTCAGCATTGCCGTGCCAGCTGAATACGAAATCGACGGCCGAGTCGGTCCTGGATGTGATTTTGCGCCGGATTTCCTTTGAATAGTGCATGAGCAGGACAAAAGGAATGTTCCTTGTGCTGGCCTTCAATTCAGCAGCCAGGGGGAATATATCCTGGTCAATCTCATTGTACATACAGATTATCAGGTCGATATCCGGCTCCTGCTCTAGGATTTTCCTGGCATCGTCAGCAGATTCAGCCCATACGAATGTCGGCGGATCCGACATATTGAGCCCCACGTATTCCCTGTAGACCTGTGACTCTATTTGTCCGTCCTCTTCCATTATGAATGCGTCATAGTGGCTGCATATCATAAGTATCCGCCTGATTCTGAACTTGATAAGCGAACCGTAATCAGGTGCCTTGAAATCTTCGGGCCTAATATTGCTGTAATCTATGTCCATTGCTTGAGATTATTATTATACTGATATCTGCCGGGCAGGTGAGGCTACAGTGCTGTCCTTCTCCTGAATTCGGCAACGGTAATGGCCGTGGCTATTGCTGCGTTGAGAGACTCGGAACCATTGTCATTGTACCTTGGGATCAGGAGTCTTCCGCTGACCTTGGCACTTACTTGCGGGGAAATGCCATTGGATTCGTTGCCTATGACAATGATTGAGGGCTTGTCAATACCACATTCCAAGTCTTGCCTGTAAATGTCCGAGCCGTCGAGAAAAGTGCCGTAAACTGCTCCGCCACAGTCTTTTGCAATGTCGCAGAGCATCGGAATCGACGCATAGTGGAACTTGACCCGGAAAATAGCCCCCATTGTGGCCTGTACGACCTTCGGATTGAAGATATCCACAGTATCCGGACTGGCAAAGACAGCCTTGACATCGAACCAGTCCGCAATCCTGAGAATTGTCCCGAGATTGCCCGGATCCCTTATTGAATCCAAAGCTATGAACAATCCGGAATTACCTAAAGCATTCCTATAATCAGACTCATTTTCAATGCTGATATCCAGAGGCTTTCTTACCAATGCAAGTACGGGCGAACCTGATACTGTCGCTGAAATCCTCTGCATTGCGGCATCACCGATTTCATCCCTTCGGTAGATTTTCTCGACAATGAATCCGGAATGTCCAGCCTCGTCTACCATCTTCTCGCCCTCCACAATGAAAAGACCCGTCCGGTCCCGGAACTTCTTGTCCGAGAGAGAACGGATCATCTTTATTTCATTGTTAGAGAGCATATCTCATCCGTGCTGTTGCACTCAATATCCGAGAATCTTCAGCATAGAGTCGTAACTCTGCTCAGGAGCAAACTCCTTGGTAATGAGCTTGCCGTCCTTATCCCTGTCAATGATGATATGTTTCGGGGACGGCTGGAGGCAATGCTTTACTCCGCCATAGCCGGAAATGGCCTCCTGGTATGCTCCGGTATGGAAGAACCCGATGTAGAGAGGGTCCCTGCGGCTCCTTACGGTCGGAAGGAAGATTGCATTGGCGTGAGCCTCGGAATTGTAGTAATCCTTGCTGTCACAGGTGAGTCCGCCGAGGAACACCCTGTGATACTCGTCATTCCACTTGTTCAACGGCAGGAGAATGAATCTCTGGTTCAGTCCCCAGGTATCCGGAAGGCAGGTCATGAACGAATTGTCCACCATATACCAGCACTCCCTGTCATTCTGCTGCTTCACGTCCAGCACCTTGAAAATTGTCGCTCCTGACTCGCCGACGGTGAAATTGCCGAACTCTGAATAGATGTCCGGAACAGGAACTCCGTGCGACTCGCACATTGTCTTGATCTGGTAGATGATTTCCTCAATCATATACTTGTAGTCGTAATCCCAAGTCAATGAGGTCTTTATAGGGAGTCCGCCACCGATATTGAGGGAGTCCAGGTCAGGACAGATCTGCTTCAGGTCACAATAGAGATTGAGACATCTTGAAAGCTCATTCCAATAGTAGGAGGTATCCCTGATGCCGGTGTTTATGAAGAAGTGAAGCATCTTGAGCTTGAACTTCGGGTTCTTGCTGATGCCGTTCTTGTAGAACGGTATGATGTCACTGTAACGTATGCCAAGCCTGGATGTATAGAAGTCGAATGAAGGCTCCTCCTCGGCGGCGATTCTGATTCCAAGGTTCGTAGGGACCTCGGTCAGGTCATCAAGGTCCTCGAGCTCGTTCTTGTTGTCGAGGACAGGAATTACATTATGCCAGCCGGAATTGAGGAAATCGGCGATATTCTTGATATACTGAGGGCGCTTGAAGCCATTGCAGATGACTATCAAGTCCTTGTCAACCAAGCCTTTTTCCTTGAGGCACTGGATGAGGTTCAAGTCGTATGCGGATGAAGTCTCGATGTGGACATTGTTCTTCAACGCCTCCTCGAGAACGAATTCAAACTGCGAACTCTTCGTACAGTAGCAATAGTGGTACTCTCCTTCGTAGCTGACCTTGCTCATCGCATTGCGGAACATCCGCTTGGCTCGCTGTATCTGGCTGGAAATCTTCGGTAAATAAGTGATTTTCAGCGGAGTACCATACTCCTTGACAATATCCATCATATTGATGTCATTGACAATCAGGGACCCGTCTTCCACCCTGAATTCGTCCTGAGGGAAATCGAAGGTCTGTCCGACCAAGTCGATATATTTGTTCTTCATCCTTTAAAACAAAATAGTAAGGTTTTGGTTTAACATAGGCATATCCCGAACCAATCGGGAATTAGTCTGCAAATATAGTTCAACAAAATGAAAATACTTGCTTTTTATTTGAGTTTATCTTCCAAAAAGCATAATTTTGCAACCGGATACCCTGAATATCAGTTGTTGGCAAGTATTCAGCGGAATCCTGAAGAGTAATTCTTATTGACATTGAAGGTGAAATTCTATAGAGCGGCTCTGACAATTATCCTGCCTGCGGCAATTCTGGCGTCGTGCAGCACGACCCGTGTCCTTGCCGAGGGGGAGTGCCGTCTTGCCAAGAATGAAGTCCGGATTGAAGGGGATACCAAGCTCAATGCGGGCAATCTCAGCCAGTATGTCAAGCAGAAGCCGAATTCAAGTCTCATTTTCGGCTGGAACCCTTTCCTGAATGTGTATAACTGGACAGGAGGCAAGGACAATTTCTTTGGCCGGCTGTTCCGCAAGATAGGAACACCTCCTGTAGTGTTCAGGCCGGACCTCGTTGAATCCTCCGCGGAAAACATTGAAAGGCATCTGGAGTATCTGGGATATTATGGCTCGACTGTGAAGCCGGTGGTTGACATCAAAAAGAGAATTGCAAAGGTAACATACAAGGTAACGCCCGGGATACAGTACCGTATCAAGGACATCACTTATCATCTTCCGGACAATCCTGCATTCAAGGCATCCTTCTCTGCCGACAGCTCCAGGACATTAATCAGGAAGGGGAGTTTCCTTTCTGAAGAACTGCTCGAGGCCGAGAGCCAGCGTGCATCCACATTCTACAGAAACTCAGGATATTACGGATTTTCCAAGAATTACTTTTTCTTTCAGGCTGACACATTGGATACGCCGGGAGAGGCTCTGCTGGAATACAGGATCAATGAGTACACCAGGAACGAAAAGCCTTCTGATGCCGTCCCGTTCCGCCAATACCGCTTCGACAAGGTGGAGATTTCGCATCCGGGAAACTTCCACATTCGGGAAAAGGTGCTGCGCAACCTGAATACGATAATGCCGGGCGACCTCTATGGGGAGAATGTGGTCAACAACACGTACTCAAGGCTTTCTTCATTGTCGATTCTCAGCGGAGTTAACATTGAGGTGACGGAATCCGACACCGCTTCAGTCAATGCCACTATCAATCTTACACCTTCCAGGCTTCTTGGATTCAAATTCAATATAGAAGGCTCTTCCAACTCAAGTGGTCTTTTAGGTATTTCGCCGGGACTTTCTTTCTATCACAAGAATCTTTTCCGAGGGGGAGAAGTGCTTAACGTGAACTTCAGGGGCAATTTCCAGTTCAAGTTCAATGATGATATCCGGGCGACTGAATTCGGTGTGTCGGCCGGCCTGCGTTTCCCGCGTTTCCTCCTGCTCTCAGGTGACAAATTCAAGAAAACTGTTCCAAGCACGGAAATCAAGGCTTCATATAATTATCAGGACAGGCCGGAATACAGAAGGAATATTATTTCCACGTCTTACATGTATTCCGGCTCGCACAAGAAACTGTATTTCCAGTTTTCTCCAATCCAGCTCAATATCGTAAGGCTGTTCAACATAGATCCGGCGTTCTATGAATCGCTTTCGGGCAACCCTTTTATGAGGAACGCCTACCAGGACCACTTTGACCTGGGATTCGGAGGCACATTGTACTATACGACAAACACCGACGTGACTCCTCACAATACCTATCATTATTTCAGGTTCCAGCTGAATTCGGCAGGCAATCTGCTGAGTCTGTTCAATCCGCTGATGCCGAAGAATGCGGACGGTTCCAGGATGATTTGGAATACTCCTTATTCTCAATATGTCAGGGGGGAGTTCACGGCCGGGAAAACTTGGGTTTTCGGTAAGAATGACAAGCAGTCAGTAGCCACGAGAATTCTTGCAGGGGCAGGATTCGCATACGGCAATTCAGGAGCGCTTCCTTTCGAGCAGCATTTCTATTCGGGAGGCGCCAACAGTCTCAGGGGCTGGCAAGCCAGGAGTGTAGGACCGGGTATTTCTGCAAAGGACACGACTTTCGTGATTCCGAATCAAACCGGTGATATGAAGATTGAGGGCAATCTGGAATATCGTTTCGGCCTGTTCTGGAAGTTGAACGGTGCTCTTTTCGTAGATGCGGGTAATGTCTGGACCTTGAATGATTCAAAGCCAACTTCGGGAAATAATGCTGATAATCAATCAGGTGCCAATTCTGATATCAATACTGTCAATCCGGGCAAGATAACAGCGAAGAATTTCATCAATGGCCTGGCTCTTGACTGGGGTGCCGGTCTTCGCCTGGATTTGAATTTCATCCTGGTCCGTCTGGATCTGGGCATTGTTCTGCGCGATCCGTCCAGGGAGGTGGGGAATCGGTGGGCTCCGCCTTCGCGATGGTTCAAGAAGGATGGGTACGCTGTGCATTTCGGAGTGGGATATCCGTTTTAATTTTCCCCCCCCCTGCCTATTCATATTTCCCCCCTGCCCCCATTATGGGGGAGGGCGCTCCGTGCACACCATCGCCACAGGCCTTGCTTCGTTGTTCTTCGCGCGGCGGCTCGTGCCGCCATCGCAGGCTGAAGCCTGCTTTAGGTGACTCTTGGGTGGGTTCGGAGGTTGATTGGGGGAGCCTGTCCGAAAAGTACCCCTTCGGCTGCTTCTACCCCTGCCAGAGCAGAGCAGAAGGCCGATTGAGCTCTGAATTGCGGACATTCCTGGCAGCCTGGGGGAGAAATTACTTGTAGTACTTCGGCCAGCAGGATGCCAGATAGTTCTTCAGGACATCCTCGTGACGGTTCTCGGCAGGATTGTAGAAAACCTTGCCGGTAAGGCCGGAAGGCATGAACTCCAAGTCCGTGAAATGGCCGGGATAATCGTGCGCATACTTATAGCCGTCAGAATAGCCAAGTTCCTCCATCAAACCGGTCGGTGCATTCCGCAAATAAAGCGGAACCGACTCCGCCTGAGTCTTCTTTGCAACCTCAAGCGCCTCATTGATAGCCAGATATGCAGAATTACTCTTCGGCGACGAAGCCAGGTATATCGTCGCCTCAGCAAGCGGAATCCTGCCCTCGGGCATACCTATTGATGAAACTGTCTGGAAACAGGCATTTGCCAGGAGCAATGCATTCGGATTGGCCAGCCCAACATCCTCAGCCGCAGAAATACACAGCCTCCTGGCAATGAACTTTGGATCCTCTCCGGCATCAATCATCCTTGCGAGATAATAAATAGCAGCATTGGGGTCAGATCCCCGGATACTCTTGATAAAAGCGGAAATAATGTCATAATGCATCTCCCCGCCCTTGTCATACCTCGCAACATCAGACTGAATACAAGACTCAACGGTCTGATTGTCAATGACAACCTTTTCATTGGCAGGAACCGAATCCACCACCAGCTCCAGAATATTAAGCAACTTCCTGGCATCACCGCCGGAATACCTGAAAAAAGCCTCAGTTTCAGCAAGTTCAATCTCACGATGCTTCAGAATCTCATCATTTTCAATGGCCCGCAATGCCAATTCCCTCAAATCATCAGGCCCAAGCGGTTTCAGGACAAACACCTGGCACCTGGACAAAAGCGGATTGATAACCTCAAACGAAGGATTCTCCGTCGTAGCGCCGATCAAAACCACGGTTCCGTCTTCCACTGCCCCCAGAAGAGCATCCTGCTGTGCCTTGTTGAACCTGTGTATCTCGTCAATGAAAAGAATCGGAGCAGGTCTTGATGCGAAAACCGACGAGCTCTCCGCCTTGGCCCGGTCAATCACCTCGCGAACATCCTTGACACCGGAAGAAACTGCGGAAAGAGTATAAAACTCGCGGTCCAGCCTCTGGGCAACAATCCTTGCAAGCGTGGTTTTTCCCACACCCGGAGGCCCCCAAAGAATGAACGAAGAAATATTGCCCGAAGAAAGCATTCTCCAGAGCACTGCTCCCTCTCCGACAATATGTTTCTGCCCGGAATAATCCTCCAGGCGAGTTGGTCGCATCCTTTCCGGCAGGGGAGGAAGCATTCTGTTCGCTTCTTTCATATTTACTTCGCTCATAAATTCAAAATATTGATAATCAATAAATAAAACATATTTGTTTTCAGTGGTAACAAAAATGTTAAACAGATTTGGGTCATCATTTCTTCGCAAAGATAGCCTTAAAAAGTATAAAATGACTAAATTTGTAATATAGTAATCTGAAAATAATAACTTGCTTCAGATTTGCATCAGATTCCAGAGGTCAGATTTTCTCCCGAGGATGGTCGTGAGCGGTAAGCCAAACGTCCGGTGGACGTTTGCAGCGAGCAGCCGACGGCAGTCGGACCGGACAGTAGCCGTAGCTACGTGACTGATGAGGGAGGAAATATGGACCGGAAAGATATGCATAAGATGATGCCGGTTATTTTTTGAAGATTACGAAAAGGAAAACAAGTAGACAAGACGAAATGAAAAAGACAAAAATCATCTGCACAGTTGCCGACAACAGATGCGATGTGGACTTTATCCGAAGCCTTTACGAAAACGGAATGAACGTTGTCCGGATTAATTCGGCGCACGCCACAATAGAAGGCGCACAGAAAATCGTCGAGAATGTAAGACAGGTATCAGACCGCATCGCAATATTGATAGACACCAAAGGACCCGAAGTCAGACTCACCAAGATGAATGACTCCGTAGGATTCGTTGCACACACGGGTGAAATGATCGAAATCTTCGACGACCCTTCATCCCAATGCAGGAAAGGATGCCTGTACACGACATATCCTAATCTCTCAATCGACGTTCCGGTCGGGTCGGACATCCTCATTGACGACGGCTCCGTGGACCTCTCGGTAGTCGAAAAGAGCGAAGGCAGGCTCCTCTGCAGAGTAATGAATGAAGGACTTATCAAAGGAAACAAAAGCGTCAATGTGCCATCAGTACAGATAAACCTGCCTGCATTGACCGAGAAAGACAAAAAATTCATCGACTGGGCAATTAATGCGAACATTGATTTCATAGCCCATTCATTTGTCCGCAGCAGCGATGACCTGAAAGAAATCCAGTCAATCCTCGATGCGCGGGGAAGCCATCTGAAAATCATATCCAAGATAGAAAACCAGCAAGGCGTTGACAACCTGGACGACATCCTCACCTACTGCTATGGCGTCATGGTAGCCAGGGGAGACCTCGGTGTCGAAATTCCGGCAGAGAGAATACCTCTGATACAGAAACAGATAGTGAAAAATTGCAGAGACCGCAAGAAGCCTGTCATCATTGCAACACAAATGCTTCAGAGCATGATTGACAATCCCCGTCCGACAAGGGCCGAAGTCACGGATGTAGCCAATGCCATCTTCCAGAGCGCAGACGCCATTATGCTCAGCGGTGAGAGCGCATACGGACAATATCCGGTCGAAGCTGTCAAGACAATGACAAGAATCGCTACTGAAACAGAAACCGGCATTGACGTAAATTTGGAACTGGATCTGAGAAAAGCCCAGAAACCGGTGGCCGTCGTACTGGCAAAGTCCCTGGTCACAGCAAGCCTTGAGCTCCCGGTAAAGGCAATCATATTCGACACATACACAGGCCGAGTAGGACGTTATCTCTCGACATTCAGGCCTAAAGTGCCGATTTATGCAATGTGCTACAACGACTTCACCATGAGAGAATTGGGACTTGTATTCGGCGTTAACCCATATCCCTTTGCCAAAGTCCGTGACAAGGAAGAATTCGCAGCACGCTCCATTGAAATCCTTATGGCCGAAGGCAAAATCGAGAAAGGCGACTTGGTCGGATTCATCGGCGGAGTATTCGGCGCACAAGTAGGTGCAACCTATATGGAATTGAAGTATATATAGTACGGTATTGCAGAAAAGAGTCCTCATATTCTCCTTGCTCTTCTTCAGCCTGATTCCGCAAATGATTTACGGACAGAAGGTTGAAGCAGGCTTTGTAACCTCTGCAAGGTCTTTTGGAGCAGTCCTGGCCATAAATGGCAGGCAGGCTACGTCCAGGATGGAAATATGCACGGATTTGTACAAAGTCATTGACGGAACATACTCCAGTCCTGGATACAGGGTAGGATACCAGATGAGTTTCCCATTGATTGACAAGGAGTTGGACAATGATGTGCGCTTTGACTTCGAGGCTGGACCGGGGATGACGGCAGGTTATGTCAGGGATTGGAAAAAAGGCCTTGGCATAATGGCCGGACTATCCGGAATAGCCGTTATCGACATGGTGTTCAGAAAAGTGACCATTTCTTTCTCTGCGATGGCAATCATCGGATTCCACCTGGACGGCAGTAAATCGGACAATATGACATTGGATTTGTACCGGAACGGACTGAACCGGGCCTGGATTCCGGAAATAAGCCTTAAATACAGATTCTGATGCGAAGACTCATCCTCATAACCATCACAGCCACAATCATTTCCACGTTCCAGATGACGGGGCGGGGGCTGAGATGGGGAGTCGAGTGGGGAGCCTCGGGAATCTGCCATTCCAACACATCCTGCATATACATGGCAGAAGAAGGATATGCTGTTGAATATGAGAAGAACAGTACTAGACTGCACATCAATGCCTCTATAGAAGGTTTCGTCGGGATGGACTTCGCCAGGCGGCTCAATGTCTCCCTGCATTCGGGCTACGCTGGGATTGCGGACGGGGAGAGGGGAGTGCCGTTGTCATTGAGGCCGACTTTGTATTTTGGAAAGGCCCAGTCTTCAAGAGGTTCGTCAATATTCCTTGAAGGAGGGGTGTTTTTCCGCAAAAAAGCATACATCTCCAAGTTCGCAAAAATCGGAACCGGATGGCGGACAAAATTATCGGAGTACATATCCCTGGATTTCAACATTGGAATGCAGATTTCAACATCCAATCCCGACATTTATGACAAATATTCCGGAAAATATCTGCGTAACAGAGAGGTGCGGGGACTCAAATGCATAAATGAAGGCTTTTTCCTCTCGACTGCATTAGTATTCTGAAAGAACTTTGACTATCTTTGTAAAATAATTAAACATTTAATAAGAATGAATTCAAAACTAATAAAATACGTAGGGATAGATGACCTCCGGGATTTTCTTTTCGAGGGTCAATGGACATTGACTGAAGGCGTTGCGTACAACTCTTATGTCGTAGTGGATGACAAGATTGCCCTCATTGATACGGCAGCATCAGCATTCGGAGACAAGTTTATCGATGAAGTCATCAAGGCAACTGGCGGAAGATCAGTGGATTATCTTATCATAAACCACATGGAGCCGGACCACTCAGGACTGATTTCAAGAGCAAAGGCAATGTGGCCGGACATGACGATAGTAACCAATGCCAAGGCTGTACCGATGGTGGCAGGCTACCACGGAATCACAGATAACATATTTACAGTCAAGGAGAACGATGTCCTGAACCTGGGACATTGTTCTCTTGTTTTCAAAATGACCCCTATGGTTCACTGGCCTGAGACAATGATGACCTATCTCCCTGAAGAAGAGACACTTTTCTCCGGAGACGCATTCGGTTGCTTCGGAGCCCTGAAAGGCAGGGGAGTGGACCATTTCGAGGAATTCCGGGATGAGATGGTCCGTTATTATGCCAGCATCGTAGGAAAGTACGGCCAGACCGTGCAGGCAGCGATGAAAAAGCTCGCAGGAGTACCCGTATCGAGGATTTGCAGCACCCACGGACCGGTTTGGGAAAATGATATCCCGAAAGTTCTGGACATTTACGACAGGATGAGCCGCTATCAGACAGAAAAAGGAGTCTGCATCGTCTATGGCTCAATGTACGGCAACACTGCCGAGGCCGCAAAGGCCATTTACAATGAATGCACAGCCAGGGGAATCAAGTGCGCAATTCACGACGCCGTTACTGAAAATCCGTCATTCATATACAAGGATATCTTTGAGTATGATACACTTGTGTGCGGTGCACCTACATACAACAACGATGTATTCCCGGCAGTTTCGCATATTCTCCAGGGCGTTGCTGCAAGACTCGTCAAGAATCACAGATTCGCAGCATTCGGCTCATACACTTGGGTCGGCGGCAGCGTCAAGCTGATGAATCAGGCCGCAGAATCGGCAGGACTTCAGGTTCTCTGCGAAGGAATGCCTTTCAAACAGGGATTCGACCAGGCCAAACCTGACGTAAAATCCTTCGTAGACTGCCTGGAAGCCTGACTCCCCTGAAAAATTCGACTTGTTACACAATTTATATTATGTTAAGTTAGACTATGGTCCTCACATTCCTCACCCTATTGGGCGCCGTCGGACTCTTCCTATACGGAATGAACCTCCTCAGCAACGGAATCCTTAAACTTTCCGGAGACAAATTCAGTTCCCGGCTCGGCCAGATGAAGAAAAACCCGATTTCAAGCATCGCTTCCGGAGCCGGAATGGCTGCCATAGCAGAATCATCCAGCGCCGCTACCGTAACCATCGTCAGTTTCGCCAATGCGGGAGCAATTACACTCGCCCAAGCGATACTGATGATAATGGGAGCAAACATTGGTGCAACGATAACTGCCTGGTTCATAGCAGTTTTCGGGTTCAGTCTCGGAATCGGTTCCATAGCCTACCCCTTCATTGCACTGGGATTTCTACTCCTCATGCTGAAAGGCAGGAGAAGGAAAATCATTGGCGAAGCCATCCTGGGATTCGCATTCATATTCCTGGGAATGTCCTATATGATGAACAACTTCCCTGTTGCCGGCGAAATGACAGATATCAAGAACGCATTTGACAGCTTTACCGGCAACGGATTCCTATCCATCATCCTCTTCATGGCAGCCGGATGCATCCTGGCATTCGCCTGCCAGAGTACAGGAGCCGTGACACTCACGATGATAATAGCATCCTGCGGCTGGATAGGCTTCGACCTGGCCGCCGCAATGGTAATGGGCGAAAACATCGGAACCACCATCACCGCCAACCTCGCCGCTTCAGATGCCAATCTCCAGGCCAAAAGGGCCGCACTCGTGCACACCCTCTTCAATGTAATAGGAGCCCTGCTAGTGCTTCTGTTTTTCAGGCCGTTCCTCAAGCTTATTGGCATAATGACCACCGGACTTGGCCTGGACAATCCATACCTTGGAGCAATATGCTCTGACAGACAGGCAATTCTTTCGGGAGTCTATGGAATTGCCATCTTCCACACAATGTTCAATTTCATGAACACCTGCGTGCTCGCCTGGTTCACGAAACCGCTTGAGAGACTGATGACTATACTCGTCAAGAGCCCGGAAGGCGCATCAGGCGAAGAATCCAAGCTCAAGTTCATATCGGCAAGACATTTCAGCTCCCCTTCCGTAGCTATCGGCCAGGCATTCAAGGAGATAGCGGAGTTTGGAGAAGAACTCAGAAGCGGATTCGCCAATGTCAGGAATGCATTGAATGAAAGTGACCAGGACAAATTTGAAGACTACCGAATGGCCCTTGTGCAGCTGGAAGAACTTTCCGACAAACTGGAATACCAGATAGCGGATTTCCTTAACCGACTGACCACCGAGCCTCTCTCCGATGAGGAAGCATCCCAGGTCAAAATACTCTACAGGGTAATCGGCGAGCTGGAAAGCCTTGGAGACAGCGGCGAGAACATCAGCAGGATTCTTGAACGCGAACGTGTCCACAACCGGAAATTCGATGAGAAGGCAGTCGCCAATATCAATCTGATGATTGACAAGCTCAGCAAAGCCTACGACGTGATGGTTGACAATCTCAAATCCGCCGTCTCAGGCAATCTGGACGACATCAGCAATGCCTACCAGGCAGAGGACGATATCAATGAAACACGCAACAGGCTCAGGAACGAAGGCATTAGCCAGATTGAGCAGCAGACAGGTAACTATCAGTCGCTCAACTACTTCCTCGATATCATCGCAGAGCTGGAAGCCATGGGCGACTTTATGATAAACGTGTCCCAGGCAGTTTTGTCACGCAAGGCCTGCTGAGCGCACCGACTTGGTAGGGATGATGAAAACCCCTGAATTACAATGAGAAAGAAAAAGACAGATATTATTCTTGAGAACGTCTTGATAGAGGGAATAGCTGCGGAAGGCAAGGCAATAGCGAGAATAGACGGTGTCGTACTGTTTGTGGAATACGCTGTCCCCGGAGATGTGGTCAACGTCAAGGTAATCAAGAAGAAGAAGAACTACATGGAAGGCGTAATCACCTCAATAGTAAAGCCTTCCGTGCAGAGAGAGGAGCCTTTCTGCGAACATTTCGGAGTATGCGGAGGATGCAAATGGCAGCATCTGCCATACGAAATGCAACTCAAGGCCAAGCAGCAGCAGGTCTATGACCAGCTCGTACGCATAGGCCATCTGGACATTCCGGAAATATCCCCTATCATCCCTTCTGATGAGATAAGATATTACCGGAACAAACTTGAATTCACATTCTCATCCAAAAGATGGATTTACGGCAATGAAGACCCCGAAAGCCTGGGCCCCGATGAAAGATGCGGGCTTGGCTTCCACGTCGGCCGATTCTTCGACAAAGTCCTGGATATCAAGCATTGCTGGCTCCAGAAAGAGCCTTCAAATGCCATACGCCTCTTCATTAAGGAATACGCCCTCAGTCACGGCCTGCCTTTTTACAATATCAGGGAAAATACAGGCTATCTCAGGAATATGGTTGTGAGAAGCAACTCCGCGGAAGAGATAATGCTGACAGTAGTATTCGCATACGAGGACCATTCACTCATGGATCCATTCCTCAATGCCATATCTGAAGCATTCCCAGAGATAATATCACTCTACTATGTGATTAACAGCAAGTTGAACGATTCCATATCCGACCAGGAATGCATACTTTTCAAAGGTACTGACGCAATTTGGGAGAGGATGGAGAACCTGGAATTCAAGATCGGACCGAAATCATTCTACCAGACCAACAGTGCCCAGGCATACAAACTTTACTCCGCTGCGAGACAACTCGCTTCCCTCAAAGGCGGCGAGGTCGTGTATGACCTATATACCGGCACAGGCACAATTGCCCAGTTCGTATCTTCCTCCGCCTCCAAGGTAATAGGAATAGAATATGTCAAGGAAGCCATTGATGATGCCAATGTCAATGCTGCAGCAAACGGAATCACAAACTGTGAGTTCTTCGCCGGCGACATGAAGGATGTCCTGACCCCTGAATTCATCGCCGAACACGGAAGGCCTGACGTGATGATAATAGACCCGCCACGCGCCGGAATGCACCCTGACGTGGTCAAGACCATCCTCGAAACCGCACCTGAACGCATCGTATATGTCAGTTGCAACCCTGCCTCGCAGGCGCGTGACCTGGCAATGATGTCCGGGCAATACAAAATAACCGCTGTACAACCAGTAGATATGTTTCCCCAGACCATACACGTCGAGAATATCTGCGAATTAGTCAAAAAATAATTATATTTGTCAAATAGTAATTTAGTTCGAAGAACAGGAAGTAGAAATGATACTGCAAATATTGATTTTGGTAGCCGGTCTCATTCTCGTAGTCGGTGGTGCTGAAGCCTTGGTAGAGGGTTCCTCTTCCATAGCGAGAAAGTTCGGGATAAGCGAATTTGTCATTGGCCTGACCATTGTCGGGATGGGAACTTCCGCCCCTGAGATGGTTGTAAGCTTCATCGGAGCCTTCCAGGGCAAGGCTGATATCGCCGTAGGCAATGTAATCGGCTCCAACATTTTCAATACGATGCTCATCCTCGGAATCACTGCAATGATTCTGCCGATGGAAATCACGAAGCTGAACCGGAAAAAGGACATTCCGATAAACATCCTCATCACATTGCTTCTGATTTTTCTCGGAGTAAACTACTCCATTTTCGGGATGGGAGCAAATCAACTCAGCAGGATAGACGGAGCTGTCCTGCTTGCACTGTTCTGCGTATATATGTATATATCATTTCGTTACGATACCCCGGAAGACTCAGGAGAGGAGATCAGGGACAGAAAGCTCGGGTGGTCCGTACTGATGGTAGCAGCAGGTCTTGCTGCCCTGGTATGCGGAGGAAAACTCTTCGTCGGTTCTGCTGAAAACATTGCCAGAATGCTCAATGTCAGCGACAAACTCATTGCAATCACCATACTCGCCGGAGGAACATCACTTCCGGAACTGGCTACCTGCATCGTTGCGGCATCAAGGAAAAAAGGCCAGCTTGCCCTTGGCAATATCATAGGTTCAAATATGTTCAACATCCTGCTGATCCTCGGCGGCTCCGCCCTCATCAACCCGCTTTCACTCAGCAACATCAGCTTCGTTGACCTCGGAATGCTGCTGATGAGTGCCCTCCTGATATGGTCCAGCATCTATGTCGGGAAACGGAACAAGATAGACAGGGTCGACGGAGCAATTCTCGTGACGTTGGAAATAGCCTATATGGCCTGGCTTATAATCAAAGGATAGTACTAAATCTAACACATAACACAATGGCTTTCAAACCAACAAATTACAAGCTGCTCAACGTAGCTACGGGCAGGGTATTCGAGGACGAAGGATGGACTTTGTCCGACCCTGAATCTGACTCACCGTCTCTGATACGGGCTGTATATGAAAAGTCCAGATTTGAACCTATTGAAGGCAGAAAAGGACTGTACAGATACGCCAACTGGCTTCCGATAAGTAAAACATTGAGGAACAGCCACGCTCCGGTAACATACAAGAGCAAGGGATTGGCCAAAATGCTTGGAATGGACAATCTATACATCACCCTGTCCGGCTTCTGCCCGAAACTGGGTGCAAAGATGGAGACCTGCTCATTCAAGGAGACAGAAGCATTCTCCGTTTGTGCGAGACTTCCAAAGAAAAACAAGCGGATTCTTGTCGTCCAGTCAGCCGGCAATACCGCAAGAGCCTTTGCGAAAGTATGCTCAGACAACAATATCCCCATCGTAATCTGCATTCCTAAGGACAATGTTGGAGACCTCTGGTTCTCAAAGAAGCTCTCCAACTGCGTCAAAGTCGTGGCAACCCCTTCAGGTACAGATTATTACGACGCCATTGCACTTGGCGAGAAAATATGCATGAACCCACGCTACATGGCAGAGGGCGGTGCAAAGAACGTAGCAAGACGTGACGGAATGGGAACCACGGTCCTCTCTGCCGTCGAGGCCATCGGGAGAATTCCTGACGCCTATTTCCAGGCAGTAGGAAGCGGTACCGGAGCCATCGCCGCCTGGGAGAATGCTGAAAGGCTCGCAGCTGACGGAAGATTCGGCGAGAACAAGATGAGAATCTATGCCAGCCAGAACGCTCCGTTCACATTGATATATGATTCCTGGAAAGCCCACAGCAGAAGCCTCGTGCCTATTACTCCCGAGGAGTCCCGCAGGAAGGCCGAAGTGATTCTTGGAAAGGTTCTTTCAAACAGAAAACCGCCATACAGCATTGCAGGAGGCCTTTTCGATGTACTTGAGAAATCCGGAGGAGATATGTTCAAGGTCACCAATGATGAAATTGTATATTGGGTTGTCCAGTACAACAATCTCGAAGGCTACGATATCTTCCCTGCATCAGCCTGCGCTGTTGCCAGCCTCAAGCAGGCACTCGACGAAGGCCTGGTAAAAAGAGACGAGACAGTAATGCTCAATATCACCGGTGGCGGCCTTTTCAATGCCACCAAGAAGGGTTACATACTCAAGGAGCCTGATCTCATCCTCAGCCCTGACCAGCCGGCCGAGGAAATCATAATGGCCGTGGATAAGTTGTTCTAGTAATCTTGCCCCACCTATGCCGCTGAACATCACCCCTTCTGACACCTTGAATGTGGCCGATTCCGCCCGTGTTGCCATTGCCAACATGACAAATGAACTGCTCACCAACCCTGACCAGTTCTTCCAGGACATCATCCACGATGCAATAACATTCGCATTGAAGGTAGTGGCTGCGCTGATAATCTATACCATCGGCGCATGGCTCATCAAGCGTGTCAAGGGAATGCTCAGGCGGATTTTCGAGAAACGGAATACAGAGGGCACACTGGCCACCTTTGTAAACAGCCTTGTTTCCATAACCCTGACGATTCTCCTCATACTGGTGACCATCAGTACATTGGGAGTCAACACGACCTCCCTGGCAGCCGTCCTGGCGGCAGGAGGTATGGCCATCGGTATGGCATTGAGCGGCACTGTACAGAACTTTGCCGGTGGCATTATGATATTGATTTTCAAGCCTTTCAAAACAGGAGACTACATTGAGGCTTTAGGTTATTCCGGAAAGGTTTCTGAAGTCAATATCGTAAGCACGAAACTCAGGACATTCGACAACAAAACCATAGTACTCCCAAACGGAGCCCTGTCAAACGGGAATATCCAGAACTTCTTCGAACACGATATCAACCGTCTCGAATGGCTGGTATCCCTGGAATATGGGGCTGACAACGAGAAGGCCAAGGAGGTCATGACTGCCATCATGAAGAACGATTCGAGAATACTGGACTCCTCGACACCCGGTGCGGCAGACCCTTTCGTAGGTCTCAACTCATTGAAGGACAGTTGTGTAGAATATACAATGAAGGCCTGGGTCAAGACATCTGACTACTGGGATGTAAAATATGACATCAACGAGAAAATATACACAACGCTTCCTGCAAATGGGCTGAATTTCCCGTTCCCGCAGATGGATGTCCATATAAAGAAATAAAAGAAACCGACCTTTTCAGGGTCGGTTTAATTTTTCATTTAAGCCTTGGAAGCGGCCAATTTTTCCTTCTCCGCAACCGGATTGCTGTAAATCCTCAGCAGGATATCCCTCAGGTCAGACCTGTTGAGAGACTTCTCCACTTTGTCAAGCTGCTGTTCAATGTAGGTGGTGAAACCCTCCACATCTGCCGGAGTATAGAGCCGGCTGTACTTGTAACTGTGGTTGACCATATCGTAGGCCATGTAATTGGTCTTCCATAACTTGTAGCCCTCTATGACACGGATATCCACAGCATGCCTGATGGCCTGGTACCTGTCATTCTTGGTGCAGTAGGATGCCTCCTGGATCTCCTCGTGGGTAAGAGGCTCGCCAATATTGAGGTGAATATTGCCCTTCTGCTGCTGGATGCCTGTCATGATGCTGATAAGATCCTCCTTCGGTGCCTTCACATATTTCTGCGTACGGGAAATAAGCTGCTCCCGCGCCTTCATTATGTCGCAAGGCTCATACTCGTAGGAAATACTTAGCGGCACAATGTTCAATTCCTCGAAATTGGAGGTGAAATCCTTGGTTCCGCTCATATCCAGCATCTTGAGGAGTCCCTGCTCGGTAGTATCGATACCGTTCTTGGTACGTCCCTCCCTCTGGGCAATCCAAATGGAACTCTTTCCGCTTGTAATACAAGTCCTTATATACTTTGAAAGGAGCTGCGATGAGAGATAGAGACTTCTGGCATTGATGCCCCTGATGACCTTGATCATCCTGTTGGAGCGGATGAGAGCCTCTACATAAGGATTCGAGAGAAGATTGCTTCCCACAGCGATTTCAGTGGTCTGCAAGCCATTCTGGTAGAGCACTACCTGAGTAATTGCAGGGTCCAGGATTATGTCCCTGTGATTGGAAAGAGCCAGGAAACGGCCGTTTATCTTCTTGAAATTGGCGATACCGTCATAAGAGAAATTGTGGGCCGTATGGTCCAGAACCCAAGTTACAGCCCGTGCCATCACAAGGGTCTGGAACTCGTCAATACTCTTTATGCTCTTCAGGACGTTCCTTAGATAATCTTCCTTCTCATTCGGGAAGAGAGCCTTTGACACCTCAGTGACTGCAGGGTGCTCGGCCAGTTTTCCCAATGCGACAACAGCTTCCTCATCGGAATATGGACTGATGCTGTCGAATTCATTCCAATCTTCGTTCATAACAATAGAATCAGTTTTGGTTTCAGTAGATTATTGGCACGCCAGCATACAAAACTGCTGTTTTTGTGCATAATCATTCACAAATCTAACAAAAAAGTGGAGAATGTCCAAATTATCGTTTCATTTTCCCGCATTCCCAACTCTTGTAAGCAAAGAACTGTCCCCGTAACTGAGGAAACGGAAGCCGTTTTCAAGTGCATAATCATAGACACGACGCCAATCTCCGCCCAGAAATGCCGATACAAGAAGTATCAAGGTGCTTTCCGGCTGATGGAAATTGGTGACGAGATAATCCACAAAGCGGAAACGGAATCCCGGGACAATAATAATGCGTGTACCGGTTTTCAATTCATCAAGTCCCTGTGAATCAAGATATTGAATCAATGCATCAAGCGCTTCTTCTGTAGTATGGGCATATTCCCTATTATATGGAGCCCACTGCTCGACATCATAAGGGTGTCCTTTTTCTATGCAGGACACACCGGCATAGTAGAGCGATTCCAATGTCCGGACCGAAGTAGTCCCCACGGCAATAACCTTCTTGCCAGAATGCCTCAATTTCCGGAGCAGGTCAATGCTTACCGCAAACGGCTCCCTGTGCATAGGATGCCTGGCCACCTCGGACTCTTTGACCGGAAGAAAAGTGCCGGCCCCGACGTGGAGACAAACCGTATCAGTCTCAATTCCGCGTGCCTTAATCCGGGAAAGCACATCTTCGGTGAAATGAAGGCCTGCGGTTGGAGCCGCCACAGAGCCCCGCAATCTGGCATATAAGGTCTGATACCGTTCTGCATCAATGGATTCGCTCTCCCTGTTGAGATAAGGAGGAATAGGGATGGTTCCGCATATCTCAAGTACCCTGGAGAACGGAAGACCGCCTTTCCAGCCGAATCTGACCACGCCTGTCTGTCCGTCACGGGACACAAGCTCCGCCTTCAAGTCTAGTCCTGCAGCCTCTTCCGGGGCGTTTTCAGGCAAATAGAGGGAAATAATGTCATTCTTCCACTTTTTCGCATTGCCTATTACGCATTTCCAGTCACATTGGGACGTAGCGGCGAATGAGAGATTGTACTCCGCAGGATCTTCCGGCTGCAGGCAGAAAATTTCAATCCTGGCACCCGTATCGCGCACAAAATGCAGCCGGGCAGGGACAACCTTGGTGTCATTGAAAATCATCAATGCACCAGCAGGAAGCAAGCCAGGGATTTCCTTGAAGATATGGCGTGAAATTTCGCCATTTCCGTCATAATGGAGCAAATATGATGAATCCCTCTCCGCCAGAGGATACTTGGCAATTCTTTCATCCGGAAGAGGATAGTTGTAGTCTTCGATTCTTATATCCGGTATCATCGTTTGAGATTGTAAAATTTTCACAAAAATACATAAATGCGGGAGGATTCGCAAATCTCGCTAATTTTACATTAGTTAATCACATTCATTAACAAGGTTTACAATCTTCCCTACATTTGTGAATTTTACAAAAATCAGTGCCCGAATTATGTGATATTTGTAAATACATAATAATGTAAAATAAGAAATTTTTATAATTAGGATTATGTTTGTATAAGTAATTGAAAATCTGCAATTTATGTTATATCATATAAAGTAAATATCTTCTTTCGGCAAGTAAATTTTGAGGATTTCAGCCGAAATACTTAATATTTCCTTTTGATTATCGTAATTAAATAGATAATAATCAATGATATAGCCTA
>JBJEBV010000063.1:0-2012 GCA_051870395.1 Candidatus Cryptobacteroides sp. | reverse complement strand
ACCGGGAAGCGAGAATGCTTGCCGAAAGCGGAGTGGATTGGAAATCACAGTTGAAACAGGGTTCGAAGCGGGTTCTTACATTGACGGGCCTGTCCTCCGGTACGGATTACAATTATATAGTATTCGGCCTCAATGAGGACGGTACTGTATATGGCGTTCCCGGTTCCTGCCGCTTCACTACGGTGAAGGGTGTGCCTAAACTCTCCCTGAATCTTGTAACTGAGCCTACTGACAGAAGTGCACTCGTCAAGGTTACCACTACGGGGGACAACTCCGACAAGTGGTATATCTTCCTGACCAAGGATCTTGACACACCGACTGCATCTCTCTGCCAGTCAATTGTTTCCTCGGTAGTGGACCTGGAATCGAAACTTCAGAGCGGAAATCTCACCAAGGAGTTTTCCGGACTCACCCATTATACAAAGTACCGTGCGGTGGTGATGAATGTCAGGAACGGAGCCGTATTCGGTGATCCGGCGGAAATTGTGTTCAAGACCACAATGAGGCCGATTGATCCAATGCTGAATCCGGACTGGAATGTCGTGTGTGAGGGCGAGGGCGAGATTACGAGCGGTGAAACCACAAATAAGTACCGTCAGGTAATCTCCTGTACGACATCCTCCTCGGAAATGTATTTCATTATGGTGATTTCCAAGGAGAGCATGAAGTACTATGACGGACAGTTCGACCAGTTCCTCATTGATGCGGCTGCATATATGACAGCTTACATTGAGCAGTACAATGAGGTTTACAGTACGAACTACACCTGGGCAGACATCGCCTACAGGACATCAGTGCGTGAGGGATACAACCTCAGGACCACCGGGCTGTACAATGCATACGCCATCGGTGTCGAGGTGAGCGGCGCTCCTACGGGCAAATATGCCGTTTCTCCAGATTTCGAGGTGACTCTTCCGCCAATGACTGAGGAGTACAAGGCCTGGCTTGGGAACTGGACAATAGGGGACAGCAAGGTCAAGTACAATATCACCATTGAGGACGACAGGGAAGAGGATGACAACCTCTACAAGGTCTATGGCTGGGAAGGCATCAGCGACTTTGACAAGTTCCCTGCATACGCTGAGCTGGACAAGGAAACCGGCAATCTCCGTTTCCTTGCCTGCGAGCTCGGTGAGGTGAATGTGCGCAACGAGCAGAATGTCAGCATATCATGTATGCTTGGATTCTACGGTGTTTCGGGCCTGGATGTGCTTATGTCGGGACCTGACAACTCCTACGGCATCGCCGTGGCGTCGATGTCCGGAACCGGCAATGCCACTGTGACCGGCAGGACCCTGGATGTCCAGGGCCAGTCCATACTGATTACATCCATGGGCTATTACGCCCAGGCTCTGGACAAGTCCCAGCTGTTCTCATTCTCCTCTTCATATCCGACATTGCCGTTCACAATGGTCAAGAAGTCGGAGTCTTCCACGGCAAGTCCGGGAATGTTCATTATGCCGGCCACATCCGGCAATTTCGGAAACATTAACAGATAGGTATGATGAAGAAGATTATTTTTTCACTGATATTGCTTTTTCCTCTCATCCAGTTGCAGGCCCTGGCCCAGACTGTCACGGGAAAGATTTCAGATGCGAAGACGGGAGAGGGTATCCCTTTCGCTTCCGTGATGGTCAAGGGCACTATGAACGGTGTGTCTTCGGATGCTGACGGATATTACGAAATAGTCGCCGCACAGGGCTCAACATTGGTTTTCAGCTCAATAGGCTATGTCAGCCAGGAGGTTCGTGCAGGTAGGGAGACAGTGCTCAATGCCGCTCTTGAACCGGATTCCGAGAGCATTGACGAGACAATCGTCGTGGCCTATGGCGTGCAGAAGAAGTCCTCCTTCGTCGGCTCGGCATCCCAGGTCAGCGGAGAAAAACTGGCCAAGATGAAGACATCCAATATTTCGAAGTCACTTGAGGGAGCCGTGGCGGGTCTCCAGACCTCCAGCTCCTCGGGTACTCCGGGTTCCGGCTCCAGCATCATAATCAGGGGACTGGGTTCCG
>JBJEBV010000062.1:0-2020 GCA_051870395.1 Candidatus Cryptobacteroides sp. | reverse complement strand
GCACTTCTGGAGGCCCTGCGTGAAGCTGGGTTTGACGGCTATGTGAAAACCACATGACCATGCATAAATTAAGATACAGCCCCTCCCGGCCTCTTTGAAAGACCGGGAGGGGCTTTCATGATTGCTTTATGCCTGTATCTGCGCTTTCAGCGCATCCTGAAGCACCTGGGAGAAGTTGATTCCCCGTTCCTGCGCCGCCGCGTTCAGCCACGCCGGAATGGTCACGGTTCGGCTAACAGAACGGTTTACCTGAGCCATGCGAACAGAGGGCATATATACATCGATCAGAACAACACGCTCATTTTCCTGTAAAGAAACCTTATTAAGCGGGGTTGGTTCCGGGATCGTATCACCATCTTCCTCCATGCCGAACAGAACACATCCAAGCAGCTCACGGGCAGACATAAGCGCGTCATGATCGCTGACGCCGCTGGTTGCGACATCCAGATCAGGGAACACGACAGCGATTTCCTGCCCTTCCTCATATGTGAATACAGCCGGGTAGAAATATCGGTCTACATTTTTCCTTGCCATGTGCATCATGCCTCCAAATGAAAGATTGCCAGGAGGTCTGGTCACCGGAACCGGAGACCAGACTGCCGCTCTATGCTATCCAATGTTTTCCTGGGGATGTCTTTATCCGGGTGTTTCACAGTAACACGCCCAGGTTTTGTTGGGTGCTTGAACTGGTGATGACTGCCAACAACATTGACCAGGAACCAGCCATCTTCTTTGAGCAGCTTGATGACTTCTCTCGACGAGTAGCTTCTCATCTGGTTTCCCTCCTGACATCCTTATAATAGCACATATTATTATATGTGTCAAGAGGGAGAACGAATATTTTTCTATGTGTTATCCAACACAAAACCATCCGGATACTTCCCGCTTATCCTGATTATTTCCCGTATACGCCGTCGTAGATTTCCAGAAGGGCCTCGGCAAGGTCCCGGTCTATGTCCAGTTCTGTCATAAATTCCCGGATGCGGAATTCCTTCCGGCCATTTCCGTATTCTTCCGTGTCCTTGTATACCCGGTACATATCCACATACTCGGACGGGGTAAAGCCAAGGGAGACGGCATAGGCCAGCTTCCGCTCCTGCTTCTCGTCCATGTACCCTTCCAGTGCAGAGGTTTTTTCGGAGGGCGTCAGGTCGGAGGAGATGATCTGCTCCCAGATTTGCACATCGGTCACGGTCTTTTTCCCGTACTCAGGTAAAAGTCCGGCGGTCAGTGTCATGATGTACTCGGCAGAATCCGGGTCAAGGCCGGAATCCTTCAGCTCCTCATATTTGTCCGCGTTCTGTGGAATCTGGACGAAGTAGCGCATATTTGCAAGCAGGATGTTCCGCTGGGTGGCGGTGATAAGGCCGGATGCTACGTCATCGTCCAGGGCCTTGTGCCAGCGGGTGGCGTCGTTCAGGTCCCCGTCTTCCGCGCCGATGTCCGAATACTTCTTGACCTCCAGGAGGAAGGTTTTCGTGTCCATTCCGGCGTTCCGAAGCTCCAGATACGCGGTGAACTTCGTGGAAAGCTGGGAGGAAATCAGATTCCGCATGGATACCGGAGCGTTCAGGTAGGCTTTGTAGGCTTCCTCCCATTTCTCCGTTGGAAGATCCTTACCATCCGACCACGCCTTTGAGGTTGCGGTCTGGGCAGAGGCAAACAGGGAGGCGGTTTCCAGAGCGTCGATGAACTGTGTCTCCGTGTAACCTTTTCCTACTGCCTCACGCATGTCCTCCAGGCGGCTGTCAGACAGGCCATATACTTCCAACCACTTGTACTGTTCATCGCCCTGGGTGGCACTGAGGACGGCACGGTAGGTGTCGTAATCGGTCTTATCATCCATGCCGGAGAGGTAATCGGAAACCTGTGAGGAAACGGTGGACATCTGCTCCAGACTGTAGCCCATCTCTTTTGCCGATTCATAACGAGCTTCAGAAAGGCCGGATTGCTTCATAAGGGAATTATATAGGGCCTGCTGAAAAAACTCTCTATTCCCCTCTGGGAGGCACAAAAACTG
>JBJEBV010000061.1:0-2022 GCA_051870395.1 Candidatus Cryptobacteroides sp. | reverse complement strand
CTTGAATTGTGCAGTCTCGCGCGCGCACGCGTAGACGGAACGATTTGAGATCTTTTTACGGCAGCCACCTAAAATGATACATCTGAGAAGTGTCCTGAAAGACTCATGCATCAAACGTCATTCAGGACAGATAGTGGTAACGCTGAAGACCGTATAGTAGTTCCGTTGGGTATCGTCAGGTTCGTACGCAACGGATTCCGGAGATACGGACTCTACGACTTTTTGGACCAGTTCAAGGAAGCTGGGATCCCGCTGGGGAAGGTCATCGAGATCATCTGCATAAGCTGCCTGTGTGATGACTACTCCATGAACGATTGGGACGGTTTCATGAACCGTTCCGAACTCAGGAAACAATTCTACTGTGGGGAGATGAACATCAGACGCTGGACACTACAGCGTGGAATGAAGATCTTGGGCAACTATCTCGAGGAAGTGGTTGAACACCTGACCAAGATCATGAGGGTGTTGGACCCCGAGGGTCCAACACATGCCTACGTGGATGGAAGCCACATAAAGCGCAACGGTTCGAAGGGAGATAAGGTGGCCTACGGCGAAGGCGGAGGATCGATACAACTCCAGAATCAGTTCATGACTGCATCGCTGATCAATGGAGGCATACCGATATCGATGGAGCTGTATCCCGGTAATGAGAACGATCCGACACAGTACAAGGACTTTATCCCACAGCTCCTGTTCCTTCTGAAAACAGGCTCTCTCGTGATAATGGACCAGGGAGGCTCCGCCAGGGAGATCCTGGACGAGATCCGGAACTACGATTGCCAGTATCTGACCCGCGTGAACATGCACGCCAAGGATGAGGAGAAACTGTCGCAAATGAGGAAGTCACTGATCTATGTCGGGATGAACACGGCCTGTTACTCACACACCTTCGAATCATCCAACAGGACGGTTTATTACTTCTTCTCGATCGATTCCTATGCGGCGGCTATCGTACGTGCGGAAAAGGCCGTGGCAACGTTGGAGATCGTCAGGGAGAAGGCACAGAAGGCTATCAAGGAACAGAAACCCGAGAAGCACATCAAGATCACCAAATCACCCTTCTTCACAGTAACATATGAGAACGCCAAGATCGTCATGACCAATGACCCTTGGATCCAGTTGGATAAATCCAAGGAGCTCAAGAAGGCCATATCCCCCAAGAGCGGGTGGTTCAAACTCGATTGTTCGTTCCCGATGGATCCCCGTCTAGCACTTGTCGTTTATCGCCACAGGGTAGACATAGAGCATCTCATCTCGGTCCTGAAGAGCATTCTGAATCTTGACCCTATGAGGGTATGGAAAGGAGCCTCCATCCGTGGGAAGGTTGTTGTCGCTCTGATTTCGGGATTCATGCTGTCCATGCTGATCCGCGACATGGATCCGGTCAAGGTAGTGAAGAAGATCGACGGCAAGCCGACCGACGTGTACAGGAAGCACTCTGGAAAGACGGTCCTCAAGGAGCTGAGGAGATTCGAAGGGGTGATCACCCCTTACCCTTGGGGTGGTTTCCATGTGACCGACATCAGGGATGTCGGTCACTATGATGACATAGTCGATGTACTGGATAGATATGCTCGGGAATCCCCGATTTTGATCCCTGATGACGTCGAATGGAGGCATAACCCACCCTCCAACTGGGACGACAAGAGAAAAAATTCAGAGGAAAATGACAGGGTCATTGCGCAGTATCTGTCTGAGAAGGTCTTCCCACACTTCATGGCCAACAGATGCTCATGGAAGAACATCGATCCGACGTCTCCGATGATGTGCATTTCTCCGAATATGATCAGTCCATCGTCATTTGGGGCCCCGGGACTGCGTGGAAGGAGGCCCTACTACAAGCAGAGCAGGGAGTTGTTCCTCAGAAAAAGACAAACTGCGCAATGCACCCTCTCAAATTTCCAAATTTTTTCCGCGGAGAAATCGGCGGCTAAAGATGATCGAACAAGGGTCTGATTTCAGGCGGTCTCGCGCGCGAGTACGCGCACGCGCATGCACGCACGCGAGGCTGCACAATTCAAG
>JBJEBV010000060.1:0-2044 GCA_051870395.1 Candidatus Cryptobacteroides sp. | reverse complement strand
GGTGTATGGAAACCATCGTGCTCCTGGGGGAATTCTCCGTTGTGGATACGGTCAGCGTGCTTTCGACACCCCATTCGAATTCTTTTCAAAAACCCGATTTCGATCAACTTTTCTGATGGATTCCGAAGACCTGTTGTTCTGCCGTCTATAGCTCACGCTGTTGACTTGGACTCTCCCAAAACTCTAATATATTACTAATATTTAAGGCATATATATCGAAAGCTTTGCTTTCGATTATAATGCCTTAGAAATCAGACAGACGATTCTCCTTGTCGTTTCTAACCGCATACAACCAGTACCATGAGAGTCAACGGAAGGAAGAGCACACCAGCATCGGTGGCGATAGCCCTCACACTGCTGAGGAAAAACGGGATCGTCGAGTTCATCGACTCGAGATGCACCTTTGACGGGGATCAGCGGAAGCTGACCCCGGGAGAAGTGGTCCTGATCCTCATCGGAGCCACGATGATGAGCAACAACCGCATCCCTCTGTACCGTATCTCCAACTTTTACCGCCACATGAACATCAGCGGGATCCTCGGGAAGACCGTCGAACTCGAATCACTCAACGATCACGCATTGGCAAGAGGTCTGGATTCCATCTACAAGGCCGACCGCAACCAGATGATGTGGGACATCTCTGAGAAGTTCGAGTTGGATCTTGGCCTGGTGGCCAGGATATTCCATCTGGACCAGACGAAGATCCGCACCTATGTGATCGAACCCCATGATTGCGATGCCGAAGCTGCCAAACCCGAATTCGGGCTTGACAAGGAGGGCAGAACGGATTTCAGACTCTATTCTGCAAACTCCATCACCGACGAACATCGCAGCATACGCATGATCTCACCGGATGATGGCAATGCATCCGACCCTTCGATGGATTCCGACGCCATCGGATTCCTTTTGAGGAACGTCGAACCTGAAGAATCCACTGTTGTGATCGATAGCAAAGGTGCCAACTCGGAACTCATCGCACAGATGATGAACGGGAACCTGGGCTTTGTGACCAAAGCCCCTGTGAACTTTTCATCCTGCATGAAGAAGCGTTTGTCGCTCGAGGTCTTCAACGAGGGTTGGATCGTGTCCGATCTGAAAGATGGGCATGCGTTCTACGATGTTGATGTGGATGTGGACGGGGAGGTCCAGGAGGATGGGACGAGGGCACCCAAGCGCAGGATACGCGCAGTTGCCTTCAGGTCTTCGAAGATGCTCTCCGACAGGAGAGCATCGATCGAAAGGGCCCACCTCAAGACCGCAGAAAAGGTGGCGAAAAGACTCGGGAAGATGAGCTTCGATTCCGAAAGTGAGGCCCTTCTGAACATCGGACTCTGCCAGGAGGAGCTGTGTGACAATGCACACTCCCTCAAGTGGAAGATCGTATCCGAGGATGTACGCGTCAAACGCAGCCAGAGGGGACGCCCGAAGAAGGGTGAGGAACCCGAATTCGTTCGTCAGTATACTGTCGATTGCGAACCTGTCATCGACAAGGTCAAACTCGACGTCCTGGCGGACCTCGATTCCTTAGAGGTCCTCGTCACGAATCTTCCGAGGATCCCCAGTGGAGAGAGGAGGGAGAACGTTCGTCACGGAGCCTCGTCCGAATCTGTGTTGGAACTGTACCTCGACCAGTACAAGCAGGAGCATACGTTCAAGCTCCTCAAGGGAAAGGTCGGTCTCAACGATGTGTTCTTCAAGAATCCAGAGAGGGAGAATGCGATGATGTTCGTGCTGGGATTGGCAGCACTCGTGAGGAACATTATAGACCTCATGTTCCGTATCACTCCGGGACGTTTCACCACATGTCAGGACATGGTGGCCAGCTGGATGCTCCTCTGTGTCAGGGTCATAGACGGTGAGATGGAACTCGAAGGTCCAGATGGTTGTGAAGAGGAGATGTTGGATGTGATGAGAAGATTGGACCTCGATGAAGGCATGATCGTGGGTTCGATCGGTATGGCCTCAGCCTGATGCCATCAGGCTGATTCTATCGTCGTTCTGTAGCGGAAGCTATCACTCACGAGAAAATGGTGTCGAAAGTACG
>JBJEBV010000059.1:0-11240 GCA_051870395.1 Candidatus Cryptobacteroides sp. | reverse complement strand
GGAGGTGAAGTTTGTTGAGCTTAAGCATTGACATACAGTCAATTATCTTCAACAAGTCCTCCTTCGGCGTAAAGAACCTGGCCACGTCCAGCATAAATCCCCGGTATGGGAATCGCGGCTCGTCATGAACTTTCAGGCAGGGAATGCGGTATGCCTGCGCAGACGAATCCTCATAGCCGGGAGGCAGTAGCTGGCGAATGGTCTGGAGGGCATAGAAGAGACCCTTCTCATCCTTCGCCCTGACTGTCACCCGCTTCGGGGAAACGTCCAGGAAATACGCCTCATCCTTCATTGAAGTGTCGGCGACAAATTCAATTCCGTCCGCGGCGGCGGTTGACGGCAACAATCCGGGCCGGACTGGAAACAAGAATGAGCCCGCCTTCTTTTCCAATGAGAGGGGCGCCGGCACCAAAACATTGCCCTGGGCAGCCGCCGAAGCAGCAATGCCCAGGGTAACGACAAACAGTATTGACAATCGTCTCAACATAACCATCAATCACCTGATTCAATGGCACTTACACGAACCCAGTCAATTTCCATGACAGCAGGCATATTGGCATCGTCCACTGGACCTGCCCAGGTTCCCGGATCTCCGAGGCCCATATTCAGGATGAGATAGAATTCGCTCTTCGAGGTGAAAGGCCACTGCTTCATCTCCGCTTCATTGCTGAGATGCATATTGGAATACTTGAAGGTCATCTGGTCATTCACATAGAAGGTCAAATCCTCAGGGGTCCATTCCACAGCATAGATATTCCAGTCTTTGTAGTCGCAGACTGTCTGCCTGGTGGTCCCTGACTTGTTGCCAAGGTCGTAGGTGTAGTGGGTATGGATTGTCTGATGGATGGCATTCTCCTGGCGGATATGCTCCATTATGTCAATCTCACCGCAATTCGGCCAGCCCTTGTACTCATACTTCTGTGGCATCATCCAAATCGCAGGGAAGGCTCCGTTAGGGGTCCTCGGGATTCTGGCCCTGCACTCTACCCGGCCGAACGTGAAGCCGAAAAGGCCCTCTGTCTTGATTCCGGATGCCTTGTACTGGCCGTCCACTATTTCAGCATTGAGGACGAGGACACCATCCTTGACATAGACCTGGTCGTAACTTTCGGACATCTCGTCGTTCCAGTCGCTGCCTCCTTTCGGGCAGAGGGTCCACTTGGTTTCGTCCGGACGTCCGTCAATGTTGAACTCATCACGGAAGATATAATGCCTGCCAGACTCGTCGAATTTAGGGAACTCCAGAACATACTGTGATGTCTCGCCGAAGCAGGTTACGGTGAAGGTCTGCTCCTGCTCCCAGCAGCCGATGAGAAGCTCCGGATTAGGGGAAATCGTACCATCCGGGTCACCGAGCGTGTATTCCACTCCAGTGATATACCTTGTATCCGTAATGTGACCAATGGTGGCGATATGCGTCTCCTGGTCAATTGCGGCGTGATAATAGGAATCCCCTATCCTGACTGCGAATGCCTCCAGAGGATGTTTCTGAGGCTCCTGCCCGGACTCGCCGGAGCAGGAAACAAGGCTCAGAAGTGCAGATAATAGTAATATTGTCATTCTTTCCATATATTTCCAAATATAGTTAATATTCTACACGGAAGCACTAGTCTCCCCAAACGAGATGGTCAACTCTTTCCCATTTGCTTACGGTGAGGGTTCCGCTCATCTGGATTGAGCCGCCGACAGAAATTGCGGAATATGGAACCTTGAAGGTATCATCAGTACCGCTGTCGTCATTCTTGCCGTCGGCAATGGCGTGAGCTATGACAGTGTCATTCAGAATCCACTCGACATAAACCCACTCGTCGCCCTTGTCATCAGTGTACCTGTCAATGTTGAAACTGAGCACATTCTGCTTCGTTCCGTCCACAGGAACACGGCAATAGGATGCCTCGTTGAAGACATTGCTGCACCAAGGCGTGGTGCTGAGCTGGGTCTTGCCGTCATTGATATGGAAACGGAGCTCGGTATAAGGCGTAGTGTTCCAGATGAAGAAACACCTGATATTGCCGCTGTAGGAATCGAGGTAGATATTGTACCTTGCCGGCATCAGTTCGCCAGGGCCGTACCAGGTTCCTCCGTTGAGCACCTTGTCTACGACGGTCGTCGTAACCACAGGCTTGTTGGCCTGCTTGAAGCGCACTCTCTTCTCGAGTGGTGTCGCACCCTCGGCCGCAACTGTCCTCAGGATGATTTCACCGGTACGGACACGTGTACCGATATTGGCATCGACAAGAATCTGGAGATTGTCGTTCCCATCGTATGTTGTCTTGGCGAAGCTGTACCAGGTATCTTCCTCAGGGTCAGCCTTTTCCACTGTCCAGCCCGTATTGGACTCGACGGCAATCGAGAGAGTCTGGGCTTCTTCATACATGCGGAACCACTGCCCGTTCACAGGTGCCTCGATATTGAGAATCACACCATTCTGCACGACAGCGACTTCCCGGGCGACAACTCCGTGCCTGTCATAGATGGTCACGATTCCCGTTCTCTGCTCGCCAAGGTTCTTGACTGCGGATACTGTCACGCTTCCGTCGAGACTTCCGGTTTCGCCGCTGACCAGGGAAAGCCATTCTCCTCCGGTTGTCACCTTCGCACTCCAGTCCTGGTTGGCCTTCACAGTGATTTCAGTTGTGCCGCCCTCCTGAAGAATATTTGCCACAGGCTCGTAGTCTAGAAATGCGATACCTTTCTGGGTGATGGTAAATTCCTTGCCTACCCAGTAGTCGCTCTGGATTTTGATGATGTCTGTCCTGTCGTCAAGGTCCGTGTTTTCTTCACAGACAATGGTGACAGTGGTGGTGTTTTCCATATCCCCCTCACCAGACGGAGGGGTTATGGTATACCAGCCTGCTGTTCCGTAAACCATCCACGGATCCGTGCTCTTTACAAGGAAGGTGATGGTTTCGGGGTTGTTTGCCTCCAGAAGATAAGAATCTTCCACCCGGTATCTCAGGTCCACCCATTTCATCTGGTCCTTTTCGTCGGAGCAGGAGAAGAGGGCGAGAATGGAGGCCATCAATATTGAAATTCTGGTTTTCATAAGATTTTTCATTCAAATTCCGCAATTGCGATATTATTCGGCCGGAGTATAAACAATGCTCTTGACGAGGCAGTAGTCGTCCGCTCCCGGAGTACCTGTGCACTCGATGGTCATACGGCAGCCATTGTCACTTGCAGCGAAATCAGTTCTTCCCGCCTGGGTTCCGTAAAGAGTACCGTTGACATAGATGCTGATGGCAAGCTTGCCGGCAGCGTTTGGATCATCCTCAACCACGAATTCCACTTTCCTGAAATCAGCCAGCGGCATGAAATCAGCCTCGGTCTTCTTGATTGGCGCAATCCAGCCGAAGCCTCCTGCGCAGCGGTACCAGTACGTGCCGTTCTCAAGATGGAGCTTGTAGTTGGCCGCAGATGTCGGGCTCGTGAATCCCATACCGAACATGGCAGTCGCCGATGCGGAGATGCCTGCATATTCGATGGTAGTGCGGCCCTTCTTGATAAGGAATTTGGACGCCACGAGTTCGCCGTTCTGAATCTTGATCCTGGTAGCGCCTGTCGCCTCGTCATAACCGAGATTGGATCCTGATGTAATGTCAAACTTGAGGTTCGGATTGACGACCCTGAATGTCACCCCGTCGAAACCGTCAATGATATCCACGGTCGTCAGGACAATCTCACCGGAGAGTGGCTGGAGAGTATTGTTGTCACCGACAGTGATTTTCAGTTCGCCGTCAGCGGTCTTCTCAGCAGAAAGCCATCCTGCATACTCCTGAGGCACTTTCACCTTCCACTCCTTGTTTGAGCGGATCTTTACAATCTTCTCATAGGCTGTGTCTCCCATCTCGAACTCGATGAGGTCCGAGTCAGGGTTTTCCTCAAGTTCAATTATGACGCCGTTCTGGGTTACAGTGAATCTGTAGGAGTCATATGCAGTCCTGACAGTGAGCTCTCCCGAACGCACGGCTCCCGGGTTTGCCGGAACATTGACAGTGATGACTTCCTCGGAGCCGTCCTCGGAACCTTCTCCGCTCTTCTTGTCGATGTCGGAGAGGAATGAACTGGAAGGAATGATTTCCCAGGCCTTGTTGGAGACAATGCTGAAGCTGAATGTCTGACCCTCGGTGGCAAGTCTCTCATCGAAAGGAATGACAGTAAGACTCTGCTTGGAGGACTGTGTGACAGTGAATGTCCTGGTCTCCTCGATTCCGTCTGCAGAAATCACGAATGTTGCTGTCCTGGCCTGGCGTCCATCATACTCCTCAGCGATAATCTCGACCTCGGATACAAGTGAGGATGTGGCACTCATCGACGGTGTGGCCTTGCACCACTGGCTGTCTCCGGTAATGCGCCAAGGGGTGTTTGAACTGATATTGAAGACAACTCTGTCAGGTGAGACAGCGTTCACATGGTAATTGTCCAGAGCGTCGACTTCAATCTTGAGAGGAGCCGGCTCCTGGGAATCAATGCTGAACTCCTGGCAGGAAGCCACGGCAAATGCTCCGCACGCAACTGCGGCCAGGAGCGATATATTTTCAAAAATGCGTTTCATATCATTAATGTTATTTACCAACCTATATTCTGAGGATAGAGATTATTGTTCTTGAAGAGTTCGGACTGAGGAATCGGATAGAAATACATCCTGTCAGCCCATTTGCGGTTCTCGTAAACCTGCCTGTAATAGCTGAAGCTTCCGTCCTCATTCTTCCTCACATTCACGCCGCGGAGCTCACGCTGGGTCTCCGCACCGATTTTCCAGCGGCGGACATCCCAGAAGCGGTGATCCTCGAAGGCGAACTCGACTCTCCACTCGTTCCTGAGCCTTGTGATGAACTCGTCATAGCCGCAGGCCGGGATTTCAGGCATGCCTGCATTGATGCGAACCTGATTGAGAGCCCAGAGAGCCGAATACGGGAAATCGGCGTCCGTGTAGTCCATATTCTCAGGGAATGCGTTAGCCATTGACTCTGCGTATGTCAGCAATGTCTCGGCATAGCGGTAGACAATCCAGTGATGCTTGTTCGTGACAAGTTTGTCAGGGACGAAGCTGGTGGTCTCCTGGATATATTTCCTGAGGAAATAACCTGTAGGGCTACCTCCGGAGATGACTTCCTGGCAGTCTCTTCCGCCTTCCCATACCTCAATCACGGAACCCTTGAATGACATTCCGTTGGCGAGAATCGAGCGGTAGAATCTCGGATCCCTGCCTGAATACGGATAGGCCGGGTCGAAGTCAGGGTCGTCGCTCTTCCAGCCGATGTCGGTGAGGGTGACACTGTATCCGTTCACGGTCTCGAAAGCATCCACGAGGTTCTGGGACGGGAAGGTGGCGGTGGCTCCGCTCCTCTTTCCCTCGGTGAACCTGATCGGGAAGTTGTTCAGTTCGAAATTGCTGTTGTCAGTACCGATGACCATCATCACAGTCTCCTTGGAGGCAATGTTGTTGGCGCTTTCGGTCTTCTCCAGCACGTATGCTCCTGAATTGATGATGTCCAGGGCAGCCTTTGCGGAAGCGAGCCATCTGGCATTGTCCCCATCAGGGTTGTGAAGAGGGCTGGCGGCATAGAGGAGAGCCTTGGACTTGACCGCCAGGGCGAAGCCTCGTGTCACCCTGCCTATCTGCTGGCCGGGCTGGTTCTTGTAGGACTCCGGAAGGTTCTCTGCGCATTCGTCACATTCTGCGGCAATGAACTCGATCACCTTGTCGAAAGGAGTCTTGGCAATGGTGTTGGCACCCTGGGCATCCAGAACTTCCAGCGGCATCGCAATGTCACCGTATCTTCTGGCGAGTTCGAAGAAATAATGGGCACGCAGCACCCTTGCCTCGTACGGGAAGAATGCCAGCTTCTTGAGCCAGTTCTGATACTGGCCGTTGTACTCGTAACGGGAAAGGTCGAGAGTCTCGATGTCGCGGATGAAGGCATTGGCGGCCCTGATTCCGGCATAGAGGCCCCAAGCATTGTCAACGGTGTTTACCGCCGACCAGGAGCCGTTGTTGAAATACTGGATTTTTCCTGATGTATTGCCGTATTCGGCATCGTCGCAGGCCGCATCGCGCATTGCTCCGGATACGGTCCCGAGATCCTTCGGCATATAGGAATACACATTCGTCAGCATACTCTCCGCCGAGTTGAAGTATCTGTACATATCCTCCTTGGTCTTCAGGCCGCTGGTCTCGTCAAAATCGAGGACATTGCAGGAAATGACAGCCAGAGGCAGGAGCATTGCCGAGAGAATTCTTTTCATATTCATCTTGTTCATATTTCCCTCACATTAAAAGTTGAACTTGACTCCGGCGTGGTATGACCTTACTGAAGGATAGGCCAGCTGGAGCTGCTCCGGATCAAGGAAGCCGAGATTGTCAAGGCTGAAGAGATTGCAGCCCTGCACGAACACCTTCATGTCGGCGAAACGGATCATCGATTTCGGGAAGGTGTAGGAGAGCACGAGGTTGCGCAGCTTGATGAATGAGCCGTCACGATACCAGAGAGAGCTTGCCCTGTAGTTGTTGGCATTGCCCTGGGTGGTGAGGCGCGGCATCGTAGCCAGGCCGGCGCTGTGCTCTGACCATGGAATCTCGTTGTTCAGCCAGGTCATCGAGATGTTTCCGTTCTCGACAAGCGGCTTGTAGAGAGGGCTGTCAAGCAGGGACACCGTGACTCCGGTCATCCCCTGAAAGTCGGCTGCGAGTTCGAAGCCCTTGTAGCCAAGTTCAATGTTGAAGCCGAAATAGAAGCGTGGCAGAGTGGAGCCGAACATCCTCACAACATCCTTCGAGTCAATGATATTGTCCCCGTTCTGGTCCTTGTACTTCACGTCGCCCGGACGTACGGTGGAGAAGGTCTGCTGAGGGGAATTGTTGATTTCCATCTGGCTGGAGAAGAAGCCGATGGCCTCAAGTCCGTAGCACTGGCCCACACGGTTGCCCTTGTGGTAGAGATAGTCGTACTCCTGATATGCCTGGTTGTCATTGATGATCTCAGTGTTGAGATATGATGCTGAGGCACTGATTCCGTAGGTGAAGTCCCCCCTCCTGTCAATCCAGGAAATGGCGAAGTCAGCACCCTTGTACAGGTACTCTCCCTCGCAGACCTGACCTACGCCAATGCCGATGATCTCGGAAGTGGACGAGGAGCCTGACACGAGAATATCGCTTCTGTAGTCACGGAATCCGTTCACATAGAGATTCAGCCTGTTTCCGAATGCGGCGAAGTCCAGACCGAGAGTCATCTTCTCCGAACGCTCAGGCTTCAGTCCCACGACAGGAAGATCCCCCTCGGCGCTTCCGCTGACAGCTGTGGCATTGCTTCCGAAAACATAGCTGTTGCCGCTGCCGTATGCCTGACGCCAAAGCTCGTGCGAGAGGCTGTTGTCCCAGCCGGAAATACCGTAGGAAGCCCTGATCTTCAACACATCCAGCCAACCGGCTCCTCCGAGGAAGTTCTCGCCGGCAATGTTCCAGGCAGCTGACACAGCCGGATAGAAATGGTATCTGGAACCGGCAGGAAGATATGCGGAGCCGCTGTAGTTTGCCACGGCATTGAGCTCGTAACGATTTCTGTATGTGTAGGTTGCATTGAAAATGACAGACTGGTTGCGGGTGGTGTTGTTCCTTCCGTTGCGCATGATGGAACGGAAATCATACATTGCCGCAGCATGGACATTGTGGCCGTTGAAATTCCTGTCGTAAGCGAGCTTCGCCTGGAAGTTGCTTCTCATCATAAGTGAATTGAACGGCTGGGAATGACCGAGTTCCTGGGAATCCTTTCCGTAAATCGCCGGGGTGGTTATGAGAGTACCGTCCTCAGTAATTGTCGGATAAGTATTCATATACCTGTAGGACTTGCTGGAAGTCTCATTCATTCCTCCCCTGTTGTCGAAGGATACGAGGAGCTCCGCGGAGAGTCCCCTGGTCAGAACGTCCAGGTTCTGCCTGAGGCTGAGGTCAGCGAGAAGGGTCCCGAACATATTCCTGACATGTCCCTTGTCCATAAGAAGAGCCACGGGGTTGTTCTCACCGTAAACCTGGTTTCCTCCGTAGATGCCGTTCGCATACCTTACCGGGAATGCGGCTGAAGGAGTGTTCCAGATCGCCTTCATGATGTTGTTCCTGCCATATGCAGTGCCGCGGAGTTCCTGAAGATTTGCGGCAATGTGGGCGCGGAGGAAAGTCGTGGGAGTAATGTCGAGATCGAGGTTGGTCCTCACGCTCAGCCTTGTGTCGGTAGGCTTGGTGCTGTAGCGGTCATCAGTCGTGGTCTCCTTCAGCATTGACTTGTCACGGTAATAGTCGATTACCGTGTAGTAGCGGAACTTGCTGCTTCCGCCGTCGAATGTGAGCTGGAGCCTGTTGGTGTAGCCGAAATCATTCATGGTCTCCTTCCACCAGTCCACATCCGGATAATCGTAAGGAAGGTTGCCGTTCTTGAAGGCATCGAGCTCGGCATTGCTGTACCTTGGTGCAAGGCCGTCATTGGCCATTGCCACATTCACGCAGTTGGCGTACGCGAAAGCGTCCGCGAACTCCGGAGCACGGAACTGGGTATTGAGCCCGAACTGGTATTTCGCAGTCACATTGAGACGGCTCTCAGAGCCTCTTTTCGTGGTAACATAGAGGATGCCGTTCGCTCCCTTCATTCCATAGAGGGCGGCCGAGGCGGCATCTGTGAGCAGTGTTACCGACTCGATTTCCTCGGAAGTCAGGTCGGAGAGTTCCCTCGGGAAGCCGTCCACCAGCACGAGCGGAGTCTTGCCGTGGACAGAGAAGGTGCAGACATTGTCAGCGGAGGATCCGACCCCCTGTCTGACATTCAGTCCGGCAATCTTGCCGTAAAGAGCCTTGGCGACATCGATGTGGGCGGCATTGTCAAATGCCGCGGCACCCACTCCTGTCGCTGAATAGCTGCTGACCGGAAGGGCAGTCTCAATGTCGTAGCCGACAATGAGGGTATCCGTCTGCACGAGCGGCGATGTCTGGGCGAAGGCCGGGACAATGCAGCAGGACAGCAGCAATGCGGTTATATTCTTGATCATATGATTCATATCAAGTCAGTTTTAAATTTTACCAGCCCGGATTCTGGGTCATTCCATAATCCTTGTTGATTTCGTTCTGCGGAATAGGTGCAAGATACCACCTGGTATCCCAGTTGGACTGCCAGTAGCGTCCGGAGAGGGTGATTTTCTCGAAGGTGAATTCCGTAGGATTGTTGAGGTCATTACCCTTGCTGCGGAGTCCGTAGAGAGTCTTTGTAAAGTCATCCTGCCTGTCGTGTCTGACGAGGTCGAACCATCTCACCTCCTCGAAACCGAGTTCCAGGGCTTTCTCACGGAGAACCGCCTCGCGGAATGCATCCTTTCCGAGACCTGCAGGCAATGGTCCAAGGCCTACTCGGGCACGGACATCATTCACCATCCTGTAGGCGGTGTCATCCGGACGTCCGTCAGTCTCATTGATGACCTCGGCATAGTCGAGCATGATCTCGGCAAGCCTGAGATATGGCCACTGCACAGGACGGTTGTTCCTGTCCTTGGCCTCCTGGAGAACGAACTTCATCACGAGGAAGCCTGAGCCGTCCTTGAATGAAGGGTGGTTGGAATATACCGGAGCCGCAGTTCCGTCGCAGTATATGTCGCCCGGACAGGCAACATTCTCGTAAAGGCGGGGATCCCTGGTAGGCACCATATTGCTTCCATCATAATTGAAGAACGGCTGCCTGGAAGGATGCTTCCAGTCGAAATCGGCCGGGAAGTCAGTGCCGTCCTCCCAAGGGAACATGTCCACGTAATTCAATGTCGGATCGCTGTAATACCTCTGGTCAATGAATGAGGAATGAGTCGAGGCCTGGAAGCCGTGGCGGCAGGAAATGAGGATTTCGGAGCCTCCCCTGTCATAATATGCCTTCCTGTAGGCAAGTCTCCTCGCCTCGTGAGTGGCTTCCTCCGGCTGGATGAGGGAATACTCACCCCTGGATGCCACCTCATCGAAGAAGGCCTTGGCGGCATTCCTGGCAGCTGTCCAGCGTTCTGCGCTGTAGTTTCCATAGCAGGTGTATTCATCTGCCTCAGGATGCCAGAGCCTGTCTGAATTGAAAGCCGGGCTGGCCGCCCACTGGAGGACCTTGAACTTGAGGGCCATTGCACCCGCCCTGGTCATTCTTCCGTCCTGGATTTCGTCCTCCTTCCATACAAGGGCCGGGATTGCCTCATCGAGGAGGGCAACGATATTCTCCACAGTCTGTGCGAAAGATATGCGCGGGAATCTCATGGGCTCATTCACATCGACAGCATGGTCAAGCCATGTAACACCGCCTACATACCGCAGCATTTCGAAATAGGAAAGGGCTATGATGACCTTGGCCTCGGCTATGCGGCGCTGCTTTTCAGCATTGTCATAGCCCGGAACCCTGTCGGCATTCTCGATGAACAGCCAGGCATAGCGGATAGCCGTCCAGTCAGTTTCCGAACCGAAGCAATAGGCGGCGCTGCCATTGATGCTGTTTGCGCTGAGGGCTCCATTGTAATAATATTTCATCGGACCGTCACTGATATTGTCACGGAAACTCTGCGACAGGTCAGTGAGGGACTCGAGAATATTGACTCCCAACTTGTTGTTTATGGAAGTCGGAATTCCGTAAGGAAGGGCGAGATAGGCCCTGTTGAGGACTTTCTCGGCTTCTGTAGGAGAAGAGAACATCTGGTCGGTCGTGGCACCGGAACTTTCCGGCTGGTCACCGAGGAAACTGTCCCCGAAACTGATTTCCGAACAGGACACAATGGCCGCGAAAGAGAGGGCCGCAAGAATATTTGATACTGATCTTTTCATACCTGTTCAAATTAGAAATTGACATTGAGCCCGAGGCTGTAGATTTTCACGAGCGGATAGTCTCCGAACCTGTTGGTAACTCCCTCCGGGTCAATGTATTTTAGCGGCGAGAGAGTGAGCAGGTTGTAGCCTGTCAAGGTAATACCGAGTGAGGAAATACCGGCTTTCTTCAATGCCGGGGAGTTGGAAATCGTATATCCGAGTGTCACGTTCTTGAGACGGAAATACGAAGAGTTCTTGAGCCAGAGTGTAGATGGCTCGGAGTTCCAGCTCTCGCTCTCCTCGGAAGGACGCGGATAAATCGCATTCTCCTGATTCTCAGGCGTCCAGCATCCGTCGTAGAAATATGTCAGAAGGCCACGCTTTCCGGCATTGGTGAACGGAATCCTGTACTCGATGTCATACATCTTGTCCA
>JBJEBV010000058.1:0-42992 GCA_051870395.1 Candidatus Cryptobacteroides sp. | reverse complement strand
ATTGAATACTAATTAGTTATAAAGTAGTGATTTTAAATAATCTTAACAGGGGGGCCAGACCTCCTCCATCCGCACGAGTTCCCAGCCGCAGAACTGCATCACGATTTTATGCAGGTTATTACCCGATTTTCACTAACTTTGGAACATCTTTCCAACGCATGAAACTCAAAACCAGAATAAAAAGGGTATCGAAAATCCTGTTCCTGTACGTGCCGGCCGGCCTCATCCTGCTCTCCATTGCCTGGGTGACGCTGTACAAGTTCGTACCGGTCAGATGGACTCCGCTGATGCTGAAGAGAAGCATTGAATATCGGGACCAGAAGGATTTCAGGAATCATCACATCTGGGTCGATATTGACGATATTTCCCAAACGATGGTGACGGCCGTAATCGCATCGGAGGACGGCAGATTTATGGATCATTGGGGCTTCGATTTCGAGGCCATCAGGGAAATGAAGAAGTCCCACGAGAAAAAGGGTACGAAAATCCGGGGATGCAGCACCATCTCACAGCAGACAGCCAAGAATTGCTTCACATTCGGCTCGAAAACCTGGCTCAGGAAGGGCGTGGAGGCCTATTACACCTTCCTCATTGAAATAATCTGGGGCAAGAAGCGCATTATGGAGGTTTACCTCAACGTAGCAGAGACCGGTAAGGGGCTGTACGGAGTGGAAGCAGTGGCTGAGAAATACTTCCACTGCAGCGCTTCCAAATTGACCCGGGATCAGGCAATTTGCATCGCCTGCGTCCTGCCTAACCCATTGGTGCGGAATCCCCAGACTGCCGCCCAGAGACACCGCACCAAATACAATAATGTCAGCAAGACAATGAAATATGTCTCCTATCCTTTCACGCCTTGAGGAAGGCCTGATACTCGTCCCAGAGTCCCTGGATTGAGGCATTCTTGCCGAAGATATACTTCATCGCACCGTCGAAACTCCATACTTCCAGATCCCTCACGGACTGGTGGAACTTGCGAATAGCATCAGGATCCCTGGTCGTGAGCCATTGGATGAAGAATCCAGTGGTCTGGTAGCCGTCCAGCCAGTTTCCTCCAGGCCTGCGCCTCTCGGCAATGTCAAAGTACCCAGCCTGCGCCCTCACGGCATCCGCAAGCCCCTCAATGCAGGCCCAAAACTCCTTGTTGGTGGAATATGTCCCGATACCCTTTGGCTCGAACTGGTAAGCGTGTACAAGCTCGTGGAAGAGCACCCCACGGGTCTCATAGTCCAGCTTGAACATTGACTGGGCCGCAGATTTTTCCACGTGGCGGGTGCTGAAATACACCGTAGTCTCCTCAGGATTGCCGGCCTTCGCTGACACTCCGTCATAGTCCTTGAGAATGTAGTTGATCCGGCCGACGCGGTTCATAGGGTCAGCGGCGGAATAGAACAGGACCTCAGCCACCTTGCGGCAGTGTTCCTTTATAAACGACTCAGGGTCAGGGACCAACTGTGAATACAGCTGCGCCCCGCGAGTCTCAGGATTGAGAGAGGAGAACTTTACTTCCGGATAAACAAAGTCTTTCCATTCATCCTTGACCCCGCCGCCGGCATAGTCGATTCCAAGCGGAAGTGACGGAGGAATGGCAGCAGAGGATACTGCACGGCGTTTCTCAGGCTTGGAGCTCATCACGAAATGCAACTCGGCCCCGTCCCTGATATCGGCATAGCTTATCCAGGAGCGGTCGAGCAATTTACCATTGAGATAGACCTTCTTCACATAGACATTGGCCTTGGACCAGTTCTCCGTCGTCATCTTGATGCTCCTGCCGTTGAAAAGCCTCATCTCCGCGGCCGGAACTGTAGGCGAACCAAGGTTGTAAACATTGCTGGAAGGGGCTGTAGGATAGAATCCGAGGGCATTGAAAATGTACCAGGCGGACATCTGGCCGCAGTCATCATTGCCGCTCAGGGAGCCAGGCTGGTTACCGTAAAAATTGTCGGCTACATAACGGACCCATTTCTGGCATTTCCAAGGCTGGCCAATGTAGTTGTAGAGATAGGTCACTCCGTGGCAAGGCTCGTTCCCGTGCCAATAGCCGCCGATGCGTCCCCAGATGTCGTGTGCGCCCGGAATGTCCTCCGGAAGTTCGACTGCGAACAATGAGTCCAGGCGGGCCTCGTAAAGTTTGCGGCCTACAAGGTCAATGTGGTCTGCCACATTGTGAGGTACGTACCAGGTATATTGGAGAGTGAAGCCCTCCGTGATGTCGCCCCAGCCGTTGACAGAGCCTGGACCCTGGTAGGCAATCGGAGAGAACGGAGTGCGCCAATTGCCCTCGCTGTCCCTGCCTCTCATGAACCCGGTCTCCGGGTCAAGCAGGTTGCGATAAGACAATGACCTCTGTATGAAATAGTTATAATCCTCCTCGTGACCAAGGGCCTTCGCTGCCTGGGCAATGCAATAGTCATCGTAAGCATACTCCAATGTCTTGGAAACGGACTCAGCCTCCTTGTCGAAAGGTACATAGCCAAGTTCGCAGTACTCCGGCAGGCAGTCATAATGCCTGTTCGTAGCCGTAGTCTTCATAGCCTCGAAGGCCCGCTCATAGTCAATGCCGGGTATCTGCTTGACTATCATATCAGCCAGCACGGAAACCGCATGGTAGCCTATCATGCACCAGGTCTCATTGCCATAGAAAGACCATATAGGCAGCATTTTCTCGACACTCCTGTTATAATGCTCCAGCATTGAAGAGGCGAGGTCGGCGCTGACATCCGGGCGGACAAGGTTAAGCAGCGGGTGGAATGCCCTGTAAGTATCCCACAATGAGAAAGTTGTATAGTTCGTGAAGCCCTCTGCCCTGCCAATGCTCTTGTCCAGCCTGCGGAATCTCCCGTCGGCATCCTGGAACACGAACGGGCAGAGGAAGCATCTGTAGGCAGAGGTGTAGAAGGTCTCCTTCTGCTCAAGGGTGCCCTCGACATTGAATCGGGAGAGTTCCTTCTCCCACTTTCTTTCTCCGGCCAGGCGGACCTGCTCGAAGTCAAGGCCCGCAATTTCCCTGAGGTTTCCCCTGGCTCCATCCGCATCGACTGAGGATATGGCCACCTTCACCGTAACCTGCTCATTTTCAGAGGTCGGGAATTTGAGCCAGAACTTGATGCCCTTGCCCCAGGCCTCGCGGCTGCTGCGGAAACGCTTGGTATTGTAATGCACCAGTCCGCCGTCCTGCATTATCCCGAAATCCTCTATAGGCTTGGAGAACTCGGCCGTGAAATAGATGTGGCGCTCCGGTCCCCAGCCCTTGACCAGCTTGTATCCTGTCAATGTATGCTCATCCTCAATGCGGATATTGGACCAGGCACAGTTCCACCACAGGGTGTGGTCCAGATCCAGGAGAATGAAGGAGTCCTCCGCCTCCGGATAGGTGAAACGGAGAATGCCGCTGTGCAGGGACGATGTCATCTCGGCCTTCACGCCGTAGTCCAGAAGATTCACGGCATAGTAGTTCGGGGAGCACCATTCCTCATCGTGGCTGTATCTGGAGCGGTATCCTGAGTCAGGATCATCGTGAGTGCCCGGGTCGAGATGGATTTCTCCGGTTCCCGGCATGAAAAGGAAGTCCCCGAGGTCCGGAATGCCGGTACCGCTCAGATGGGTCAATGAGAATCCGAGAAGGGTTCCGTGGTCATATTTGTAGCCTGCGGCCGCATCATAGAAATCCCTGTCGGTATCCGGGCTGATCTGGATGCCTCCGAACGGAATCTGGGAGCCAGGATAGACATTGCCGTAGCCGGCTGTTCCCACGAGGGGATTTACATAATTGATTTTCAGATCTTTGTCCTCAGCACTCGCTGACTGAACAAGGGCGGCGAACGCTGTCGCCAACATCGCCGCCTTTATAAAGAAGTTATTCATACAATACTACAATGTGTCATTGGTCAGGGAATAAGGTTTCTCTTCCTCCTTATACTTGCGTCTCTTGTCCGGAGTGGACTTCATGGTGAACTCGATCACGGCTCCGTCCTTGAGGTCATCGTATGTGAAATAGGCCCTCCGGTGTTCCTTCCCATTGAGTTTGATGCCGTGGACATATCTCCTTTCTGAAGATACCCCATCCGCCTTGATTTCAATGGTTTTCCCATTTTCAAGATTTATCTTCACATAAGGGAAGTAAGGCGCCCCGATGACGAACTGGTCCGAGCCAGGGCATACAGGATAGAATCCCATTGCCGAGAAGATGTACCAGGCTGACATCTGGCCGCAGTCGTCATTGCCGCAGAGCCCGTCTATTTCAGGACGGTACATCCTGTCCATTATCTCCCTTACCCAATGCTGGGTCTTCCAAGGGCTGGAAGTCCACATGTAGAGATAAGGGACGTGGTGGCTCGGCTCATTGCCATGGACGTACATTCCGAGGATTCCCTCCCTTGTAACATCTTCTGTCTCAGCAAAATACTTATCGTCAAGATGTTCAGTGAAGAGTCTGTCCAGCCTTGAAGTGAACTCCTTGTCCCCGCCCATCAGGCCGATGAGGCCGGCCGGGTCATGAGGAACGTACATCGAGTAGTTCCATGAGTTGCCCTCGATGAAGCCCTGCCCGTGGGTGGAGTAGAGATTGAAGTCTCCCTTCCAGCTGCCGTCCGCCATTCTCGCCCTTGCAAATCCGCAGGACGGGTCGAAGACATTGCGGTAGTTCAATGCCCTCTGACGGTAGAGCGAGGCAATGCTGTCGTTGCCGGCGCGGCGGGCCATATTGTAAATCACCCAGTCGTCGTAGGCATATTCCATTGTCACCGAAGCTCCTGAGCCGTTTGTTTCAAAAGGCACGTAGCCTTTCTCCTTATAGACTCCGGTCCCGTCATAATAGTCGCAGTTGGAGCTGCCGAGGACGGCCTGCATTGCCGTTTCAGGGTCGATGTCAATGTCCTTGGACAATGCGTCCCCTATGACTGACACTCCGTGGTAGCCTATCATGCACCAGTTCTCATTGCCCATGTGGGACCATATCGGGAGAATATGGTGCACACTCTGTGACCAATGCCGAAGAAGCGACTCGGAGAAGCCCCTGCTGCGCTCTCTTCCAATGAGGTTGAAAAGCGGATGAAGAGCCCTGTAGGTATCCCAGAGGGAGAAAACCGTATAGTTGGCCTCCCCTTCCGCAAGTTTGTGAACTCTGTGGTCAATGCCCCTGTAGGAACCGTCAACATCATAGTAAACGGACGGATTTATCATCGTATGGTACAATGATGTATAGAACATTGTCCTGGCTTCCTCATCACCCTCGACTCTTATGACGGAGAGTTCTTTCCTCCACTGGTCCGCAGCCTGCTGTCTTATCTCCTCGAATGTGTATGGAGACGCCTCGGCCTCGAGATTGGCAAGCGCACCGTCCACGCTGACACCGGAGATGGCCACCTTCACCACGAGGGGCTCGGGGTCATTGCCGAAGTCAAACCGCATTACAATGTCGCAGCCTGCCACTTCCGGGAAATTGTCCCCGATATTGAACTTTCTCCAGAATCCGGAATAAGGCAGCGGATGGCGGTCCTTGGAACCGTAACTGAGCACAGGCTTGGAGAACGAAATTGCAAAATAAGTGTAATTCTCTCTGGCCCAGCCGCTTGTGAGCCTCATACCAGTCAGGAGGGTGTCATTCTCAACCCTGAGGCTGGACCATCTGGTCTTGCCTTCATAGTTGTAGATTCCGTATCCGAGGTCCAGTATGAGATGCTGGTCCGCACCCTCCCTGAAGGTGTACTTGTGCACTCCGGTCCGTTTCGTGGCCGTAAGCTGGGCCTTGACTCCATTGTCCTGGAGATATACCTCGTAATATCCCGGAACAGCTTTTTCCGTATCGTGGGAGAAGGCTGAACGGTATCCCGGATTTTCGACAGTGCCCGGTTCGAGGCTTACAGCACCCGAAGTCGGCATCATCAGGATGTCACCGAGGTCAGAATGTCCGGTACCGCTCAAATGAGTATGGGAGAATCCGACAATTGTCGGATCCCCATACTGATAACCTGCGCAATACCTGTAGGTGTCGCCATTGTATTTCCCGTCTTTGTAGAACGGGGCCGCTTCCGTGTCAGGGCTGAGCTGGACACCTCCGTGAGGCACACAGGCCCCCGGAAACACGTGTCCCATGCTGCTCGTCCCAATGAAGGTGTTCACATAGTCGAGGACATCCCTGTCCGCGGCTCCGGCAGAAATGGAAAGCATTGCTACAAGTACTGAGAGTACGTTTTTCATATTATTTATTCCGCATTTTCCGCTTTTACATCCTCGATGTACTCATCCCAGAGTTTCTGGATGTCGGCATCCGCTCCGAGAATGTATTTCACGGCATTCTCGAGGGACCAGTCTCCCTTCATTGAAACCATCGTCTGGGACAGTTTCCTGAGGAAGTCTCCGTCATAGTACCTGAGCCAGGACATGAAGTATCCTGATACTCCGTAAGGAACCTGCCATACATAAGGTCCGAATTTGCCGTTCTCGGTCCTGTTCGGGTCGTGATATGCTCCGGCATTGAGGGCGACATACCTTCTGTTGTAGTCTGTTACACCACCGCAGGCGCATCTTACGGCATCAGCGAAACCCTCGATGCAGGCGAAGTAGTTCATGTTGTCGCCATTGTTGTAAGGCACGGTCTTCTGGACAAGGTGGGTGAACTCATGGATGAGGACTCCCCTGATCTCGAAGACAGCATCGTCCTGGTTCACATTGCCCTTGGCTATGGACTCGAGATAGCCTGAGTCGAGCTTCATGAGAGGTCCTTCGCTGTCACCTGAGACATAGGCCAGGGCTCCTGCAAGGTCCATAGGGCCGAGGATGCACTTGAGCCAGCTGAGAGGGCGCTCGCCTGAATCCGTGGTGGAATAATACATTGAGGAGAGAACCTGGATGAGAAGGTCTGTGTAGTATGCTTCCTGGGACCTGGTATCCTTGCCTACAATGTCTGCATAGGCGGATGCTGCCTGCCCGGAAACTCCTTCCTCTGTCACGAGTTTGAATTTCGGAGGAAGATATCCGGCAAATATGGCATTGGATGTGGTCCTCTTGATCTGGAGGTCATCCACTGAGGCCCATTCGCTGGTGGACTCGTTGCCTTCCTCATCTATCCAAAGGCAGCGGTAGCGCACTGTCTCGGGATTGACAGTGAGGACAGAGAACTTGTCGTAGGATGAAGGGAAGTTCTTGTTGGCGTACATCCTCACGGTCTTGGTGGCACCGCTGAGCATGGTGTAGGAGAGCTCTACTCCCTTGTAGATGGAAGGGTCGGCGGTTGAACGCCAGTTCACAGTAAGCTCGTTGAGGGACTCGTTGTAGACGGCATTCCTGGCCTCGAGAGCCTCACCCTCCACAGGAGTCGCTCCGGGAGGCAGTTCTCCGAAAACATATCCTCCCCTGTCAATGCAGGCAACCGATACTGCGGCGGCCGCAAGGACTGACATTATTCTGTATATGTGTTTCATTGTCTTGTCATTGTTTATGTGGAGGCGGACGGGAAACCACCCGCCTCCGCAAAGTTAATTATAATACCGCATTAGGGAAATAGATGAAGTCCGTTGTGCTCGTGCTCATGATGAGGAGAGGAGCGGTGGCCGCCTCGGTAGTGCGGACGATGATGTGGTCTTCGTCCATGAAGAAGGAGTAGGTCTTGCCCATCTTTGACTCATATGTGTCCATATTGGTTCCGTATGAGGGGTTGAAACCGGCGTTCTTGTTGAACCTGATGATGTCCGTCCCGGCGATCGGGCTCATGTCATTGCCCTGGTACTGGAGGAAGTAATAGTTGTCGAGAAATACCACGAATGCACCCCATTCACCGTTCCATTCGTATATGTGGACACCGTTACCCCAGTCATAGGTGGACTCGTACTCGGCCTTGAGATTTTCGGACACTGTCACAGGAGCATTCTTGAACTGCCACTGGGCATCGCTGGTCTTCCTGATATAGTCAGTCATCGCATAGGTGTTGTCATCCTTTCCGATGGAGAGGTTGTCTGTGAGCTTGAGACCGGCTGCGAGTCCGTCGAGGGTCACATTGTCTCCGTCCACGGTGAGTGATGTCACGTTTGAGCCTGATACGCTTACCGGCTCGGAGAACTTGAGCACGTCGCCCTCGCTGACGATTTCCGGAGCGACAGCGGTGACATTGGCGTCAGCATAGAATGTGAACCTGATGAGGCCGTTCTTGATGTCAATGTAGTAGTGGCCCACGAATGTGCCGTCCTCGGTCCTGATGAGCTTGTAACCGTATCCTCTCTCCATAATCTTGTCGACGAGCATTTCGAGGTCGGACTTGAGGTTGTCTATATCCTCCCTGGATGCGCGGTACATCATGTAGCTTCCTTCGCCGGCCTTGAAGCTGATGCTTCCGTCAGCATTGACGGCCGTGAGGATGACGTCATCCGTGCCGAGTCTTGCAGCAAGCTCTGAATCAGTTACATAGAGATGTACCTCACCATTTTCCACTACCAGTTCATACTGACCCTCCGCAGTGACTCTGTCGGAAGCAAACTTCACGATGAAGGAACCGTCAGCCTTGTTGAGAACCAGGTATGCGGTCTCGTCCAGATCTGTGAGTGAAAGTCTCCATCCATCACCTTCGTTGCCGGCATAAAGGACATCGGTGAAGGTCTTGAGGAGTCTTTCGTCATCGGTCAGGTAGCTGTCAATCTCGGCCTGGGTGGCAGGCAGAATCCTGACCTCGGTACTTGTGCCGGGGATGTTGCATACAATCTCGGACACCTTGGCCTCCCTGACGGTAAGGGCCGAGGAGCCGATGAGGTCCTCGATGTCGGAGTTCTCGAATGTGATATTCAGATCCATATCGTCGCTGACAGAGAGTTTGTAGGCACCTGTCCTCGACTTCGGATTCATGGATGACTTGGTAATGTAGGAGCCTGCGTCAATGTCGAATACGTAGAATACCATGTCCTCCCCGGATTCGATTTTCCAACCTCCCTCGATACGGAGGGAGAGGATGTTCTCGAATTCATTGATAATGCGGTTTTTCTCAGTATTCTTGCTGCTCCCGTTTCCGCTGAGGTCAGTTCCCGGATATACCAGGATCTGCGGGTCGCTCTTCCAGTCGCAGGAGGCCAGGGCGGCCGATGCGAGGAGAACCGAGATACAATATCCTAAATGTTTCATAATCTTCATTTTATATTTCTTGTAGTTTGGCTCCGCCGCTGCGGAGCAAGCTGCCTTTGCGACTACCAGCCCGGATTCTGGACGAGGGACGGTGTCTTGGCTATTTCATTGGAATTGATCGGGAAGAAATAGTCGCGGGAGAGAACTTTTCTCGGTGCGAGCTGTTTGCTCTCGATACGTTCCATCCTGTATTTCTTGCCGTTCACGACCACTTTTCCATTGGCCTCATCCCTTATGCACTGCATTCCGTGGATATAGTGCTGGGTCTGTGGGTACTGGCCGTTGCCGCCGTCGAACCAGGCCTGCGCTCTTGTCTCAAGAGGCATGGCAAGATAGGTTTCTTCTCGTCCGAGTTCGACAGGATTGGTCATTATTCCCTTGTAACGTACTGTGAAGTATCTGTTGTTCTCGAAGAAGAGCTCAACCCGGCGCTCGCGCTCAATGTAGTCACGCCTTACGCCCTTGTCCCCCTCGAATGATGCAGGAACCGGCTTCATGAAAGAGCGCTCCCTTATCTGGTCAAGCATTGAACGCATGGTTGCCACATCACCGTCGGTCTCGTTCAGGGCCTCGGCATAGACAAGCATGATTTCAGGAAGACGGATGAGCGGGAATGGCATACCTGTGATGGAAGCGGTCTGGCTCCAGTCATTGTGGATGAACTTCCTGAGGGCATAGCCGGTGCGGGTATTCCTCGTGTCGGTGCCTGAGGTATTGGTCAATACGTCAGAACCGTCGGCAGGATTGTATTCCTTGCCCTGGAGTACGGCTCCGGCATATACAATGTCGCGGTAGAAGCGAGGGTCGCGGTTTACGTAAGGATTGGCGTCGTCATAGAGGCCCTTCTCCCTGGCCGTATAGATGTCCCAGCCGCAATTTCCGTCATTGTCAATGACTTCGTACATATCGACCTGCTCCTGGGTAGGCTGGTTTCTGGTCTGGCCGCTGCCGAATGACGCAGGTACATTGTCCTGGATCCAGCGGGTGTCCTTTCCGTTGGTAAGGGTCAATATGGCCTCTTTCTGGTAGAATGAGTTCTTGCGGAACATCTGCTCAAGTCTCTTGTAAACCTTGTCTCCGCTGTTCTCGAGAATATCCTCCCCGTCCTCTGCATAGAGGGCGTAACGGCCTTCCTCAACGAGGTCCATAAACTCTTCGGCGGCAGAAACGACAGCCTTCCACCTGTTCTCGTCATACACCATATACTCGGCAAGGCCTGCACGGTTGTCAATGTCGCCGAGAGGTGAAATTCCCGTATGGTTGCCTTCCTCGTCAAGGAGGCCTCCGTTGTAGAGAGGCTGGGCTGCAATCCATCTCGCAAGGGTCTTGACCGCAAGGCAGGTACCCTTGTCAATCCTGTTGAACTCCTCGCCTTCCTGCTTGGCCGGAAGACGTCTTGCAGCCTCGTCAAGGTCACGGCACATCTTCTCCACGCTGGTGTGCACTGACTCTCGTACGGCATAAGAAGCCGGGTCCTCTTCCAGGCTGTAAACCCTGTCGCTATAGACCATCTCACCGTGGAAGCGGAGAATCATATAATGATAGTAAGCACGGAAGAAATATACCTCGCCAATGCGCTTGGAGAGAAGACCAGGTCTTGAAGGGTGGTCCGGAGTGTTGTACTGCTTCACACCTGCAATAATCTTGTTGGCCTTCCTGATGGACTGGTAATAGGTCCACCACCAGCCGTAACCTGAACCGCCATAAACTGAGGCAATGGCTGCCGGGTCGGCACTGAGCTGGCCGTTGAGAATCTTGAGAGCAGGTGCATTGTCCGCATTGTTGAACTCGAGTTCATCGCACAACGTACCAATGTTGTAGCTGTATATCATGTTCAGGCCCGGACTGTTCCTGTACATGTCGGAGTAGAGCTGGGTGACCAGCTGGTTCACCTTGTCGAAGCGGGCGAACACTTCCGCTTCCTGAAGCTTGCCGTCGTCCTCCCTCTCGAGGAAATCCGAGCAGGACGGGGCCACGCAAAGAACGAGACCCAGAAGGACTGCCGCTTTATTCAATATATTCATTTTCATTGCTTTAATTCATTAGAATACGATGTTGACACCGAAGTTGAACACTCTCTGGATAGGATACCAGGAGCCGTTTCCGTCGCCGGTCTCAGGGTCCATGTTGAGTTTGGAAAGTCCGTCGAATGTAAGAAGGTTCATTCCCTGGGCATATACCCTTACCTGCTGGAGGGATACCTTCTTGAGCCATCTCTGGGGGAGGGAGTAACCGAGTTCGATGTTCTTGAGACGCAGATAAGATGCGTTGTAGAGGAAGAGGCTGCTCTCCGCATTCTTGTTGTTCGGATTGTCTCCGAGGTGGAGAGCAGGATAGGATGCGTCCGGGTTCTCCGGGGTCCAGGAGTCGAGGTGCATTGCCTTTACCTTACCCATGCTGTTGCCCTGGGCACCCATTACAGGGAAGTCATATACGGCAGGGCCGTTGAGCTGGAGGGAAGTGAGGGCTGCTCCCTGGAAGAGGAGGCTGAGATCCCATCCCTTGTAGGATACTCCGACAGGGATACCAAACTGGAGTTCAGGGGTCTTAGGATTGCCCATGGCCTTCTTGTCGTGCTGGTCATCAATCTTTCCGTCACCGTTGAGGTCCTTATATACAACGTCACCCGGAACGAGGGTTCCCCAAGGCTGGAAACCGTTGCCGTCATTCATCGCATTGAGGCGGTCTGCCTCGTCCTGGTCCTGGACGAAGTGGTCAACCACATAAACGAAGTGTTCGCCGATTCTGTGGCCGGTCTCCTGCATCCAAGGCACTGCCCTTTCGATTTCCATCATATTGATGATTTTGTTCCTTGCAAATCCGGCATTGAACTTTATGTAGTAGCTGAAGTCCCTGCCTATGCGGTCGGTCCAGGAGAACTCAATGTCGGCTCCGCGGTTGATAACCTCGCCCGCATTGACATAGGAGGATACCTTTCCGAATACGTCAGGAATACCTACGACGTAACTTCCGCCGGTATTGGTGATGATGTCCCATCTCTTCTCGTAGAATCCGTCCATGGAAACACGGAGACGGCTGTTGAACATAGTGAAGTCGATACCGCCGTTGTACTTGATGCCGCGCTCCCAGCGAAGGTCCGGGTTGGCGAGGTCACCCTCGGAAATGGTTCCGCCCATACCGAGATTGTACTCAGGACCGAGGCTCCAGCCAGGCTGCCCGCCGGTGTTGTAGTACTGCACGTAGAGGAAGCGGCCGATGCCCTGGTCGTTACCTACCCAGCCCACGGAAGCGCGTAACTTGAGCTGGTCGAGCCAGGTCCTGGCACCGCTCATGAAGCCTTCCTCGGAGATTACCCAACCTGCAGAGAATGAAGGGAATACACCGTAACGATGCTGCTTGCTGAAGTTCTCAGAGCCATTGATACCGACATTGGCTTCGAGAAGGTATTTGTTGGCATAGTTGTAAGTGGCCCTGGCAGCCATGCCCTGATAGCGGTAAGCGACCTCGTTGCCGATTTTGCGGTCGGAACGGTTGCCTGTAATCATTGCGGTGACATTGTGGTCCCCGAATGAGCGCTCGTAGTCAATCTTGAGCTGGAGATACATCCTGGCGTCAGCGGAAATCGCACCGTAGGAATTGTTGATGGTATTGTCCACGGTAAAGTCGGCGATAGCCGGCGTATAGGCACCGCTGTAGCGTACCATAAGTGGGTCGGAATATATTCCGAGGCCCTCTGAAGGGTAGAATGTGGCATATCCTCCGTAACTCTCGTTGTTGGCCACCCTTCTGGAGGCTGACCTGTCGATTACGTGGCCCTCGTGGATATCGTAGGAGAACATTCCCTCGATTTTCAGGCCCTTGGTGAGGTAGTCCATCTTGTGGCCCACCACGAAGTCAGCCTGGAAATTGATGTTATGGGTCTTCTTGTAGCCCATATAGGCGATTTCTCCGAGTATGTTCTTGGTGTAGAGGTTGTTGCCGAAGAGGAGTCCGCCCGGATGGTCAATGTTGTAAGTCTCATTGCCCGGGTGTCCGTTTCTCTCGAGAATCACCGGATAGATGGAAGGAGTGGTGTTGGCTGTGAAAATGATGTTGCTTGAGCCTCCGCCGGACTCGTTGACGTCGGTAATCTGTCCTCCGAGGTTGATATTGACATAGAGATTCTTGGTAATGTCAATGTCGAGACGGGTACGGAGGTTGTATCTGTTGTAGCCGCCGTTGGTGCTGTAACCGTCATTGAGATGGGAGTAGCGGTAGTTTCCGTCCTGGTTGAAGAAGCCGACCATGGCATAGTAGCGGGCACGCTTGCTTCCTCCCCTGAGGGACAATGTGTAATTCTGCTGGATGGCAGGACGGAAGGCATAGTCGAAAAGGTCAATATTGTAGCCGAGACCGTCCGTATTGTCGCCCTTGGCCCTTGACCAGTTGTCAATCATCTGCTGGGAATACATCTTGGACTGCACGTAAGCATCTGTCTCCCAGTTAGGATTGTCGTTCTTGAGAGCCTGGTTGTAGAGGCGGGCGTAGTCTGCAGAACCTAGATAGTCCGGATAGGAAACCGGTTCGGCGATACCTACCTGCGCCTTGAACTCGACAGTAGGCTTCTCCTGAGGGGCTCCCCTCTTGGTGGTCACGATGATGACACCGTTGGCGCCACGGATACCGTAAACGGCTGTCGCTGAAGCATCTTTGAGAATGGAGAAGGTCTCAATCTCGTTCGGGTCCAGGCTGGAGAGGCTTCTCTCGACTCCGTCGACAATGACAATCGGTGCCTGGGCACCTGAGGTATATGAGGAAATACCGCGGACAGCGAAGCTGGCCTGGTCCTTACCCGGCTCACCTCCACCGAACTGGGTTACGGTAAGTCCCGGAAGACGTCCCGCAAGGGCGTTGGTGACATTGGCACTCGGGCTCTGGGTGAGGTCCTTCACATTGACAGAGGAAATGGAACCGGTCATTGTGGCTCTCTTCTGGGAACCGTAACCGATTACGACTGTCTCTTCGAGCGACACGGCCTCGGCCTTGAGGGTCACATTGACATTGGACTTGCCGGCCAACGGATATTCCATTGTCGTGAAGCCGATGAAGGAGATGATGAGGGTGGCCTCTGAATAAGGTACAGTGATGGAGAATTTTCCGTCGCCGTCGGCAATGGTTCCGGTATCAGTTCCCTTTACCATAATGTTGGCTCCGGCGACAGGAATCCTGTCTTCATCATAAATCACGCCTGTTACGACTGTCTTGCCATCTTGCGGACCTGTAGCCGCCTTGACTGAAGTGACAGGAACCAGGCAGAGGAAGAGGACCAGGGACGCCGCGAAACTGCGCACGGTCCCCGCAAAACTCTTTAGTCTAGTTTGTCTCATATTAGATAGTGTTTGTGGATATGGCGCCAGCGACTATTGATTATACAATAACCCCTGATGCCTTGCCGCAAACATAGTAATAAACCGTTTAGTGACATTTCCACCCATCAGCCTATTTGGTATCTTATTCAGCACAATGCCGTCCAGGATAACAATTTGGCAATTATTGACACTGGGAAGAAAGGGCGGTGAGAAGAGCGAAGACCTTGTCCTGTGGGGCATCCTTCAAGAGAACCTTCTTGTCTGCATCCAGAAGATAAAGGGAAGGGATGGCCCGGACACTGTAAATCTGGTCGGTACGGATGATGTAGCTTTGATCATAGCCGCTAATCCAATCGGAAGGATAGTCGGCAGCATATTCCCTCCATTTGTCAAGTTCCTGGTCAATATAGACATTGACCACGGCCAGGCGGCCTGAGGCCAGCATGGAGGTAATCGCCGGCTCTGAAACCAGCACATCGGTGATTTCCTTGCAGGAATTGCAGCCAGGATTGGAAAAGAAAAGCAATGTATAATCAGCCTTGACCCCGTACAGGGTATGACGCCGGCCTGCAAGGTCGGTGAATGAGAAGTCTGCGGCAGGCTGTCCTATCCGGTTCAGGGAACACATGGAGGCATCGTACGAATACGCCGGCTTCATTGCGTCCTTGACCGCTGGAGAATGCGCAAGTCCCTCAACATAAGGAAGATAGAATTCTTCATTACGAACCGGGGAATTCGGGTCATAGAAATATTTGTACGCAAGTGAAGTGATGGTTTCGAATACGTTGGAGGAGGTGTCCCGGAGTTCTGCCGCCTCGACCCTTGCGAAGAGGGAGGCGACTGATTTGTACGCCTTGCTGCTGCCGGTCTGCCAGAGAAGGGCGGAATATGTGCCGAAACTGTTTTCGACCTCCTGGCGGGTTACACCGCTGACCAGGGCAGAGTCGCATTTCCCGGTGAATGTAGTATCCAGAAATCTGTCCCAGAAATGCTCCACGGCATAGTCAATGCTCTCAGCCGGGTCCGTAATCATGGCAGGGATGTCCACAGCGGGAAACTTCCTTACCTGCTGGGATACAGGAGCACTGCTCCTGCCACCTCTACAGCCGCAAAAGAGGAATCCCGCAGCTGCCGAAATACACAACAGTTTCAGGACCGTCCTCGCGTATATGCTGGTTGACAGATATTTACCACCTTGACAAAGCATTGTCATGCAGCATTTTCAGCAATCTTGGCCTCTGAAATATTGATGATGAAGTCACCCATCTTTTCAAGTTCAGCCACTATGTCCATATAGAAGACACCTACCTGATAATTATATTCAGGATTCTCCTCGATATTGATGATATGCTCCTCGCGAAGGGTGTTACGGTACTCATTGATATTGTACTCGGCATCATTGGAATTGGTTATATCCTTGAGGGCATTGTAAGGAGTCTTCATATTGTCTATCATTGCCTTGAAGGCGACATCCAAGAGATCGCACATCCTTCCGATACGCTTGAGCTGCTCCTCATCGAAGGTCTTGCCGTACTCATTCCTGCGGGCCAGCATCCTGCCTATAGCCTCACCTGAGTCACCAAGACTTTCCAACTCTCCGATAATCTTGTACATACCCTTGATTCTCCTTGAAGAAGACTCGGAAATCTCTCCCTTGGAAACCTCATTGAGATATGCCGCAATTTCGTATTCAATCCTGTCTGTAATGCCCTCATACTTGATAAGTTTGGCCCGGAGATCCTCGAATTTGGCAGAATCCGTCTCGGTAATCGCAGCCCTGACATAGTTGAAGCCATTGTAGCAAATCTCCGAGAAGTGCACGATTTCCTGCTCCGCCTCGTCAAGGGAGAGCTCGGCTGTGGAGAGAGGTCCGCCCTGGATGAACTTGAGACGGTAAACCTCGGCCTCACCCTCAGGGGTAGGAACAAGCTTTGTCACAAGTTTCTCAATCTGAGGCACTACCCAGATGAGCATCATGGTGTTGGCCAGATTGAATATGGTGTGGAGGGTGCAGACTCCATAGAGAACTGATGTCTTGAGAGTAGGGTCCTGGTCAATCATGGTAAGATCGGCCACTGTCGGGTCAGCAAGACCCAGAGCCGCAACCACCTTTCCGATAAGCCAGAGGAACGGGTGGAAGATTATCAGCGCCCAGATGACTCCGAAAATATTGAAGACCGTGTGCGCCCTTGCCGCCCTCTTGGCGGAATAGTTGGCCACGGAAGCCGCAATGTTGGCTGTAATCGTGGTACCTATGTTCTCTCCGAGCACCATCGCTGCCGCCATGTCGAAGCCAATCCAGCCGTTGGACACGAATACCATAGTCAATGCCATAGTGGCGCTGGAGGCCTGCAAGACAATGGTCAGTATAGTACCGAGGGCAAGGAAAATCAGGACGGACAGGAATCTGTACTGGGTCAGGTTCTGCACGAATGCCAATGTCTCAGGATGCTCGTCCAGGTTCGGAACGGATGCCTTGAGGGTTGCGAGACCGAGTATCAGGAGGCAGAATCCTATGATGCATTGACCTATGCTGCGGGTGCGGTTATTCTTGTTGAGAGTAAATATGAATCCCAATGCTACCAGAGGGATGGCGAAGGTGGAAATATCCATGCTGAATCCGAAAACAGCTATGAACCAGGCAGTTATGGTGGTACCGATATTGGCTCCCATAATCACGCCGATAGCATTGCCAAGGGATAGGAGACCGGCATTGACCATACTTACCACCATTACCGTGGTTCCGCTGGATGACTGGATAAGAGCCGTAATGATAATGCCCGTGATGACTCTCTTGAGCCTGGTGGACGTCATTGCGGCGAGGAATGACCTGAGTTTGTCGCCGGCCGCCTTCTGGAGACCTTCACTCATCAGCGTCATTCCATAGAGGAACATTGCCAGAGCGCCGAAGAGGGTGAGGACCTGGAGTAGGATTTGCATAAAATTTAGTTTTACCGTAAGTTTCAGAATGCAAAATTATAAAAAATAGTTAGATTTGCCGTATATTGGAAGTAGTTTTCGCAACTCGTCCGAAACAACCTTGCACGAAGATGGATAAAGTATGGAATTTCCGCGCAAAAGCGGCATTGACAATAATTTGCTTCATAACCTCAGCCTTTGCCGGAAAAGCACAGTTCTATAGCCTTGGAGACGACCCGGGCAAACTCCGCTGGAAAACATTCGAGACTCCGCATTACCGCATAATCTATCCGGGCGGCACGGATTCTCTCGCTGTCGTGTACGCCAATGAATTCGAAAAATACGTCAATGCGGAGGCCATCAGCAGCGGAATGACCCTGAAGGACGGGAAAAAGAGGAAGTTCCCCCTGATAATCCACGCCTGGAACGGAGTTTCCAATGCTGCCGTTACCTGGGCCCCGAAGCGTCTCGACATCTTCACCCTGCCATCCGTCCTTGACCCGGAACCGATGCCCTGGGTGACCAATCTGGCTATCCACGAGGGCCGGCATATTTCCCAGATGCAACTCGGATACAAGGGCTGGCTGAAACCTCTCACCATACTTCTCGGAGAGATGGCCCCAGGAGCATATTCGGCAATATGGCCCAGCACCTGGCTGCTTGAGGGAGACGCCGTCATTGCCGAAACCGCCCTCTCTGGCTCAGGACGCGGCAGGTCCTCCGATTTCCTCGAATATTACCGTACAGCATTCCAGGAGGGCGTTTCCAGGGATTGGTACAGCTGGAGATACGGTTCGTACAGACATTATTCACCGGATCATTACGCATTGGGATACATCACCGCCGGCGGCGTGAGATATTTCTACGACGACCCGCTTTTCACGGAGAGATATTTTTCCCGGATCCAGCGGAATCCTTTCCGGTTTTTCAATATGCAAAAGACCGTGAAGGCAGCCTCCGGCATGAAATTCAGGAAGACTTTCAGGGCAATGACGGATTCGCTCAGTACCATCTGGGAAGAAGAGCGCCAGGAGCGCGGCCCATTCATCCCGTCTGAAAGACTTTCTCCAAATAACCGCTGGTACACAAGACTTTACGGCAATGTTTATGCGGAAGGCCACATATATGCGGTATATGCAGGACTGGCCGATGCGGCAATGCTGGTGGAAATCGACCCCGCCACAGGTGAAATGCGCAAGTTCCGACCATTCGCAAGCGGAACAAGCCGCCTGGCCTATTCGGACGGAAAACTCTGGTGGAGCGAGACGGAAATGGACATGAGATGGACATTGCAGAACGACTCCCATATCAGATATTACGACATCCGTACTGGCAAGATGCGGTCTTTGACCAGCGGGGGAAGGTATTACAATCCATCCCCTACTCCGGACGGAAAATATCTCGCTGCAGTGTCAATGCCAAGGACAGGAGGCTCTGGTCTGGTGCTTGTTTCCAGCACCGACGGAAAGGTTATCAAGACATTTCCAATCCCTGGAAATCTCCAGGCCACAGAAGTCTGCATGGTAGGGAAATCATTGATATACAGTGCAATATCCGATGAGGGATTCGGATTGTACAGCATTGACCCGGATGGTTCGACAAGCACATTGGCGCAGCCTGCCCAGGTCAGCATACGCAATCTGCGCACAGACGGGGAAACCCTTTACTTCGCCTGCGACAGGACGGGGACCAATGAGTTTTACAGCATTGACCCGGAAACCGGAGACATCGTCCAGCTGACCTCACTTGAGAACGGCGGTGCGGAGTTCTGTTTCGCCGGGGACGACCTTCTCTACACCGTACCGGGAGTCGGGGACAAGATGCTGTACCGCACACCTGCGGACAGTCTTATCTGCAATGCAGTGACATTGGATGACCACCATATCTACAGGATGGCCGAGGGACTCAGCAGGCAGGAACGCAATCTTGCGAAAAGCAAGGGAATAGCCTGGCCGGAAGGCAACATTGACGTAAAAGGCAACATTGACGTAAATTATTCTGGACCAAAACCTTACCGCAAGGCAGGCCACATTCTCCGCTTCCATTCCTGGGCTCCGGTATATTTCGACTATGACAAGATAAGGTCAATGTCAGCAGACCATACTTACGAATACGCCTCGGCCGGGGCGACAGCATTGTTCCAGAACGACCTCGGTACGGCAAGCGGCTCCATCGGCTATTCCTGGCACAGGGACCCTTATTCATACCTCTACGAAGACGTTCGCAACAGGCATTCAGGCCATCTCAAGTTCACATACTCCGGTCTTTATCCTGTTTTCGAAATCGGGGCCGACATCAATGACAGGGCCGCCATCCAGTATTCCAGGAAGCATATCGAGTACGGAGGATTGGCACTCGACGGCATCAGCGGCACATTGCTCTCCCGGCCATACGCAGAAGGCCGTTTCCGGGTCTATATCCCGCTCGATTTCAGTAATGGAGGATGGAGCAGGGGAATTGTCCCGCAAGTCTCCTACACGGTCGGAAATGACCTTTTCGACAGGTCCGGAAGAGATTTTACATACGACGGAAACTTCAGCGGCTCTGTGGGTATCGCCCATTTCAAGGGTTACAGCCGGGACAAGAATGTATTCATGCAGAAACTCACCGCAGCCCTTTCCGCCTACATAATGCGTCCAAGGGCGGCCTCGGAAGTATTCCCGCAGTACGGAATAGGAATCCAGGCCGGATACTCAGTCCGTACAGGTCTTGGCTCAATGTTCACCCCGAACTGCTACAGCCTGCTCTACGGCTATCTTCCGGGCATAACCAGGACACAGGGAGTGATGATTTCAGCATTGTACCAGCACCAGAAGAGGGCCGGATTGTTCAGGGAGAACGGAATCAATGTCTCACCGCGCGGCTTCACCGGCTCAGGTGCCACTTCCTATCTGGAGGCCAATTCCCGCAACCAATTGAAAATCAGCGTTGATTATACCATTCCTATCTGGGTGGGCGACATCACCTGCTTCTCCCCTCTGCTCTACATAAAGAATTTCGAACTGACACCGAGGGCTGATTTCCTCACATTCTCAGAGGGAAGGTCAATGTCGGACGGCAATCTTTTCAGCGCCGGATTCAAGCTGACTGCCTGCCTGGGAAACCTGCTCTGGATACCTTACGACTGCAAAATCGGTATCTCTGTCGATTTCAATGGGGGCAATGCCGTCGATAAGATGAAAAAAAGTGGCTGCCTTGTGGACAGCCACCATATAGGTTTTGTTTTCGAGATGAATCTCTGATATTATCCGATAGCCGGCTTGATGAGGCCGAAGATAACGTAGGCCACCACGAGAGTCACGAAAATATTGAATGTCTGGGCGGTGAGGAATACCTTGAGAGGTACTCTGTTCTCCTTGCCGAAGATATCCTTGAGCCTGGTTTCAAGACCGATACATACGAAGGCTACGCTGAAGAGGGTATTCTGGAAGCCCTTGGTCACCTTGCCGACAGTCTTGGCGGTCTCAGGTTCGAGAAGGAAACTGAAGACGAGGGAAGCCAATACCATTCCGAGGACGAACTTAGGGAATCTGTCCCAGATGACTCCGGCTGTAGGACGGGTCTCCTTGTTGGTTCCCCTGTAGGCCCACATCATTGAAATGAAGAAGGCTGCAACTCCGAGGAGGACGTTCTGGGAAGACTTCACGATGATGGCTGTCTGGCCTGCAGCAGGGTCGCTGATGAGGGTTCCGGCTGCGGCAACGGCACCTGTAGTGTCGATGGTTCCGCCAATCCATGCACCGGCCACCTCAGGGCTGAGGTTCATCAGGGATGCGAGCCAAGGCAGGATGTACATCATCGGAATCGCAATGATAAGCACGAGTGAAACCACGTAGGAGAGTTTCTTGTTGTCTCCCTTGATTACTCCGCAGGTAGCGATGGCCGCTGAGACACCGCAGATGGAAACTGCGCTGGAGAGCATTGTACCCATCTCAGGATCCACATTCATCTTCTTTCCTACCCAGAAGCAGAAATACCATACGGTGAATACGACAATCAGGGACTGGGCGAGGCCGAAGGCACCTGACTTCATCATTTCACCGAAGAGAATGGTGGAGCCGAGGCAGATAATGCCGACCTTGATGTAGAACTCGCTGTTCACTGCGGTCTTGAGCCAAGAAGGAAGTTTGAAGCAGTTGTTCAGGATGAGGCCGTAGATGACAGCGAAGAACACTGACTCGAATCCCCACTTCTTGATAATAGGAATGTTTGCTGTCACCTGTGCGAGCAAAGTGATGGCGAAGATGAAGAGTAGTGATACGAATGTTCCCTTGAGAGGCTTCCTGAGAGCTGCGAGTGTCACGTATGTGAGAAGCAGCACAAAGCCGAACATATACAGGGCGCTAACCCAATCCGCACCAGAGGCCAGTTTCTTAGGCAATACTGGCATGGATGCTGGAAAAATGCACGCGAGAGCCAGAACGGCTGCTCCAACGAAGACGATAATCCAATCTTCGGTCGTGAATTGTTTAAGCCAAGATTTCATTGATTTTATCGGTTTGGTTTTACAGTTTAAGGTACGGCGTCTGCCGAAAATCGTTCAAATATAGTATAATATTTCCGATATTTCCGAATTATTGTTCATTTATTGCTGATTATGCTGCCGATTTTGGTATTTTTGCATAAAATTGAAATATTGGCAATTATGAAGTCGAATGCAAAATGCACCTCCTGCGGGAAGGAAAATTTCATTGATGTATATCATACGATAAATGTAAGGGAAAATCCTGATCTCAAGGATAAAGTCAAGGACGGGTCGGCCTTTCTGTGGCAATGCCAGCACTGCGGGCAGGTGAATCTGGCCGCTTACCAGACTCTCTACCACGACCCGGACGAGAGGCTGATGATACTTCTGTTGCCGGAGGGAAGCATTCCCGACGCGGACAGGGAGATTATTGAGAAGAAGATGGCCGTGATTGCGGAACAACTTGTATCGGAAGGAGCCGATATGGAAGGTTATGTGCTCAGGATAGTCCCTGACGTGGGTTCATTGATAGAAAAGGTGAATATCCATGATGCCGGCCTGGACGACGTGGTAATGGAAATGTGCAAGTACATAACGAAGATGGAACTCTCAGGCAAGGAGTCCGACAAGGAGAAGATTTCAGCAATAATGGATGCCCAGTTCAAGTTCTACAAGATGGACGGCCCGGACAATGAAATCACCTTCTCCTACCCTCTCGAAGGCCAGCTGCAGGGTGTCGTGATAGGTTTCAATGTCTATGAGGACTGCTGCGGTATAGTCCAGCGCAATCCTTCCGTCCGCCCGGAAAAAGGCTTCACAAGGGTGGATGCCAAGTGGCTCGCCACCAGGATCAGATAAAAAAGAGAGGAGGCTGACCCAAAAGCCCATTAATTGTCATCTCGACCGAGCAAAGCGAGTGGAGAGATCTATATAACAGATTTATTATCAATAGATATCTCGACTATGCGCTGTGCACTTCGCTCGATATGACAGGCTTTTGTGCCAGCCCCATCCTCCTGAACATATCAGTCTAAAAAAAGAAACTGACCTTTTGGGTCAGCCTCTCTTGTATGCAAGTCAATGTAATTTAGAATTCAATCTTGCGTGCTCCGTCGCTAATGACAACATCGTAAATCTTAGGAGCGTGTCCGAATTTCTCGGTGAACTTCTCGATGGCCGTATTCACGAAATCATCGTAGAGATTTTCCTTCACGAGGTTGATGGTGCAGCCTCCGAAACCGCCACCCATTACACGTGAACCGGTGACGTCGCATTTGCGGGCGAGTTTGTTCAGGAAGTCAAGTTCCTCGCAGCTTACCTCATAAAGGCGGCTGAGTCCGAAGTGAGTCTGGTACATCATCTCTCCAACAGTCTCATAATCAGCTCTTTCGAGAGCATCGCAGACATCGAGCACCCTCTGTACCTCCCCGATTACATACTCTGCACGGAGGAAATCCTCCTCAGGGACGAGTTCGCGCACCTCTTCAAGCCAAACCCTCTTGGCATCGCTGAGGAACTCCACGTCAGGATGGTTCTTCTTGATGGCAGCGCAAACATTCTCGCAGGACTGGCGCCTCTTGTTGTATGCTGAAGAAGCAAGTTCATGCTTAACGCAGGAGTCAATGAGAACGAGCTTGTAGCCGGCAGCCTCCGGATCAAACGGGAAGTACTTGTACTCCAATGTCTTGCAGTTCAAGCGGATAAGGCTTCCCTTCTTTCCGAATACAGATGCGAACTGGTCCATGATACCGCAGTTTACACCGCAATAGTTATGCTCTGTCGACTGTCCAATCTTGGCAAGTTCAAACTTGTCAGTCATATTGTTGAACAGATAGTTCAGGGCGTATGCAAATGTACTCTCAAGGGCGGCTGATGAAGAGAGGCCTGCTCCGAGAGGAACGTCTCCTGCAAATACTGTATCGAAACCCTCTACCTTTCCGCCGCGCTTGATAGTCTCGCGGCAAACACCGAAGATATAGCGGGCCCAGCTCTGCTGAGGCTTGTCTTCCTCATTGAGTCCGAACTCTACATACTCATCATAATCAAGGGAATATGCGTGTACCTTGTCAGTTCCGTTGAGTTTGATTTCAATGACAATGCCCTTGTTGATGGCACCCGGGAACACATAGCCTCCATTGTAGTCAGTGTGCTCACCGATGAGATTGATGCGGCCGGCAGATGCGAACATTTCGCCGTCGGTACCGTAAAGGAGTTTGAATTTCTCCTGAATCCTGGATTTCATTTCCATATCAGTATGTGGTTTAATTGATTGATTTCTTCATACGGCACGGACAGTTTTCACCTTGCCGCAATCTTGACAAAGTTAAGAAAGTGAATTGAAAAATCAAATACCATTGTTATCTCTCGTCAGGAGCATACTTGAACGGGTCAAGCGGGGACTGATACTCGAAATAATCCTCCGGCTTGAAGAACCTGTCGAGTTCGATTGCCGCATTTTCAGGAGAATCCGAAGTATGAACTACATTCTCCTGGGCACTCAATGAATAATCTCCTCTTATGGTTCCCGGAACGGCCTTGCTGGCCTTGGTAGCACCCGCCATTGACCTTACGACCTGGACGGCATCATAACCCTCCCAGCAGCAGAGAATCACCGGGGCTGCCTTCATTCCGTCTCTCAACCACGGAAAGAACGGCCTGTCAAGCAGATGGGCGTAGTGGACAGCAAGAATTTCATCATCCAGCTGAGCCATTTTCATTGCAACAAGTTTAAGTCCCCTTTTTTCAAACCTGGAGATAATTTCACCGACTATCCCTCTCTGGAGGGCACCCGGTTTGATGATTACTAATGTTCTTTCCATAATTTAGTGTTATCGAAATATGTTAAGCAATGCGAAACTTGAATTGTCCAATAGTTTCCGCATCGGTGTAAAGGTAAGCAATTAAATTTGATTTTCCTCACATTCACTCCATAATGAACACAATAGGCCAATGGTCGCTCACTCCCCCGAGATAACGCGGTCCTGAATAGGTCCTGAGCGGTTTGTATCCCGGATATACATTGTCCCAGACCCTCAAGAAAGGTATTTCCTCAATTTTCATTTCGCCTGATACGCCAGTGGAAGTCCAGAACATATCTATCATGTCCCATTTTCCATTGAACCTTATCGTTCCTTTTCCCTCTTTCTCAAATGGTTCGGCAAGGCAGGTCAATGATGTCCGCAGCGTATCGAAAGATGGAGATGACGGAACATCATTGAAATCTCCCATTGCCACCACCACGGCCACCTTTCTTGAAATGACAGAGTCGCAGAGGGATTTCAATGCGATAGAGGCCGCTTCCCTTCTGGAGCCGGTCTTTCCTCCTCCATATTTGGATGGAAAATGATTGACTGCGAAAACTTTACGCTTTCCGTCCCGCAAATCTTCAAAGTCGGCAAACAGAATATCCCTGGTAAACATCGAGTCAAGTCTCCTTATGCCGTGATTCATCAGGCGGAGACTGTCCCGGCGGTAAATCAATGCGACATCTATCCCCCTGTGGTCCAATGATTCACGATGAATTGCAGAGTAGCCGTATTTTCTCAATAATGTATTGAATATCAGCCTTGTAACTACTGATTTATTCTCTACTTCCGCAAATCCTGCCACATCCGGCATCCTTCCATGCTTGTCCTTCATCCAGAACAATGTCTTGGCCACGAGATTAGCCTTCCTATAGAATTTGGTCGCAGTCCAATGCCGGAGTCCTCCTGACGAGAATTCCTTGTCAGACTCCCCCGCCCCGCCATCTTCCCAGTCGAAGAAATTTTCCAGATTCCAGAATACCACCAGGGTAGCCGGACCGGCTTCCGACTCACCTGGCTGTTCTCTTTCTTCTACAATTGACTCACTCCCCGAAGATTCACTCCCGCAAAGAGCAATGCACATCATCATTGACAAAATTACATCCAGCATTTTTTACGCAACATAGCATTTCCCCGCCTTATTCCGGATGGTGGCAAATTTAAAATTCATATAAATGTGGCATAAATAAGATATTTGTGGCGATTAATTAGTAACTTTGCACTCCTTTGTATGAATAAAAAAATAGTAAGATATGTCACTTAAATGCGGTATAGTCGGACTGCCTAACGTAGGAAAATCCACATTGTTCAACTGTGTAAGTTCAGGCAGGGCCCAGAGCGCCAATTTTCCATTCTGCACCATCGAGCCGAATCTCGGTTCCACCAATGTTCCTGACAAGAGACTTGAGGCATTGGCCGACCTCTGCAAGCCCCAGCGCGTGATCCCGGCCACCGTGGACATAGTGGACATAGCCGGTCTCGTAAAGGGTGCAAGCAAGGGTGAAGGTCTTGGTAATCAGTTCCTTGCAAACATCAGGGAGACCGACGCCATCCTTCATGTCCTGAGATGTTTCGACGATGGAAACATAGTCCATGTGGACGGTTCCGTAGATCCGGTGAGGGATAAGGAAGTAGTGGATGCAGAACTTCAGATAAAGGACCTGGAAACAGTGGAAAACCGCCTCGCAAAGGCTTCCAAGCAGGCCAAGACCGGTGGTGACAAAGATGCAAAGAAACTTGTTGACCTGCTCGAAAGATACCGCGAAGCCCTCCTTGCCGGCAAATCCTGCCGTACAGTGGAACTCTCCGCAGAAGAAGAGTCGATGGCAAAGGACCTCTTCCTCCTGACCAACAAGCCGGTAATGTATATTTGCAACGTGGATGACAAGTCGGCAGTGAACGGCAATGCCTACGTGGATGCTGTAAGGGAGGCCGTAAAGGAAGAAAATGCCGAAATTCTCATAATATCAGCCCGTACAGAGGCTGAAATCGCAGAGATGGACAGTTATGAGGACAGGCAGATGTTCCTGGACGAGATGGGCCTGGCAGAGTCAGGTTCAGCCCGCCTGATACAGGGAGCCTACAGGCTGCTGGGTCTCCAGACATTCTTCACGGCCGGAGCTGATGAATGCCGTGCCTGGACCATCCACAAGGGGGACAAGGCCCCGAAAGCCGCCGGAGTAATCCATTCCGACTTCGAAAAAGGTTTTATACGGGCCGAAGTTATCAAATACGAAGACTTTATCCACTATAAGTCAGAATCAGCCGTACGGGCCGCAGGAAAGCTGAATACGGAGGGAAAAGAATACGTCGTCGAGGACGGCGACGTAATGCATTTCCTCTTTAACGTATAATCCTATAACCTATTTTCCATCACTGACAAGGTCAATGTGGAGAATTCGTACAGGTGAATCAGGAAGTTCCGGACGCAGAAGTCCGGTAGGCGATGCTGCAATGGCATCAATCACATCAAATCCGGAAATAGTCTCTCCGAAGACGGTATAATTGCCGTCCAGATGCCTGCATCCCTCCTCGCTCTGGACAATGTAGAACTGCGTGCTGGAAGAAGCCTTCTGCGGATTCACATCATCCGGCTCACGGGCACCTGCAATGCAACCTTTCTTGTGAGTCAATTCAGGCGTACACTCGTTTGGAATCCAGAATCCGAGGTCTCCGCAACCCCATTGTTCAATGCTTCTGCAAGGGTCCTTGGTGAAAGGGTCGCCTCCCTGTATCATAAATCCGTCAACAACCCTGTGAAAGAGAATGCCGTCAAAGAAATGTCCGGCAATGAGACTGGTATAAACACGCCTGTGCAGCGGAGTCTGCCTGTAGAATTTGAAACGTATAGTTCCGGCTGTAGTAACCATATCGAACACCGGCTCTTCTCCGAGGGCATAAGGGTCGTAAGCAGGTGATTTCACAGTAGTGTCCTGTACATACTTGTAAGCCTCCAGAGCCTCTTCAACGGCTGATTTAGGAGCATTTGCGGCATTGTTGCATCCTATCATCGTAATGCACAGAGCCAGTAGTGCCAGAATAGTGGTCGTTTGACTTTTCATAATCGAAAATATTATTGGTTATGCCACAAATATATAATATTTGAATATTTATTACAAATATATGCAATATTTCAAAAAACTATCGATGAGGTAAAAAAACGGATGACCGAAAGGCCATCCGCAATATAAGATATGAATCTGTCGACTAATAGAAACGTGCCCTGTTGTCCTTGACATCAGCATCATTCATCATCACCGGAATAATCATCTGGGACATGTAGGAATTAGCCTGCGCTGCCCTGTTCTTGGCATCATCCTCAGTGAAGAACGCACCAGTATCGTGACCGGTAACCTTGAAAACATACACTCCTATGGAACCTGCTACCGGACCGCTGACCACATTCTCAGGAGCCACGACAGCAGCGCCGATAAACTTAGGGTCAAGACCCTGTGAATTCATGGAAGAGAAAGCGACACCAGACTGAGTACTTACAGTAGTACCAAGTTTCTCTGCAATAGCCTGAAGATCAGTAAGACCCTCAATCTTGGTAGCAACATCGGCAGCCTTCTTCCCAGCAAGCTTCTCATAATAGAGATTCTCCCTGATCATAGGAGCAACCTCGCTGAGTTTTGCATAACCCTCCTTGTGAACAGCCTTTACAGTAGCCACGAAATAATAGTTATTGTCCACGGTAATGATACCGGATACCTTGCCCGGCTTGTTCTCAAATGCCCAGCGGCTCACCTCCTTGGCATTGTCGATGGAACCGAACCTATCGGTACCCTCAGCAAGACCATTTACAGGGTGAGAATAAAGACCGAGAGTATCAACGGCATTCTTGTAAGCCTCATAACCTGAAGAAGCTACAGTAGCAAACTGATTAGCCTTTGCATACATCGCAGCATAAGTCTCCTTGCTAGGAACAGACTCCTTCACGAGAACAGCAACCTGCTTCTTGAGAGAAGGTTTGGTAGCCTTGGAAACAAGAACTACGTGTGTACCATACTGAGTCTTGAGAACGAAAGGCTCACCAATCTTGGCAGTCATAACAGATTCGAAACCAGGAATCATATAAGTCTGGGTCATCCAGCCAATGTTCCCGATTTCGCCGTCAGCTGCGGAATTCTTGTCCTCGGAATAAAGAGCGGCAAGATTCGAGAAACTCTCCTTTGCAGCAACCTTGGCAAGACTGTCAGCCTTGGAAACTGACTCACCGGTAAGAAGGATATGTTTAACATACACAGAATCAGGCATATTCTTCGTATCCATAATCCTGGCAACATAGAAATTGTCACCATTCCTGATGATGTCCGAAACTTCACCACCGTCGCTCCATACGAAATCGTCAACATCCGTAGAAACAGTCTTGAGTTCACCCTGCTTGTAGTAACGGCTATCAAAAGTCCTGTCAGAGTTCCTTGAGAAGAAAGCCTTTACATTGTCAGTAGTGGAGAACTCGTCATAGATATCAGCAACCTTCTGCTTAGTAGCATTGATATCCTTCTCTGAAGGCTTCACCTCGAACACGACATACTCTACATCACGGCTTGCATTCTGCTTGTAAAGCTTCTTGTGAGACTTGTAGAATGACTTCACCTCGCCGTCAGAAACAACCACTGAAGAATCCCTCTGGTATCCGTGAGGAACCATAACGAACTCTACATCAACAGTATAGTTATTCTCGAAAATATTTTTTTCAAGCATCAGGGGAGACACTACATTGCTCTGGGTGAAGAGAGCGTTATACTTCATGAAGAGTTCCTGGTTGTAAATGGAACTCTGGAGATAATTCCAGTAAAGCCTGAGATTACCGCTCTGGTCCGAATCAAGGTTCTTTACGAACTGTACAAGATTGGACTTGGAGAAGTTTCCGTTCTCATCCATAAATGCAGGATTCTGGGCTACAAGAGGAGAAACCATGTCTCCCTGGGTAAGATCTACCATCTCTGCCTCACCTACCTCAAGTCCTGCGGCACGTGCCTTTTCAATGAAGAGATACTTGTAAATAAGATCCTGCCAAGCGGCATTCCTGATCTGGGCCTGCTGCTCGGTACTCTGGACAGAAGAACCGGTCATAAGCTCATTGATAGTAGTGAATTTCTGGACATCCTCCTGGAAGTTGTTGTAAGAGACGGACTTGCCGTTAATCTCACCAACATCGTATTTGGATGACATTCCCTGGAAAGCAGAAATAACCTCGTTAGGATCGATAATGAATGAAAGCAGGCCCAAGGCGATGATGATAGACACCGCCATGCCGAACTTTACGCGCAACTTTTCAAGAACCGCCATTTTATTATTGGTTTATTAAATTATTATTCAAAAATCATTTAAGGTCACGAAGATAGTAATTTTCCCGCAATTTCTAATTATTTTTCTAACAACGGGCCGATAAAATTAACAGAATCAATGATTACTATCGTACTGTCCTTTACTACAACTCCGAAATTATTGAAAGGATTGAGGACAATGGCATTCCGGGCCCTCTCGTCAGACCTCATTCCATAACCCTGGATAAGACCATCCGGAGAATACATTCTGACATAACAGTCCGTATAAATCTCTTTCTTTCCCTGGTCCCAGTATATAGTGTCACTCTCCATAGTCTGATTATTCACAAGGTTTCTGACCACGACATTGCCGTAGGCTTTCCAAATCTCCTCATTGTTGTTCTTGTAAGTGAGATGACTCGCCTCGTCGGAAACAATCGTGGACTCCAGTACCTCGTCATCAGTGTATGCATATACATTCATGCCTGAAGGGAAAAGATCATAGGTAATGGAATCATTCTCAAAATGCTGCATCTCGGCAGTCACAACCCTCATTTCAATCTTGCCGTTCTTGGTCTGTATCAAATACATACTATCAACGGTCTGTAGAGGAGTTGTGGACAAGTCCAGTTTCTCGGCCTTGGAAAGTTTGCCTGAACACGAATAAAGGACAAAAGCAACCGCCGACGCGGTTGCAATTATCCTCATTATATGTTTTACTGTATCCAACCAGAAAATTACTTCTGAGTCCTGACTGTAGTCGTAGCCCTCATACCTCCGCATGAAACCGTATATGACTGACCGTCAGTATAGTTGTACATAAATGCCTCAGCTGTCTGAGGGAAGTAGATCCTGTACTGGGAAATCATCCTGTTGCAGTCATCGGTAAGGGAAGGATCAACAGCCTTGGCCTTGTTCATATAATCAACAGCAACCCAGTAAGGTGACCTCTTGGCGATTTCATCACCACCGCAAGTAGTTGAACCCCAAACAGTTCCGATAAGATAATATGCTCTTCCGGCATATTCCGGATCGAGATCTTTCGACTTCTCAGCAAAGGCGAGAGCCTTGGCATTCTTGCCGTTCTTTACACAATAAGTGGCAGCCTCGAAATTATAATCCGCAGCAGTCTTCACATCAAGGTCGGTAGAAGAAAGTGACTCCTCGAGATATGAAAGAGCGGCATCCACATTACCCCTTGAAGCATTGAGTTTATAGAGGAAATAAGCGGACTGGCTTGAAGGATCGAGTTTGTGGAGCGATGTGGCAGCCTGGAGATAGAGGTCATTGTCAGTACAATTCTCAGCTGCGCTCATCATCTTGACAATGTTTCCCACGAGTGCAAGATCATCACTTGCAGCAGCATACCTAGGACCGTAGACCTCGATAATCTTCTCGCAACTTGCAACCTTGCTGGCAATGAAGAGGCTCTCCATGTCGTCCTTTATCTTCTCAAGTTCTTCCTTGGCATTGGCATCAGCCGGAACAGCAGCCTCAAGAAGGGCCATGTTGTTCTGGTAGATATTGATAATGTCATCAGCCTGGAGTTTGTCATCCTGGTAAAGCTGGACGGCAGCATTGAGGTTAATGAGAAGGATTGAGGACCTGGTCTGCTCCTTGTTTTCTTCAATCACCTCGCTGAGACCCTTGAAAAGTTTCTCAGGGTCGCCCTTGTAATAATTGGCCATGTCGAGGGCCATATTATTGAGAGCAGTAACCTTGTACTTCCCGTAGTACTCTGCACGAACCTTGTGGAGTTCGAGAAGGGAGTCCACAAGAGCATTGCGGTAATCCGCATTGGCAGCATTCTTGGTAATGAGCCTTCTCATCAGAGTGGTACCGTCAATGAGCATGGTCTGGTTGGCTGTAGGAGGGCAAAGCCTGTAAGCCTTTCTCCAGTTAGGAAGAGCAGCGTCATAGTTCTTGCTCTTGAAATACTCCTTGTAGTAAGAGAGATACTTGATGCACTCGGCACTGTCCGCACCATATTTTCCCTGAGCGAAGACATTGTTTCCTCCGAACATCAAAACAACCGCCGTTACTGCGATAAATGCAATTCTTCTCATAATATCATAAGTTTTAATTATTCATAGATAAGTTATTCATATTTTGGCTTCTGGAACCAGATGTCATGAATATTGAAACCTATTGCAATCGATGCGTAAGTCTCGCGTATCATTCCGTCAGCCACGCTTCCCCGCCTTCCTACATCGAGACCGACAGAAACTCCGTTGTACCATCGGAATACCGGCAATGTGATACCGAGAGTAAGTCCGTAGGACGTAACCTTGTTTCCATTGACCTTGAAATAATCATTGTCATAGTACAATCCAGCCCGGTACGAACATTTCTTCATATAGTACCTGATATCATTCCTGTTCGGGACAATCTCGAATCCGGCCCTGAAAGACTGGGAGAATGTAGTGGAGAAATTATTCTCACCCTGGTTCGAAAAACCTGTGACATTGTCAATATGAGTACCCGTCCAGTCAGAACACAGATAATTGAACTCTATTCTCCATTTTTCTCCCTTGCGCAAAGCAATGCCCACGCCGTACTCAGAGGCAAGTCTCACCTTCGAATTCCTTCCGAGAGTGTCAATGCTGTGGTGCAGGGTATCGCTCACGCTGGAAATGCTGGCATACTTGTAATCGGTGACATACCCCTTCAACTTCGCCGAAGTGCTGTAGGTAGCACCCGCGGTCAGGAAATATCCCCCGCCGAGGCTCTTGTCATACTGGATACCGAACTTTCCCCCGACAGCCCTTAGATTCATAGTGTAACCACTGCTGATATCCCTGTAAGAACTTGAGGCGAAGTCCATGCCGGTGCTCTTGAACATGTTTCCGAAGTAGTAGTTCAGCTGGGCACCGATGGAGAGATTCCTGAAGAATGTAGCTCCCGCCCCGACAAAAATCTGGTACATTCCGCCCGATCCGGTACAGCTGTATGATACATTGCCTGTATTCCCGATAATGGAAGGGTCAGTAATATTGTGCGAAAAATCATATCCGAGGGAAGAATACGGAGTGATTCCTGCATAAAGGGCAGACTTCTTCCAAATCGGAACAGAAAATACGAAATCGCTGATATTGAACAGGTTCTTGCCTGATTTCACATCTCCCTGGGCATAAATCCTGTTGTCCAGGGCAATGCCGAAGTCCAGCATGAATGAAAGGGTGTCCCTCGCAGTGACTGCGGCCGGATTGGTAAAATTGATAAAGCGGTTATTCCTCGTTGCTATTCCAACGCCACCCATGCTGAGGGTGTAGGCATTACCCTGACGGCTAATATTTCCTACTCCGAACACAGAGTACGGGGAATACGAAGTGAACGCACCGTCCTGTGCATTCAGAACGCCGGAAAACAAAACCGTCGCAACAACGGCAAAAAATATCTTAATTTTTTTCATTGACATAACCGTCAGCAATTAGTGCCAAACCAATCAGCACAAGATTACAAATTACAAATATTGATTTTTTAATCCGTTTTGCAAAAAAATTCGCATCGCCCCCCGTGAAAACAATGATATTATCCTGCTTTTCGGAAACGTAGCCCGATATTTCAAACATTATGCCTGAAAGAATTCCGGACGAAATGGAAGTGTCCAGGGAATTGCCGAGAGCGGGGGAGTCCACAGGAGTGTCAATGAGAGGAAGCGAGCGGGAATAACGGTTGATTGCCTTGAAGCGGGTCCGGCATCCGAGCGAGATGTTTCCGCCCTCGTATCTGCCCTCATTGTCAATGAAATCCACTGTCAATGTAGTACCGAAATCAATTATGGTACAGGACTTTCCGTTAAACAGATGCCGTACGGCAATGATGGATGCGGCCCTGTCCGGGGAAATCCATTCCGGCAGATTGTTCTCACTGAAAAATGAGGTATGTGCGGAATCCAGAATTACCAGGCGGCCGCATACGGCAGCATACTCAGCCTCGTCTCCGGACTGGATTTCATAAACCGAGGAAATGACCATCACTTCCGGTTTTTCGCGCACAGTAAGAGAAAGAATGAAATTTTTCACCCTCTCACCCTGATACCGGAATGTCTTTCCAAGCGTAACTCCCTCTGTAAAAGCAGCTTTGACAGCCGTATTACCTATGTCGATTATCAGATTTCCCAATTTGACATTGATTTGACAAACCCTGCAAATTTACAATAACTTTCTCAAAACAGCGCAAGCTTCCGATATGGAATGAATATTTCTCGATATTATCCTGAGTTTAGCATCATTCTGCTTGAGTTCGAAAAGCCTTCCGCAGTCTCCGATTTTGCCTATGACATCGGAGAATTTCTTCGAGCGGTAATATGATGACATCTGGTTGGTGATGAAGAAGGCTATCATTATGCCGTTCTTGACAATGATTTTCTCGAACCCGAGTTTTTCTCCTAGATGCCTCAGCCTGACAATGTCAAACAGCCTCGCAAGTTCATCAGGCACAGGACCGAAGCGGTCTTTAAGCCTGGCCTTCATCTTGTCCAGTTCGCTGTCCTTCCGGATGGAATCGAGTTCCTTGTAAATACGTATTTTCTCAGACTGTACCTCAATGTATGAATCCGGAATCATAGCCGGCAAATCCGTCTCGATGGTACAATCCTCGACGTATGACTCATTGACATTGCGGGTCGAGAGACCTGTCTCCACCCCGAGTTCATCCATTGCTTCTGAAAGAATCTTCTGGTAGGTCTCGTATCCCATGTCGGCAATGAAACCGCTCTGCTCTGCACCGAGAAGGTTTCCTGCACCGCGGATATCGAGATCCTGCATTGCAATATTGAAACCGCTTCCGAGGTCGGAGAACTCCTCGATAGCCTTGAGCCTTCGCCTGGAATCATCAGAAAGGGTAGTGAGAGGAGGCACAATCAGGTAGCAGAAAGCCTTCTTGTTCGACCTTCCGACACGTCCCCTGAGCTGGTGGAGGTCGCTGAGTCCGAAATTCTGGGCCTGGTTTATGATTATCGTATTGGCATTCGGAATATCTATACCATTCTCTATAATGGTAGTACTCAGTAACATATCGTAATCACCCTGCATAAAGTCCAGCATCTTGGTCTCCAGTTCCCCAGCCTCCATCTGACCGTGTGCAACACAGATTTTCATATCCGGAACAAGTCGGTGGAGAATGTCATACACACCCTGGAGTTCATGAACCTTGTTGTGCAGGAAGAATATCTGGCCCCCGCGGTCAAGTTCGTAATTTATTATTGACCTGATTTCTGTCTCGTCGAATAGAATTATTTCCGTCTGCACCGGGATGCGGTTCGGCGGGGGAGTGCTGATAATGGAAAGATCCCTCGCTCCGAGAAGGGAGAACTGCAATGTCCTCGGAATAGGGGTCGCAGTCAATGTCAATGTGTCCACGGACAGTTTCATCTGCCTGAGACGCTCCTTGGCACTGACTCCGAACTTCTGTTCCTCATCTATGATAAGAAGTCCCAAGTCCTTGAATACGAACGACTTGCCAAGAATCTTATGAGTGCCTATGACAATATCTACAAGCCCCTTCTCAAGCCTTTCCCTGATTTCGGAGATTTCCTTCGTTGTCCTCATCCTGCTGACATACTCAATGTTGCAAGGGAAGTTCTTGAGCCTGTTCTTGAACGTGTTGTAATGCTGGAAGGCCAAGATTGTAGTAGGCACGAGTACAGCAACCTGCTTGTTGTCCGCAACGGCCTTGAAGGCTGCCCTGACTGCAAGTTCAGTCTTTCCGAAGCCAACATCCCCGCAGACCAGCCTGTCCATAGGGCTCTTGTCCTCCATGTCGGCCTTGATGGCCCTGGTGGCCGTTTCCTGGTCCGGTGTATCCTCATACATGAATGAAGACTCCAGTTCCTCCTGAAGATAGGTGTCGGCCGAATATGCGAAGCCCTCCGTGGCTTTCCGCTTGGCGTACAATGATATAAGTTCCTTAGCAATGTCCTTGACCTTGGTCTTTGCCTTCGTCTTCAGGGTCTGCCAGGTCTTTGATCCCAGTTTGTTGATAGTAGGGGGAGCGGCATCCTTGGACTTGTATTTGGAGATTTTGTGGAGAGCGTGGACAGAGACGAATACCACATCATTGTCCTTGTACATCAGTTTTACGACCTCGTTCATCCGCCCCTTGTCATCTCTCATCCGCACAAGACCTCCGAAAATGCCGACTCCGTGGTCGATATGGACAATGTAATCGCCAATGTTGAATGCGCTCAAGTCATTGAGTGTCAATTGTTCGCTCTTCTCCACCGTCCTCCTGATGCTGACCCTGTGGAAGCGGTCGAAAATCTCGTGGTCGGTATAGCGGCAGATTTTGGTCTCATTGTCAATGAAACCCCTGTGGATATTCTTCCCGATGACAAACTCCGGAAACAGGCCGCCTGTACTTGACAATATCGAGCGCAATCTCTCGCTCTGGGACTCTCTCTCGCAGTAAATCAGCACTTTGTATCCATTCTCCATCTTCGTGGATATATCAGTGGAGAGGAGTTCGAAATTCTTGTTGAATACTGGCTGCGGGGCAATGCTGAAGGTCACCGGCTCCACATCCTTTCGGGAAAGGGGAGTGTCAATGTAAATCTTCCGGAAGCCAGAAAGTCCACTGAAGAACTCCCTGTCCTTGTACATATCCGAAGAATCCAGCCATATCAGGGTATCTTCAGGCAATATTTCCGAAATCGGGATACCTCCCTCACCGGCTTCCCCGGCTATGATATCCGGAAAGATGGATGCCTCCTCCCTGACCTCACGGGAAAGCTGGGTATTGCAGTCGAAAACATTGATATTCTCCACCTCGTCGCCGAAAAATGATATTCGGTAAGGATGGTTGTCAGAGAATGAGAATATGTCAATGATGGAGCCCCTGACTGCGAACTGACCTGGTGCGGAAACGAAGTCTGCACGTGTAAAGTTCTGTGCAGCAAGTACTTCAATAATTTTATCACGGCTTATATCCTCGCCTTTCTTCAATGTCAGCACAGCATCGCTTATCCTGGTCTTGTCAGGCACGGGTTCCTCCAGAGCCTCCGGCCAGGTGACTATAAACAGGGGAGGCTGGCCCGGCTTCCGGGACATTATGCTGTTGATGGCTGATGTACGCTGGACTCCGAGCGAAGACTTGTAGTTGCTTCTCTCGACTGATTTTCCCGAAACAGGGAGATAGAAAACCCTGTCCCCCTCGGTCAATGAATATAAATCGGAAGAGCAGTACTCTGCGGAATCCCTGTCTGGCAGGACGACAAGGTTTACTCCCGGTCCTGCCGCTTCTTCCAATGCGAACCAGCGTGCAGAAAGGAACAGACCCGAGCAGAACACCTCTTTCCCAGAAGCAATCCTCTCCTTCAGGATTTGTATAGACTGTGAATTTTCCATTTTCTCGAAATATGGACTTTATGTGGAAAACCTGTTGAAAACTTGTTGATAACCCCGGTTTTTATCGTTGAAAACAATGTTGAAATCAATTGAAAACTCATCCTTTCATATAAGCCGGAAAATCTTATGCAGGGCGGAAACGACATTTGCAAATTATTTTCCAAACATTCGACCAACACGTAATCCAACGGGTAATCAACAATTTTCCACAATGTCAAATATCTGATAATCAATCATTTCTATATTGTTTTCAACATTTCAACAGCTATAATAGAAACATCAATTATTTAAAAATAAATCTCTATATTTGTATAAATTTGTTTCTGCGATGGCTGCTGATGTTTCCCCGAACTCTTCCGGGACTGACAAAGATAAGGATTTAGACGGAATAATCCGCCCACACGAACTGGTCGATTTCACAGGTCAGGAGAAGATTGTCACCAATCTGAAAATATTCATCAAGGCCGCCCTCATGAGAGGGGAGCCGCTTGACCATGTGCTATTCCACGGGCCTCCGGGACTGGGAAAGACCACTCTGGCCAATATTGTGGCGCACGAGCTCGGGGTCAATATAAAGATAACATCTGGTCCGGTGCTTGACAAGCCGGGCGATTTGGCCGGGCTCCTGACATCCCTTGAGACTGGAGACGTGCTCTTCATAGACGAGATACATCGTCTTTCACCTGTCGTGGAGGAGTATCTTTATTCGGCAATGGAGCAGTTCGCCATTGACATTCTCATTGACAAAGGCCCGGGTGCACGCTCTGTCAGGATTGCCCTGAATCCGTTTACATTGGTGGGGGCGACTACGAGAAAGGGTCTTCTCACGGCTCCGCTGAGAGCCAGGTTCGGGATTGATTTCGCATTGGAATACTATGATGCACAGGACCTTGTAAAGATTGTCAGGCGAAGCAGCGCATTGCTCGGAGTCGGGCTTGACGATGATGCGGCGATGGAGATTGCTCTTCGAAGCCGTGGTACTCCGCGTATTGCCAACTCTCTTCTAAGGCGCGTGAGGGATTTTGCCCAGGTCAAGGGGAACGGCCATATTGACCTGCCGATTTCGAGATATGCTCTTGATGCTCTCAACATTGACAAGAGGGGACTAAACCAGATTGACAACAAGATTCTATACACTATTATAGCGAAGTTCAACGGCGGTCCGGTCGGGGTGAATACCATTGCGACAGCGGTGGGGGAGGACCAGGGCTCAGTCGAGGAGGTTTATGAGCCTTTCCTTATAAAGGAGGGCTTCATACAACGTACTCCGAGAGGCCGTATCGCCACCGACCAGGCCTATGCTCATCTGGGCTTTGACAGGTCTTCCGGCAGGGATGAAGGGCTGGAAATCATCCAAGGCAATCTTTTTTGACATTTATTTGCTTTTTACTCGTGCATTTTCAAGGTTTATTCGCTAAAAATGACTAAACTTGCAAATCGAAATAGAATTGTACAATTTTCATAATAATTTCACAATGGCCGATAAATTAATCTCTAAGATTCCTGACGGACCTTTGGCCGAAAAATGGACCAAACGTAAGTCAGAAATTCGTCTTGTCAGTCCTAACAACAAAAGGAAACTTGAAGTAATCGTAGTAGGAACCGGTCTCGGTGGAGCGTCTGCTGCCGCTACTCTCGGCGAACTCGGTTACAATGTCAAGGTTTTCTGCATCAGCGATTCCCCAAGAAGGGCGCACTCCATTGCTGCCCAGGGTGGTATCAATGCTGCCAAGAATTACCAGAATGACAATGACTCTGTTTACCGTCTCTTCTATGACACCATCAAGGGTGGTGACTACCGCGCAAGAGAGGCTAATGTCTATCGTCTCGCAGAGGTGAGCGCAGCCATCATTGACCAGTGCGTGGCCCAGGGTATTCCTTTCGCAAGGGAGTATGGCGGATACCTCGCAAACCGTTCTTTCGGTGGCGTGCAGGTTAGCCGTACGTTCTATGCCCGCGGGCAAACCGGACAGCAGCTCCTTCTCGGTGCATACGCTGCCCTCAACAGGCAGATTGCAGCCGGCACCGTTACAAGCTATCCTCGTTACGAGATGCTCGATCTCGTTGTCATCAACGGTGAGGCAAAGGGTATCATTGCGAGGAACCTCGTAACCGGTAAACTTGAGAGATTCGGTGCACACGCCGTTGTTATCGCAACCGGCGGTTATGGACGTACTTATTTCCTCTCTACCAACGCCATGAACAGCAATGGTTCAGCTGCCTGGCAGTGCTACAAGAGGGGAGCATATTTCGCAAATCCTTGCTTCGCACAGATTCACCCTACCTGTATCCCTGTTCACGGAGAACAGCAGTGCAAGCTGACCCTCATGTCAGAGTCGCTCCGTAACGACGGCCGTGTATGGGTTCCTAAGAAGGATGAGGATGTACAGAAGCTCCGCAAGGGTGAAATCAAGCCTTCACAGATACCTGAGGAGGACAGGGATTATTATCTCGAGCGCAGATATCCTGCATTCGGTAACCTCGTTCCTCGTGATGTCGCTTCCCGTGCCGCTTATGTAGAGTGCAAGAAGGGCAAGGGTGTCAATGAGACCGGACTGGCCGTATTCCTTGACTTCAAGGATGCTATACAGCGTCTTGGACACAAGGCTGTAGAGGAGAGATACGGAAACCTCTTCCAGATGTATGAGAAGATTACTGCTTCTTCACCTTGGGAAGAGCCAATGATGATTTACCCTGCAATCCACTACACCATGGGTGGTATCTGGGTTGACTACGACCTCCAGACTACTGTTCCTGGTCTCTATGCTATCGGTGAGGCCAATTTCTCAGACCACGGTGGAAACCGTCTCGGTGCATCTGCCCTTATGCAGGGTCTTGCAGACGGTTATTTCATCCTTCCTGTCACCATCGGGGACTATCTCTCACACAAGTTCGCAGAGCCTAAGACCGATACTTCTGCACCTGAGTTTGACGCTGCCGAGAAGGCCGTCCAGGAGCGCATTGACAAACTTTTCGCTGTCAAGGGTACTGAGCCTGTAGATGCAATTCACAAGAGACTTGGCCAGATTATGTGGGATCACGTAGGTATGGCGCGTACTGCAGAAGGTCTCAAGGAGGGTATCAAGATGATTCAGGATCTTCGCAAAGAGTTCTGGAAGACTGTCAGGGTTACCGGTTCACAGTATGAGTTCAACCAGGAGCTCGAGAAGGCTCTCAGGCTTGTTGATTTCTTCGACATTGGCGAACTCATGGCCAAGGACGCTCTCAACAGGAACGAGTCCTGCGGCGGTCATTTCCGCGAGGAAAGCCAGACTCCGGAAGGAGAGGCCAAGAGGGACGATGAGAACTACATGTATGTAGCTGCCTGGGAGTACAAGGGAGAGGGCAATGAGCCTGAGCTCCACAAGGAACCTCTTGTATATGAGAACATTCACGTGGCAACCAGAAACTATAAAGACTAATTTGATATGAATTTCAATTTAAAAATATGGCGTCAGAAAAACGCCCACGAGCCAGGAAAGCTGGTTGACTACCGTATCGAGGGTATCGAGGAGGATGCATCATTCCTCGAAATGCTCGACATTCTCAATGAGCAGCTCGTAAGAAAGGGTGAGGACCCGGTTGCCGTGGACAGGGGATGTGAGTCTCTCGGCCCTGTTTCTTTCGACCACGATTGCCGTGAGGGTATATGCGGTGCTTGTTCTCTCTACATTGACGGACGCGCACACGGACCGGACGACCAGGTTACTACCTGCCAGCTCTTTATGCGTCACTTCAAGAATGAGGCTACAATTACTGTAGAGCCTTGGAAGAGTGCTGCTTTCCCTGTAATCAAGGACCTCGTAGTCGACAGGGGAGCGTTCGACAAGATTCTCCAGGCCGGAGGTTTCATTTCAGTTAGGACCGGTTCAGCCCAGGATGCCAATAATCTTCTCATTCCTCACGACAAGGCTGAGGAGAGTATGGATGCTGCCGCTTGCGTTGGTTGCGGTGCTTGTGTAGCTACCTGTAAAAACGGCTCTGCAATGCTTTTTGTAGCCGCTAGGGTAAGTTCCCTCGCCCTGCTTCCACAAGGCCGTCCTGAGGCCGCAAAACGCGCCCGTGCGATGGTAGCCAAGATGGATGAACTCGGCTTCGGTAACTGTACTAATACCAGGGCTTGCGAGATGGAATGCCCTAAGGGTATTTCAGTTGAGCATATCGCTCGTCTCAACCGCGAGTTCCTCGCAGCTAAGTTTAGCGAATAAGTCGTTGATTATAAAACTAAATAAGGGAACCGGAATTCCGGTTCCCTTATTTAGTTTTATGGATTTCATTTATTCAGCAGCGGTGGTGAAGTTTCCTGCGTTCGTTGCCTGATAGATTCTTGCACCGCCGTTCATCGTGTAGAATGCACGGAAATAGTACTTTGTATTCGGTGTCAGTACTTCTTCGGTAGTAATTGTGCCTGCATAACCATCCCAACTGTTTGTCATTATAATACTATCAATATCAACAACTTTATTGCTGAAATTAGTCCCGTCAGTACTTATTTCAATACCGTATTTCATTTCTTCAGTGTAGGTTGGCTGGGTCAAGAGTGATATCCACTCGTAACTGCTTACTATTACTGTAATAGTCGCTGTATTTTTAGTCACTGATTCCTTTTTGCTTGCGACAGGAAGGTCTTCGGTTGTAAAACTTACTGTTTTACTATATGTAATAGCTCCTTTCTCATCCATATAGTTCCTTGCGTAGTAAGTCGTCGATGGAGAGAGCAACGTCGGATAAGCTATGCTATATTTTCCACTTAAGTCAGTATTGCCCTGGCTATATGTTCCTTCAAATACATTGTATTCGAAGTTTTCGGTTTTGCTTATTTGAACCCCGAATGTGTATCCTGTCATGTCCTCAGGCCAGGTTATGTCAGCTCCGATAGTGCCACGAGGGCTTATCTGATGGATATATGGTTCACTGATGCCAACTGTCGATGAAACCGGGTCAGGCTGCACTGTGAACGAACTTGCCTGTGACCAGTTGGTCTTGCTGTTCAGTGTGCAATATGCTCTGGTATAATAAGTTGCACCTACTGTAAGATTCTGCACGGTCAATGATGACTTGAGACTGGCATCAGGTGTGAATGCTGATTCCATTGTATACATTGCATCGAAATCTGGGTCTGAACTTACCTGAAGACCGAATTTAGCTCCTTCAGGGTTCTCGCTCGCCGATACAGTGATATGAATACCTGATACATAGCCTTCAATTTTTTCGATTGATACGCTAACATTGTTCTCTCCCGGATTATCATCCCCTCCTTGATCTCCACCTCCGGTAGAGGCTTTGTTCGTGTGGAATTTCTGTGGAGTACCGTAGTCGTAGTTTTTGCCGTCCTTGCAGACGTAGGTCCTTACGAAATAGTCCTTGTCGCTTTCGAGATTCTTGATTTCGATGCTGAATTTACCCTCGCTGTCAGCATTGACCTTCATTTTGGTCCTGTCATTCACTGGGAAAGCCTCGTTTGCTGAGTATTCAATCCCTATAGCAGTGCTTGCAGGCACATCTTTTCCTACTTTCAGGGTTCCCGTAACTGTAGCGCCGTTTTCAGATATCGTAATATTCCCCAACTGTATTTCGACTGTCTCATCTGTCTTTGTTCCTTCTTCTGAATCATTTGAATCACAGCTTATTACTGTGAGCATTGATGTCGCTGCAAGCAGCAATGCGGCAATTTTCCTTGTCATTTTCATATTACCTAATTATTTTAAACGGCGTAAATATACTATTTTTTTCGATTTTGATGACCTACCATAGAAAATTATTGAAAGGAT
>JBJEBV010000057.1:3079-11646 GCA_051870395.1 Candidatus Cryptobacteroides sp. | reverse complement strand
TCCGCACAGAAGAAATCGAAACAACCGCCCTTTCAGGCGTATCATTTGAAATCAAAGACGGCGAGTTCGTGGCAATCATGGGCCCTTCGGGCTGCGGCAAGTCCACGCTCCTCAATATCCTTGGCTTGCTGGACAATCCGACCAGCGGTTCCTATGAACTTCTGGGCACCGAGGTGGCAAACCTCAAGGAGAAGGAGCGTACCAAGTTCCGCAAAGGAAATATCGGCTTCGTGTTCCAAAGCTTCAACCTGATTGATGAACTCAATGTGTATGAGAACATCGAACTGCCGCTGCGCTATCTTGACATTCCGTCTTCTGAACGCAAGGCTCGCGTCACCGAGATGATGAAGCGCATGAACATCAGCCACCGTGCAAAGCACTTCCCTCAGCAGCTCTCCGGCGGTCAGCAGCAGAGGGTGGCCATTGCCCGTGCCGTGGTAGCCGGCCCGAAGCTGATTCTCGCCGATGAACCCACCGGTAACCTGGATTCCAAGAATGGCAAGGAAGTCATGGACCTGCTGAAGGAACTCAACCAGGAAGGCACCACCATTGTGATGGTAACGCACTCCCAGAAAGATGCAGCTCAGGCCCAAAGGACAATTGACCTGTTTGACGGACAGATAGTAAGTGATGTAAAGAACGAGCTTTAATGAAATCATACTTAAAATTCCTATCCCGCAATAAGCTCTACACCGCCATTGAGGCGGTGGGACTGGCCGTGAGCCTGGCGTTTGTGATCATCATAGGTTCCTATGTATGGCAGCAATATGCCGTGACATGGGAGAATCCGGACCGGGAAAGAGTCTATGTGCCTGGAACACCGGGATTCCCTGCGCTGACATACGGTTTCCCTGATGCCATTGGGGACATTCCGGAAATCGAGTCCGTTTCCAGGATGTGCAATGTAGTGGTACATCCTGTCATTCGGGGAGAGAATACGGAGGCAGAAAGCGTTGGCGTAGAGCCGGAGTTCTTTGAGATATGTCCTCAGTTTCGCTTTGTGGAAGGCTCAGCAGATGTGCTTTCAGTTCCGAACAATGCCATTCTTTCAGCCTCTTTTGCCAGAAAGCACAACCTTTCGGTAGGTGAAGCTCTTGACATCACTGGGAGCAGCTATGTGGTGGGTGCCATATTGGAGGACCTTAAAGGTACGGTCATCAAGCCTTATGATATATTCCTCAATGCTGCTGTTTACAAAGACGAGTGGAAGCCATTCGATAATTACGGCAGTACGGTCACACTGATCAAGGTCCGGCCGGAAACTGACAGAAAAGAGCTATATGATAAACTTGAGAGTGTTTGCAAGGATGTATATTCAAGTATTTATGGGCAATCTTTCTTTGAACATCTGGAACTCTCTCGATATGATGAATTGTTTTTCAAGGAGACGGAGGGGTTTTTCAGACATGGAGACAAAGCGACACTCAGAATTCTGATGCTGGTTGGGCTTCTGCTCCTCCTTTCGGCCATTCTGAACTACATCAACCTGTCTGTCGCTCTCACCGGAAAGAGGGCAAAGGAAATGGCCGTGAGGCAATTGTCCGGAGCATCAAGGGCCGGCATTATCTGGAAGTACGTGGCCGAATCCATCGCGTTTACCGCAGTATGCTTTGCGGCCGGTCTATTGCTTGCAGAAGCCTTCTGCCCGGCTATGAATGTGCTTTTGAACAATCCGGATATCCCGATTAAAATCATCTGGTCTCCTGGTTATGTATTTGCATATATCGTCGTCATTCTGCTTGTGGGAGTGCTCTGCGGTATCTTCCCGGCCATGATGTCGGGCCGCTATAACCCCGTGGATGTAATGAAAGGTGGATACCGGCGCCGAAGCAAAATGCTATTCAGCAAGGTATTCATCGTGCTGCAGAATGCGCTGGCGGTCATCCTGATTGCGCTCTCCATCACGATGGAGGCGCAGATGCATAAGACACAGGAGCGGCCGATGAACTGCAGCATCGAGAACATCTTCTTTCTCAAAGATTTTTCAGGTGAAGACAATGCCCCTTTGAAAGATGCCCTTGAGGCACTCCCTTGCGTAAGACGGATCGGAAGAAGTTCCGGAGTGCCTGGCAGTATCAATATGGGCCAGTACAGCACCACCCGGGATGGTCAGGACATCCTTTACAAACTGATCAGGATGGACAGTACTGCATTTTCGATGTTTGGATTTGAGATTCTGGAAGACTTCCATGCCCCGCAGTTCAATAGCGTCTGGTTCTCGGACAAGACTTTTGCCGCAACCGGCTTTGACTCGGACTATCATGACATCAGCGGTACGCTGAGCAGACGGACGAAGGGCTGCGAACAGGTTGCCGGCGTTTTCAAATCTTTCCTGACGAATAATGCCAATATTGGGGAAGAAGACTATGCCATCGTTTCGCTGATGCGCTCTGAAGACATCCCTTTCGCCGGGTGGGTCATAGAAACCACCCCGGACCGGAAAGCAGCGAAAGCGCAGATCATGGAAGCTTACGATAACTCCATCAAGGGCAAGCAGATCTACGGCAGCTTAGCTTTCTGGGTTGACGAGAACATCGCCGAGGCATGGAAACCAGCGCGCAACAACATGCGTCTGGTGGAGATTTTTATGCTCCTGTCTATTATTATCGCCCTCCTTGGTCTGGTAGCCATGAGTACCTATTATGCTGATGAAAAGAGCCGCGACATTGCCGTGCGGAAAGTTTTCGGGGGAACGGTGGACACGGAGGCGCAGAGAACGATACGTGAATACATGGTGCTGGTAGGGATTGCCTGCGTCATCGGCATCCCGATTGCGGTCTATGCCGCGCAGGAATACCTCAAAGATTTCATTTACAGGCTGGAAGGCTATTGGTGGATTTTCGTGGTGGCCGTGCTGCTCACCGGGCTTATCGCGTTTGTCTCTGTCATCTGGCAGGTATTTAAGGCGGCAAAGACGAATCCGGCAATTGAATTGAAAAAAGAATAATGTTGATAATCCCGGTCCAACTGGGATGACGAATGTGATATGATTCTACGAAATTTAAAGAGCCTCATCCGCCGGTATCCTGTTGCGGTGGTCCTGAACTTCACGGGACTGGTGGCGGCGCTGCTGGCCTTCGCCCTGATATTCCTGCAGGCGGATTATGAGCTGTCTTTTGACAAGTGCCATCCGACGTCCGACCGGGTTTTCCGGGCCGATAAGAAAGGTGATGAATCGCTGTTCAGGAATATCCTGCCGCGAGGCTTTGCCGATGATATCATCGGCTCGTCCTCCCATATTGAGGCGGGATGCACGGTGATGCCTTTTATCGGGGAAATCTATTTTTCCGTGGCAGAGAACGGGAATGCCCCTGTTGGTTACAAGCGGGACCTGATCTTCGTGTCGGAGCAATTTATCGACGTGTTCGGCATCAAGATGATAGAGGGCGATTCCCATGCGCTGGAGGGGCCAAATTCCGTCATCATCCCACGGTCGCTGGCGGAAAACCTTTTCCCCGGAGAGCGTGCGACAGGCAAGCTCCTGAAAACAGATACCAAATATATATATGGAACTGCCTCGGGAAATCACGGTGACGGGCGTGTATGAAGATTTTCCGACGAATACGCAGCTGGGGAATGACCTGTACCTGACCGTCGGAGATCTCCAGAAAGGAAGTTACGGCGGAGCCAACTTCGTCTGTTATCTACTGCTGGATGATGCCGGCAATTCGCAGGCGGTGGCCGACGAATTCAACACTCATTTTGACTTCGCACCGCATGGAGACTGGCTTACGCCCATTGAACTGGTGCCGCTTACAAGTATCTACTTCCGGAATGAAGGCAATATCTATAAGAGTGGCAGCCGTTCGCAACTGCTTCTGTTCATTGCGATTGCTATCCTGATTCTGGGCATCGGTCTGATCAACTTTACCAATTTCTATGTGGCGCTGACGCCGCTGCGTATCAGGAGCGTGAACCTGCAGAAGATTCTGGGGGCATCTACCCGGCGGCTGCGTACCCAGGTGGTAGCGGAGGCGGTGACATGGTGCATCTGCGCCTATGTGGTGGCCTCACTACTGCTGGGCCCGGTTTCTGATGCTTTGCTGACAGGAGGTGTGCTGATGCAGTCTTTCTCCTTCGGCAAGCATTGGGGACTGCTGCTGTTCGTCGGGACGGTAGCCGTGGCCACCGGTGTTATTGCAGGCATCTGGCCGGGTATCTATTCCACTTCGGGCCAGCCGGCGATGATCCTCAAGGGTAATTATGGACTTTCAGCGTCCGGAAAGACACTGCGGAGTGTCCTTGTGGGCGTCCAGTTCGTGATTTCCACGGCGCTGCTCATCTTCGTGCTGTTTGTCCAGCGGCAGAGCAAGTTCATGCAGGAGTATCCCTGCGGCTATGACAAGAATAATCTCGCAGTGCTGAATATCGGCGGAGATAATAGCCGTAATAAATCCGAGTGGCTGAGAGACCAGCTCCGGCAGATTCCAGAAGTGGAGGACGTCGCCTATGCGATGGAGCTGATAGGAGGGGCGGATGCCTATTCTACTCAGGGCTGTGATTTTGGAGACGGAGATGTTTCTCTGAGTTTGTTGTATTGCAGCTGGAATCTTCCGCAGGTGCTTGGACTGGAGGTGACAGAAGGCCGGAATTTCCATGAGGGTGACTATGGCTCGATCCTTCTTACCCGGGATCTGAAAGCCCGGGGCGCCGAACTGAAAGTGTACCCTGATGGTCTCGGTCCGAATGCTCCGGTTGTAGGGTTTGTGAAAGAGATGAACATCACCTCCATGCGCAAGGCCGATTCTCCGGTTGGAATGCAGGTTGTAGAGCCCAGCTGGGTGGGTGCAATGCCTTTCACATATATCCGCCTGTCCGAAGGAACTGACAGGATTGCCGCCGTGGCGAAAATCCAGGACGTACTGAAAGAGATGGATCCTACGATGCCGTTCGAGGTTCAGTTCTACGATGCCATCGGCAAGAACCTGTACAGCGGCGAGGAGCGCCTGCGGCTGGCCGTGTGGCTGTTCTCCCTGCTGGCGGTGCTGCTGTCGCTGGTGGGCATCTGGGGCCAGGTGCTGATGGACGTGCAGTACAAGCGGATGGAGATTTCCGTAAAGCGTGTATTCGGGGCCGACATGGGCCAGATTACCAGCGAAGGCCTGATGCTGTATCTGAGGACGGTAGTAATCTGTTATTTGATTGCGGCGCCCATCGGTTGGCTGGTAGTGCGATACTATCTGCAGCAGTTCGCGCACCGGGTGGGCTTCATGCCGTCGGTGTTCCTGCTGGCGCTGATGATTGTGGGGCTGCTATGCGCCGCCGTGGTGCTGTATCACTACCTCAAGACCGCCCGGACAAATCCAGCCGAGGCATTGAATAAAGAATAGAATAAATGATTGAAAGACAATACATTATGATTAAAGTTTCCAACCTTTCCAAAATCTTCCGGACGGAAGAAATCGAGACAACTGCTCTCAATGGTGTATCATTCGAAATCAAGGACGGCGAGTTCGTCGCCATCATGGGCCCTTCAGGCTGCGGCAAGTCCACGCTCCTCAATATCCTGGGCTTGCTGGACAATCCGACCAGCGGCTCCTATGAACTTCTGGGCACCGAGGTGGCGAAGCTCAAGGAGAAGGACCGCACCAAGTTCCGCAAGGGCAACATCGGCTTTGTGTTCCAGAGCTTCAACCTTATTGACGAACTCAATGTGTATGAGAATATCGAGCTGCCGCTGCGTTATCTTGACATTCCGTCTTCGGAACGCAGGGCTCGCGTCACCGAGATGATGAAGCGCATGAACATCAGCCACCGCTCCCAGCACTTCCCGCAGCAGCTCTCCGGCGGTCAGCAGCAGCGCGTGGCCATCGCCCGTGCCGTGGTGGCTGGACCGAAGCTGATCCTCGCGGATGAGCCTACCGGTAACCTCGACTCCAAGAATGGCAAGGAGGTTATGGACCTGCTGAAGGAACTCAACCAGGAAGGCACAACCATCGTGATGGTGACCCACTCCCAGAAGGATGCGGCACAGGCCCAGAGGACAATTGACCTGTTTGACGGTCAGATAGTCAGTGATGTAAAGAACGAGCTTTAATGAAATCATACTTAAAATTCCTATCCCGTAATAAACTCTACACCGCCATAGAGGCGGTGGGGCTGGCCGTGAGCCTGGCGTTTGTGATCCTGATTGGCAGCTATGTGGTGCAGCAGTACGAGGTGGCGCACGAGTCGCCGCAGTGGAAGCGCACGTTTGTGCTGGGTAGCGACGAGTTCTTGGGGCTGACCTATTGGGACAAAGAAGAGCTGGAGATGAATATCCCTGAAGTGGAGGCGGCGACCCGCGCCGCCATGCTGTGGCAGCCGCTCATCCGGGAAGGCAACCAGTTGCTCCAGTGCGCCGTTATGGAGGCCGATGCCGACTTCTTCAAGGTGTTCCCGGAATATCGTTTGGTGGAAGGAAGCCTGGAGGGCTTCTTGGGCAAGGACGACGTCCTCATCAGCGAATCCCTGGCCAGAAAACTATCGAAGGATGGAGGGAGCCTTATCGGCAACACTATCCATGTTGATGAATCGGATCGGACTATCAAAGGCATCTTTGCCGATTTCGACGGCACCTTCTTTATGCCCTATGACATCATTACGCACATTTCGGGAACTTGGGTCGCTGAGCAGGAGCGGAACTTTGGCAGTATCGGCAACTACACTACCTGGTTCCGCGTCCGCGAAGATGCGGATCCCGACGATGTGAGGGCCAAAGTGAGTGCGCTGCTGCATAAGAACTACGATCCCATCTGGAGCGCAGAGAAGGTGGATTCATGGAAAGCTTACCGGATGGACGAAGCCTTCTTTGCCACAGGGAACAGCAACGGGCTTACCAGGCAAGGCAACGCCCAGATGCTCAGGCTCCTGACGGTGGTTGTTCTGCTGCTCCTCTTATCGGCAATCTTCAACTATGTAAACCTGAGCCTCGCGCTTACAGGCAAACGGGCCAAGGAAATGGCCACCCGGCGCCTGCTGGGAGCCGACAAAAGCGGAATCCTGTGGAAGTACATCGGCGAATCCGTGGCCTTTACCGCCGTATGCTTTGGGGCGGCGCTGCTGCTGGCCGATCTTCTGGTCCCGATGATGAACAGCCTGGTTTCCACCAGCGACCCGGACGAGTTGATGCTGGGCATGGGAGACACCAGCGTGAGGCTGTCCTTCATGATGACACCGGGGTATATCCTAGCGTATATCGCCGGCATTCTGATTCTGGGTGTTATCAACGGGCTCCTTCCGGCTGTCGCGGCATCTCGTTATCAGCCCATTGACGTAATCAAAGGCACGCTCCGGCGCCGTAACAAAATGGTACTGAGCAAGGTATTCATCATAGTGCAGAATGTCCTGTCGGTCTTCCTGATTGCCTTAGCGCTGGTGATGGAAGTGCAGATGCGCCACATGCTTACCCGGCCGATGCACGCTGCTACGGAGAATCTCTATTACATTGAGTATTCTGCCCGCGACTATGATATGATGAAGCTTTTCAAGGACAAGGTGGAGGCATTGCCTTTTGTAACAAGGGCAGGCGTAGGGCGCGGTATTCCTGGCATTATAAATATGACAATGGGTATCAGGGTGGACACTGAGCATAGCGTAGATATGCCTCTCATCATGTGCGATTCCACCTATTTCAGACTTCTGGGACTGGAAATAGAAGAGGATTTCGGGCATCCGCTGACGCATTCGCTTTGGATGAGCCGCAGTGCCTTCAATGCCGCTGCGGTATCGGACACATCCACAGTGTTCCCAAGGAGAATCAATATGAATGGTGTTCAACCGGAGTTCATTGGCGGTGTGGTGACGGACTTTCCCACAAGACCCGCCTCAGATGGCATAAGCAACACAACTGGCGGAGTCATCGTTACACGTGCAGAAGAACTGAGGTATTCGAACTGTCTGCTGATCGGCACTACTGGGGAGGACAAGTCCTACGATGAAGCCATTCGTCAGGCATACCGGGAATACCGGCTGGAGACCTCCGGCGTGGAGGAACCCGCCTGGCGGTATGGTTTTGTGCGCGACATCAACAGGAAAATGCTGGCCCCTGTGCGGAGGACCCTGCGGCTGGTGGAACTCTTTGCGGTTCTTGCAGTGTTAATTTCCCTTCTGGGCCTGCTGGCTATGAGTACTTACTTCGCCGATGAGAACACCAAACAGATTGCCGTGAGGAAGGTTTTTGGCTCTGATGTAACGCACGAGACATGGAGGAACGTCCGTAGCTATATGGTTTTGACCGGCATTGCTTGCGCCATCGGTATCCCGCTGGCCGTCTGGGCCGCAAGAGTGTATCTGGAGCGGTTTGCGTACCGTGTTGAGAACTACGGCTGGGTCTTTGTGGTGGCGGTCATCATTTCACTGGCCATCGCCTTTGGTACCGTGCTATGGCAGACATTGAAGGCAGCAAAGACCAATCCGGCGATTGAACTGAAGAAGGAGTAGGCTTTCATAAGCGGTTAACCGACGCCAAGCCGAGCGCAATCAAGCCTTGCTTGAATTGCCGAGGCGCGAAGGAGGAAAAGTCCGTCAGGGCTTAACCGACGCCAAGCCGAGCGCAATCAAGCCTTGCTTGAATTGCCGAGGCGCGA
>JBJEBV010000057.1:0-2979 GCA_051870395.1 Candidatus Cryptobacteroides sp. | reverse complement strand
AGGAGGAAAAGTCCGTCAGGGCTTAACCATAAATACTTTCTATGAAATTTTTAAGACATGAATAAATACTCAGATATTCTAATCAAAGTCCTCTCCCTGGGCATCGGGTTGGCTGTGGGTATCGTGCTCATTGCCAAGGTGTTCTTCGAGCTGAGTTACGACAGCTTCTACAAGGACATCGATCGGGTGTACACGATTCGCACCTGGTACTCGCAGCAAGGGGACGAACACGATTATGGGCAAGTGAGCGGGGCCGTAGCTGTGGGCTTTATGGAAGAAGTCCCTGGCGTCGAGGCAGGTACGCGCACGACATATGTTTTCAACGGGGATACTTACCTGGATGAGAATGGAAATAAACTGAAGGCCACCCTGGTCTGTGCCGATACCTGCTTTTTCAAGGTGTTCGACAGGCCGATTCTGGCAGGCGATCCGGAGCAGGCTTTGAGCAAATGGGGCTGTGTGATGGTGAGCCGCAGCTTCGCCGAGAAGTTGGTGGACGAGATGCCCGGTCAGGCCGGGCATGACGTAAGCGGCGTCATCGGCAAGCAGATTGCCAATGCTGATATGGACGGCTTGAAGCTGACCATCGAAGGCGTCTTTGAGGACTTCCCGAAAAACGGCAGCCTGGATTACGACATCCTGCTTTCGATGGAGACCTACGGCAAGCAGAGCACCGACAACTGGCTGGGTAATGACCGCTATAAGGGCTATGTGAAGTTGATGCCCGGAATTGATCCGAATACCCTTACCGAGGCCATCCGCAAGATGCAGGAGGCGCACCAGCCGCTTGAACAAATCGAGGCGCAGGGAACAAGCCTCAAGTATTTCCTGAAGCCCTTCAGTAAGATGCATACTTCCTCCCCGGAGGTAAAGACGCAGGTGATTCTGCTGTCGATTGTAGCTGCGCTGCTGATAATCATCAGCTTGCTGAACTATATCCTCATCGTAATCTCCTCCATGGTGAAGCGTTCCAAGGAAGTGGGAGTCCGGAAGTGCTACGGCGCTGAGGGTAAGCACATCTACGGAATGCTGACGAAGGAGGCTCTGCTGCATATAGTTCTTTCCTTAGTCATAGCCGCAATAATCATCTTTGCCGGTCGTGGCATTGTAGAGAACCTGCTGGGTGTCCCTTTCCAGACGCTGCTGGTGTCCAAGAGTATCATGGCCATCGCGGCGGTCCTGCTATTCGTGCTTGGCATATCCATCGTCGTTCCTGCAGAACTGTATCAGCGGATTCCGGTTTACGCTGCCCTGAAGAACTATACGGAGAATTCCCGTCACTGGAAGCTCGTTCTGTTGGGCGTGCAGGTGCTCATCAACGTGTTCCTGGTGGTGATGATGCTCATCATAGGCCGGCAGTACCAGAAGGTGTCCAATGCCGACACCGGTTATGACTACAAGAACCTGTACTACTTCGACCTGTTCGACGGAGACCGTCAGGCACAAGTCCGGGCCGTGGAAACGCTCAAGCGCCTTCCTGAGGTGAGTGGCGTTGCCGCCACCTACAACCTGCCGTATATGGGATCCAACGGAGACAATGTTTCCCTGCCGGAAGATGACCGTGAACTGTTCAATATTGCCGACCAGTACGACTGTTCGCCTGAATTCTATGACCTGATGGGCATCCGCTTTCTTGAAGGCCGGGCGCCTAGGGATTCCAGCGAAGTGGTTGTGGATGAGAAGTTTGTCCGGAAGATGGCCGAGTTCACAGACTGGAACGACGGAGCGGTTGGCAAGCAGGTGTTCATTACTGGACACGGCAAGGATGGTATGATGGATAAGGGTTATTTCACCATTTCCGGCGTGTACAAGAGCTATCTCATCGGCAACCTGCAGGGAGTGGACGGACGTCCGAGTGCCCTGTTCTACGGCGAGATTGGCTCGATGAGTTCCTGGATGCCGCATATCCTGTTCAAGGTGAGTCCAGAAGCGCTGGAGAATGTGCGCGGAGCTTTGAACGAGGCGCTGCCTGATAAGGAAATCAACATCGTTTCTTACGAGGAAGAGATGCGTGCCGCCTATGCCGACAGTAAGAAGATGCGCAATACGATGGCTATCGGCGCCGTGTTTAGTCTCTTGATTGCACTCCTGGGCCTCATCGGCTTTATCCGCGATGAGAGCCTGCGGAGGTCGAAGGAAATGGCCGTGCGCAAGATCAACGGTGCCACTACCAGTGACATCCTGAGCGTGTTCGCCAAGGACATCATGAAACTGTCCGCCGTGATGGCCGTCATCGCCTGCATCGCCGCCTACTTCGTGGCCCGCAAGTGGCTGGAACAGTTTGCGGAGAAAGTGTCTCTGCATCCGCTCTACTTCATTGGTGGTGCCCTCCTGGTGCTCACCATCGTGCTGGGCGTAGTGGTGCTGAACTGCCTCCGCATCGCCCGCGCCAATCCGGTGGAATCGTTAAAGGCGGAGTGATGAGCGGGCTCTTTTCGGTGTGTTTTTTGCAAATGTATGATCAAAAGAATTGAAGAAATATGAGAGTGTTTATATCTGCTTTGGTTGGGCTGATGCTGAGTGCTTCGGCGTTCGCTCAGACTTCGTCGGGTATAGCACCGTCAACAGATTATCCTTCGCCCGCAGCGGCCGTGAAGTCGAGCCTTGACGGCCCTATGTATGAGATTGTAGCAATGGCGGATTCGGATGTTTACATGTTCCGTATCAACAAGGAGACCGGCGAGGTGCTTTTCCTTGGGAATGAGAAGTACGTCAAGCTGAGTCGAGAGGCATCTGAAGATGATACAACCGTGGCCGGGAAGGTGAACTATCAGCTCGTGATGTCATCCACTACTGTCTATCTGATGAATGTCAATACCGGCACGTTGTGGTATCTGAAGAGTCAGGGGTTGACGCATGCGAATGACAACTTTGTGCTGGTTAAGGAGAAGTAGTTGATGTGGGATATTGAGAAGCGGTCACCTGGCAGACCGCTTTCACTTTCTATCCAATCAGGCCAATCCAGCCCAAACTCTGTCA
>JBJEBV010000056.1:0-2207 GCA_051870395.1 Candidatus Cryptobacteroides sp. | reverse complement strand
TGTTAGCTTTTCAGCATAGTACCACTCAAATTCATGAGGCCAAGCAAGATGCTCTGGCATCTCCTTAAACAACAAGAAAATAAATAAAGAAAAATCGACCCAGGCACTTGCTTCTGGGGGATATAGTGTGATATTATTTGAGTGTAACCGTTAAACTTAAGGAGAAGGCATGCATTACACTAAGAAAGTCCCCATTCCGAACGCCCCGGGAAAGATCACCTTCAAGAAGAAGGGAGGCTCAGTCTATGTGCTCTACGAGTACGACAGGGTGTACAACAAGGAGAAGAGGTACAATGTCCCGAAGAGGGTTGTGATCGGGACCAGGTGCCCTGACGACGAAGGATATATGATTCCGAACGATTCATACTACAGGTACTTCAACGTCACTCCCCCTGAAGTCAGGGAAAGTGCGGAGCGTTCCTCCCTGGTCGAGGCTGGAGCCTTTGCCGTCATAGAGGAGGTGGCGAACGGGTACGGCCTTCCTGAGACGCTGGGGAGGCATTTCGGCAAGGATGCGGGCCTTGTCCTGGACCTGGCGTCCTTCTCCATAATCACCGAAGACAACGCCGCCCAGCACTACCCCGCCTATGCCAGCAGGCACCCGTTGTTCTCCGAGGGGATGAGGATTGCATCCGACGAGAAGATCTGCAGGTTCCTCAAGTCGGTCACACCCGACATGAGGCTTGGATTCCTCAGGGACTGGAACGAAAAGAGGAACAAGGCAGGGAGGATATACATCTCATATGACTCCACGAACAAGAACTGCCAGGCCGGAGACATCGACTTCGCCGAGTTCGGCAAGCCTAAGTGCGACAACGGGAAGGAGATCGTCAATCTCAGCGTAGCCTATGACGAGACCAACAGCGTCCCCCTCTTCTATGAGGAGTACCCCGGCTCCATAAACGACATGGCCCAGTTCAGGTCATTCGTAGACAGGCTCGATGGGATGGGGTACAAGCACATCGGCCTTGTCCTGGACAGGGGATATTTCTCAGAGGACAACATAGCCTATGCCGACAGGATGGGGTACTCCCTGGTGATCATGATGAAGGGCTGCAAGAAGATCGCCGCCTCCGCGGTCGACGAACTCTACGGAACCTTCGAGACCGACAGGAAGTGCTCGATACCTGAGTATTTCCTTTATGGAAAAACGGTTAAGAGAAGGATCTTCGCCTCCGACGGAAAGGACAGGTACGTGCATGCATACTTCAGTCCGGAAAAAATGGCTTCGGAAAGAAGATGCCTTGAGTCCAGGCTCAAGATGCTCTCCGCATTCCTGGAGAAGCAGCTGGGCGCCACATTCAACCCCACAGGCGAGATGGAATCCCTATATGACCTGGCATACAACAAGAAGGGTGAGCTTGTGGCGTTTTCTGAGAACGACAAGGCGATAGGAGAGAGATTGAGACGATGCGGATATTTCTGCATAGTGACAACAGAGTCCATGGATGCAAGGGACGCACTGCTCCTCTACAAGGGGAGGGATGCATCGGAGAAGCTGTTCTCGGCGGACAAGTCCTTCCTGGGGTCAAGGACCATGAGGGTGCAGGGGGCGGAGAGCACTGACACCAAGTTCTTCATCGAGTTCATTGCACTGATAATAAGGAGCAGGATGTACAGCCTGATAAAGGAGCTGTCGGTAAGGACTGGAAAGAGGCTCAACTACTACAACGTACCGTCGCTGGTAGAGGAACTGGACAAGATAGAGCTCATCAGGCTGACAGACGGAAGGTACAGACTGGACCATGCGATAACCAGGACCCAGAGGCTGCTGCTCTCAGCATTCGGGATAAGCGAGGACGATGCAAAGAAGTCGTTGGAAAGATATTCATCCATCCTTTCCGATGAAGCAGGAACAGGGAAGAAAGAAGAGGAGGACTACGATGGCGAGGAAGAGAAGCCTTTCTTCGATTGAGGCGGATATTACAAAGACGGAGACTGAGTACAGGAAAGCCCAGGAAAAGTGCCGTGTCCTTGAAGACAGACTGAAACATCTCAGAAGAGACAAGGACATGATTGAAGGTGAAAGGATCATGGAGGCATTCAAGAAGTCTGGCAAGACATACAGACAACTGATGACCTTTCTTGGCGTTTGAGGACGGTCAAACTGCTCTCTTTCAGTATTGAGTGTAACAAAAGTGAAAAGCTAACATATGAGCTCTTGCAGGAGTGGATGATTGCAATTGAGGACACTCCCGATTATAAGG
>JBJEBV010000055.1:0-2211 GCA_051870395.1 Candidatus Cryptobacteroides sp. | reverse complement strand
AGTGGTCCCTGACTGCTACAAGGACATTCTTGCTCCGATTGTCGGTGATGATGGCAAGATTGCAATTGAAAAGGGCCACCACTATGAGACCGTAGCGACCGACGATCCTATGAGCATAGACACGATGGGCGATGACGAGAGGCTGGAGCTGGCGAAGAAGGGGTACTTCGTAAGGGACATAAGGCATGACAAGGTCATTTGCCCTGCCGGCCAGATACTCAGGAGGAAGAGCGAGAAGAGGAACGGGGCGGTGAGGTACTGCAACAAACTCGCCTGCAGCAAATGCATGTTCGCCGGCAAATGCTTCACGAAGACCAAGACCACGAAGTGGAAGGAGATAGACTTCTCCAAGGGCACGCGGGTGATGAAGGCGAAGTTCCGGACTGACGGCGATGACGGTCCGATCGAGGGACCCAAGAAGCCCAACAAGGTGACCAGGAGGGTCTGCGACCCACCGAGGGTGTCGTTCCTCTTCAAGCCAAACGTTGATAAGCTGGAGAAGAGGAAGTGCCTTTCGGAGCATCCATTCGGGACAATCAAGAGATACATGAACGGAGACCACTTCCTGTTGAAGGGGCTCAGGAAGGTGTGTGCGGAGGCCAAGCTTTTCGCCCTCTGCTACAACTTCAAACGCCTAATATCCATCTGCGGATCAACGGAGCTTGTGAGGATAATGGCGAAGTGAGGGTGAAAAGCCCTTTTTGCCTAGTTTTCGATAAAAGACATAGATGAAGGCCCTTGGCAGGGTCGATTTTATTGCCCTTGAAACTTCAAGTCTCATAAAAACGATGCCCTGACGGGCTTCTATGATGCTCTAAGCCCCCATTTTCAATGCAAAAAAGGACTGCAAAACTGAATTTTTGGACAGTCTGGGGGAGACTGTCCTAAAACTCTAGAATCGAATAATTCGTTTTTTAACGGCCCATAGCACGGCGCAGACGATTTTAGACGGGTTAAAAAGTTGATTAATTTCTTTCTGTAAAAGGAATTATACTTGAATAAGATGTCCAAATCCATTATAATCATATCATGTTATATAAGAATGGATACGACCCTAATCAGATAGAAATGATGTGCCTTGAGAGTGAAGTCCCCATGGATTCCCCGGCAAGGATCATATCCGCATTCGTCGACGAGGTTGTAAAAGGCAAGGTCTCCTTCACGAAAAGCGAGAGGAGAAACGTCGGAAGGCCGGCATTCGATCCTCTGTCGATGATGAAGCTCTATCTGTATGGATATTATTACGGCATAAGGTCCTCCAGGAAGCTTGAGAGGCAGTGCCATATAAATATAGAGGTGTGGTGGCTGATGGGCAGGCTCCGCCCCGACTTCAGGACCATATCGGACTTCAGGAAGAACAACGTGGACGCAATAGGCGGTGTGTTCGCGCTTTTCGTCGACTACTGCAGCAACGAGCTGTCCGATGCTACCGGGAGGAGCCTTTTCGGCGGGTTCAAGTCCGTCGACGGCACCAAGATACGTGCTGTCCAGGCGAAGGACGGCTGCTACACCGCCAGCAAGGTTGACGACAGGATAGCCAACGACAAGAACAGGATAGCCGAGATACAGTCATACCTTGACGACATGAACAAGAACGACGCCAAGGAGTCCTCGGAGTCAGGCTCGAAGGACATCTCCGCCACCAGGAAGGAGAAGGAGGAGAGCCTGAAGAAATATAAGGAGAGGCTCGCCAAGCATGAGAGCATAAGGGACAGGATAGAAAGCGGAGAAGTCCAGCAGTATTCAGAGAACGACGAGGACGCAAGGCTCATGAAGAACCACTACGGCGGCTTCAATCCATCGTTCAACATGCAGACTGCCATAGACAGCGACTCCCATATGGTTGCTGCCGTCGAGGTCTCCAACCAGTGCACCGACCACGGGCTGATCCTTTCTACGATGGAATCCATAAACGACGGGGAGAAGGTGATGGAGGTCGTCGCCGACAACGGCTACGACAACAAGGAGGACATCCGGAACTGCCTCGAGAACGGGATAATACCAAACGTCTGCCTCTCCAAGGAGTCCGATGGCAAGGGGAACATGGTGAGGAAGAAGGAGTGCCCGGTCTCTTTCCTTTATGAGGGGGGCACAATAACTGAAGATGACAAGGCTTCCACCAGATCCTCCGACATAAAGAGGTGCCTCAGGGCTGGAGTGGTCCCTGACTGCTACAAGGACATTCTTGCTCCGATTGTCGGTGATGATGGC
>JBJEBV010000054.1:0-12136 GCA_051870395.1 Candidatus Cryptobacteroides sp. | reverse complement strand
ACGAAGCGGATTTTCTAGCGAAATGCTGGGTGCCTATGCTCCGAAATACTCACCACCTCTGCAGAATTTCTGATAGTCTCTCTCCCGTGAGCATCGTATTCTACTTTATTGCCTTGACATACATGATGAGCGACATCGTCAGCATAGGGCAGTCCGATGAGATGAAGCGGCAGGCGTTGGGGTAAAGGTTTGAGCTGACGTAGAGGTTGCCGAAGTGCGCTGCGGCTTCCTTGGTGGTCTTGGTGAGCAGCTCGAAGTAGCTATCAAGGTTGGCGCTGACGGCAGTCTTGTCCTCCTGCGGGATCTTCTCCGTCTCAAGGAAACGGAATATGCCCTCGTTGACTACCGACAGCTCGTGGATACGGTACTTGGAGAGAGTGTCGCGGTGCCTGTCCAGCTCGTAGAGTACCTGCCTGCCGCTGACTAGCCTGTGGGATGACACGCTCTGGCGGAACGCATTCGCCGCCTTCGGGCCGACTATGCTGCATATTGCTTTGAAGTGCACGTCAGTGAGCTTCTTGCATCCCGTGATGATGTCCGACACCCTCTTCCATCCTCGCCTGTCCGGGGTCTTCTCCAGCCCCGTGTCCGCACCCTCCTTCGCATCGGGGTTCTTGTCCAGCCAAATGCCGTTCTCCTGGATGAAGTCCGTTACGCGCGTGTCAACGCCAGCGCCCCTGGCCCACAGGAGCCATTCTTGCACCGTAGGGACGAACTGCACTATATTGAACCTTGACACCAGTGCCGGATCGAGGTCGGTGAGCTGATACTGGTCGCCTTCGTTTACCGCAGCGATGACGCGGCTTCCCTCGGGAAGGGCCCTCCCTGCGAGACGGCGGTTCAGTGCGAGGTCCATTATGGTCTGAAGTATCTCCGGACGTGCGCGGTTCAGCTCATCGAGGAAGAGGACGACCGGCTTGCCGTGGGCGGGGAACCAGTAGGGCGGCATGAATTCTGTCTTCCCGGTCTGTTCGTTCTTGCGAGGAAGTCCTATGAGGTCGCCCGGGTCGCTCATCTGGCCGAGGAAGAGGGCCACCACGGTCATCCCCTTCTCAGAGAAGTATGAAGTGATAATCTCCGATTTGCCTATGCCGTGATTGCCCACGAGCATCAGGTTGTGCTCCGCCGGAGTGATATCCAGCAGCTGCCTCAGTTCAGTGATGTTTGCTTTTATGTTTGCCATTGCCGTATTGTTTTATGCTGCGAAGGTAGCGCCCTTCAATGTAAAAATGTGGCAGTGGAGATTACACTTCCGACTGCCACATTAATGCGCTGGAGAATAGTTCTTTTGCATCGTAAACCAATTCAGCTATTATGGGAAATGAAATCAATGACAGCGGTCTTCTCGAGTCCCTCGTGGAGGATATCCGAGAATTCACCGATGGGATGGAAGCATCGGACGGGGAATGGGGATACAGCCTCAGAAAAGTGAAGGATACCCTAGGGCGCAGACGGATCTGGGATGCCGCCCTGAGTGGACACTGCCTTGAACTGACGGTCAACGAATGGTCTCTTCACCTGTTCCTCCGCGAGGGTGCCCTTCAGGTCGGATGGGAGGAGATCCCTCTGCCGAGATTTGATATGGCCGTTGCGACACTGGATCACCTTGAAGGAATACTGCCGTGGTACATTACGAGAGTGAGGGCTTTGAAGGACAAGACCAGCCTTGAGGAAGCCAGGATAAAGCAGCTGAACAGGATATGTGAGAAGGCAGTGATGCCGCTCCTCGGACCTTTGGCTGCGAAGACCTCGATGACCTGTACGGTCCGAGCAAGGAATGACTCCGTTTCCATAGTCCTGAAAGACAGAAAGGGCAAAAGCCGCTCCTTCAGAATAGGTTTCGAAAGGCCGATCCAGGAATCCCTCGGCCCGGCAAAGGAGTACCTTCAGTCAATGATAGGGAAAAGGGCCGGAGAACTCTCTCCGACCCCTTGCGGCTGATTGGGCCGTCGCCTCAGTCAAGGACTTCGAAATCGAAGTCGCTCAGGTGGCAGCACGCCTTCTGGTAATCGAACCCGTACAGGCGCATATATGCCTCCTTGAGTTCCTGTGCGCCGTTGGTGAACGGTGAAGTCGCGTGCGTCTTGGTTGTCACCACGACGCTCATGTCAGGTGTGAGTACCTGACCGTTTGTCCTTTTGATCCTCTTCGGGGTCACTCTGAATACTCTCGACATGGTATTGTTGTTTTGAATTGTGTCCGTCAAAGATATCCTTCCCCACTGCAAAAGCATGGCAGCTATTTCACGATAGGGTCCCCGCAGTATTCCTTCCTGCCACAGTCCCGGCACCTGAACCCTGCCCATACCGAGTCGAAATGATCCATTGCGGCGGCCACGAGCGCGGGGTCGTCCGTAAGTATACCCGCCTCAAAGTTGCGTCTGCGGCCGGACTTCATTCCCATCCCCGCGCCGGTGAGGTTGGCAGAGCCTATGTAGGCCTCCTTCCCGTCGAAAACGAATAACTTGAAATGCACCCTCGGGCATAGGGCTCTCTCCAGCCCCGTAAAGAGTGACGGATAACGGTCGAACTCCTCACGGAAGACAGGACCAGGCTCCTTGGCGTGCAGGAGCCTCACGTTCACGCCCTTACGGACCAGTTTCGCAAGGACGGCAAGGAACGGCAGGCTGTCGGGGCCCATCTTGACGTGCAGGTCTTTGATGTCGGCGGTCCCTATCCAGAAGGATGACTTCACCGAGGCGCAACGGGCGATGACCTCGTTGTAATGGTCGGTATCACAGATGTATCTTGTCGGCATAAGCGGATGATTTGTGCAAAGATAGCATAAATTACCGCAAGAAGTTGTCAGCCAAAGAGAATTGACATTTTCGTGAATGACTGCCGAGCTATTGCACCGTGGCTCGCTATAATTGCGGCTGAAACACAAACACGATGGACGAGAATCAAGCAAAGATAGTAAGAATGAGGGACATTCATCTGGATGAGTCCCTGTTCCGCAATTACCTCACGGGAACTGTGCTCGACGAACTGCTTTGCAGCTACAAGGGCCTTCCAAAGGGTGTGAACTATATGGTCATCGGTGACCCGGGCGTGGGCAAGACGACCATCATCCTCAATATGCTTGCAGATATTCGACTCAATTATCCCGGGGTGCGTGTCCTCTTCGTCAGCGCGGAGATGAACGAGATTGATCTTGCGGTCTATGTGAAGCGATTCCCGAAGTTCCAGGATATTGACATCCTCTTCATTGAGAGCGAGTTCGACGAGGGATGCCAGACGCACAACTACCACACTTTGACTGGCGTTCTCGACCAGGGGTGGGATATAGTGGCCATTGACTCCTTCTATGAGCTTCAGTGCATTGTGAAGGAAGAGGAGGGGATTACACAGAAGAAGGCCGAGTCGATGCTGCTCTCGCTCATCAAGCAGCAGAACAAGACTCAGAACCGACGTTCCGTCAATACCACCTTCCTCACCATCCAACAGGTCACCAAAAGTGGTGCCTTCATCGGTTCGAACCGTCTCAAGCACGCAATCACTGCGATGCTGGAACTGCGACTGGACAACCCCAAGAACGTCTATTCGGACAGATATGCAGTCTTCTCCAAGCACCGCAGGGGTGATGTAGGCGTGCGGCTCTATTACGACCTCAGCACTACAGGTGATGTATTCTACAACGAGGAACGTTTCAATCAGGACAGGCAGATACGTCGCCTGCAGTCGGAGGCAGGCAACAGTATGCGCCGCTATGCCGACAAGTTCGACCAATTGTTTGACAATATAAAGACGATAAACGTATGACACAGAAAGAATTCTATGAATTGAAGGAGCTCACGGCACAAAGCCAGCTGCCGTTCAAGCTCGTTGACAGGGCTGCGATCAAGTATGTCGGCAGGATTGAGGATGACGGGAATGAGGATATTCAAACTCCCCGCAACGTCTATTCTGTCCTGGACACCGATGTGCTGGCTACGGACAGTGTGGCAAAGGCACTTGATGAGATGTCCGGCCTTAGGAGTGACCAGAAAAAGATTGTCTCAAAGGCAAGGGGAGAGGAAGGGGTGAAGGACCTTAGGAATTACCTTGCCTCCGCCAGCTCCTTAGCCAATCCGAGCAAGGTTGCCCTTGTGGCAGACCCTGAAAGGAAGGCCGTTGTGAACGTGATACCGGTAAAGGACAGTGTCATTACCTCTGACGACTTCTTCGACTTCGCCGAGATGTTCATGGACCAGAACAATATGTTCCCTACAGAGTACGAGCACGGCGGCAGTCTGGCCAGCGGTGTCACGCTCCACATGGGAAGCAATGTCCCTGACGTGCGGACGGTGACCGACGGGGAGGATTTCCTGATGAATTCATATTTCCTGAGGTGGAACCTCGGACAGATCGAACTTGGCAGGTATTACGAGCGGCTGGTCTGCTCCAACGGGCAGACCGAGACGGTGCCTCAGGTGGAATCGAAGATGCTTTCCCTCGATGAAAGGTCGATAAAGAATATGCTGGCACTGCCGGGAGATGAATCGGCATTGAACAATTCATTCGAACGTCTGCGTGAGCATGCCCTGACTGCAATCAACACCCGTGCGTCTTTGTCGGAACTGGGATTTGTACACAAACTGTTGAGCCGCTACATGGTAGGAACGGACAGATTGAAGGAACTGGCCCCATACAATGAGGAGTTGAACTACTACCAGCAGCTAGGCTATGGCAAGGAGGGTCTTCGCCCTCACAAGACTCTAGCCAGCATGACCGTGTGGGATCTGTACAACGGAGTGACCGCATTCGCCTCCCACAATACCGACTGGCATATAAACGACAACCGCAGGTCAGGTCTTCAGGGAGCAATTTACAATTTCCTCCTTCGCCCGAGGGACATCAAAAACTATGTGGATGCCTATCAATAGGGCATCCACATAGTTTTTGATATTGCGCTGGCTAATCAAATGATCCTCTCCGTCTTCCCGTCGTGGAAGAAGAACATTTCCCCACCTGCGTTCAGCTCCCAGAACGCCGCCTCGGATTTCAGCAGCACCTTTGAGTCCTTCGGGTCGGATACCCTGAACACCAAACGGGTGGGGAAGTAGGGGAGCAGTGCCTTCACCTCCTGTGCGGGATGCCTGGCCACCAGAATCAGGCGCATACCGACTTCCGGTCCTTCCTCCGAAAGGCGCAAGACGGAGGCCTTGACGGTCCGCCTGGAATCCCAGCTGCCGAAGTCCATAAGGTCTGAGTATTCATCAATCACCGCTACAATCATCGGGAATCTTGAGATGTCAACTCCCACATTGCGCAGGTCCTTTCGCCTTTCCAGCTCGCGGTACAATGAGCCGAGAGCCTCATCTGCATCCCAATGAGGCTTTGTCGTGTCGATGCAGAAGAATCTGATTCCGGATGCTTCCGGACAGCGCTTTAGAGCGTCCACTATTGTTCCTATCGCCGTGCTCTTGCCCTGCTTCGGGGCCCCGGCGATTAGAATATTGGAGGCTTTTGAATAATCAAAAACCCTTTCTTCGCCGCTCTCTGTAGTTCCGATGGCCACCGGCCATCTGCAATCGTTGTTGTCCATATTCTATGATCCTTTAAGGTTCCTATGTATCTTCCTGAGAGCCTTCAGGAAGTCCCCGGCAAATTGTCGTCTTTGAGGCAGTCCTTTCGCTCTTCTCCCAGCGTCTGGACGAGAGCGTCAGGGGGTCTCCCGTGAGGCGGAGTATGCTTTTCTCCACGTTCTGCACCTCTGCGCAGTACCTCTCTATTCTCTCTTCTTCCGGGAGTGTCTCAAGAGCATTGATGGTCTCGAACCATTTCATTTGCTGCTCATATAAATCGCCGTAATGTTTCATCGTTCCTGTCATTTGGCTGCAAATATGGGATATGCCACTGCAATAATATGGCAGGAGGGAATCCTGCCTCAGAATTGCAGCGGAGCGTGTTTCCTTTGCGTTTAAACAACAGACAGCGATGGAAACGAACAATTACCCTATCGGCCTTCTCGGAGGCCATCCGGAGCTCCTTCATTGCGTAGGTGAGAAGGAGCTGCATCGAAAGAAGAGTCTCATTCATACCACTCTTTAGGAGGAAATGTCCGGTTCTTTGGAAACGGAAGTCCTTCCCCAATGCACGGTGTTCCGTTTGTGCTTGAATAGAACTGATGAAAGAACTTCAATCGGGCGACTCAAGGGAACACTATCTGAAGCAACAGGCAGGTCTGTGAGAATCTTTCAGGAAGACAATACCGTGAGGATTGAGGTACTGAACGATGAACACTCCGGTGTACCTCTGCGAGCTGTACTCCATTCTCCGCAGTTCAGAAGCTGCTCTTCAACGCTTCCGCTGCCCCTCGGACTCGGGGCGGACTTTAGACCGGAAGTCCTTGACCTTGACGCGGTAGCGGATATCGTGATGACTGGGCAGAACAACGCCGAATTGTCAACGATGATAAATGTCTTCATTGCTTCACTTCTATATGCAGTACCCCGTGATACCGTCAGGATGGTGCTTATGGACCTAAATGGAGATGGCCTTTCCCTATGGAAGGGAGTAAGCGGTGTCGAGTATGTAAATGGTGATAAGGAGGTATGCACTGTACTCAGGAATCTCGCCAATGAACAGATGGAGAGAGACGGATCTGATATCCGAAAGACGGTGGTGTTCATTTCCGGTTTCGATAAAATGGTTGACTCCTGTGAAGGTCTTTCAGACCTCCTGAAACAGTTGTCCGTACAGGGCCGCCACGGCAGATGTCATTTCATTGTTTCGGGCACGTCTATAGACTATACCTTTAATGAAGCACAGAGAGATACCGTGAGGCTTGTCTTCCGTCAAGCCGCATCGGAGTGCCATGATAGTATCGCCACCCTGCTCGGTACGGATGTACTTTCCGGGAAAGGGGACTTTCTCTTGTGCAAGGGCAGGAGGACCAAGCGCATTCAGGGACCGATGGTCACCATGGAAGAGTGCGGGAAGATAGCGGATTATCTTCGGGCATCAAATTAAACACACTGCCACATTATTGCAGTAGAATCTGCTTTATTTGTCACGTGAACCATAAGACACAGTATATGACACTTTCTGAACTGCTTTGCAAGGTCTCGTTCGACGAGCTCATACCCACTCTGAAAGGGGTGTATGACGTGAAGGATATCTACTCCTACAGTGAGGCGTTCGATGAGCTTATGCTCAACGAAGCCGCCGGACAGACCGACGGGGTGATAGAACTGAGCCGTGACGAGGATGATGAGAACTGGATACACGTCACCGGCTGTCATGACTGCTGGAGTGAAGTCCTCGCGAGCAGGATACAGCTGGAGGTCGGGCTGAGCTTCAGTGATGCGGAGCTTGCTGCGCGTATCCTTTGGGAAATGACCTACTGGGGTTTCTCGGAGGATGAGACCCCGTCATTCATGGAGAGGCCGGACAACAAGTTCAGGCGCAAATGGTCCGAGGTATATTCCCGCCAAAAGGTGATGTATGCCAGGGGGCGTAAGGAGAAAAGGGAATGCTTCCGGGAAACAATGTCCTGGGACATCTGCAAGCGAATATGGAAGAGGGAGGAGAGACGCAACCGCGCCAAGAGGATGCGTGATGCCCGTATGGACATGGCGATGGCCCGGCTGGACAGGATGTCCAATATCGAGGAGTGCATCAAGGACCTGCTGCGTATCTGTCCGGAGCTGGGCAGGGGAGAGCTGGAGTACCTCTTCGACACGAAGATTGTCCACGAGACCCGTTTCCGTCAGCACAAGGAGGACGGCAAGTACTCTCCGTCCACCCTCCAGTCTCTCATCTGGGATTACAGCGACGTGCCGGAGGATGAATATGACAGCATCGTCCTCGTGCTATACTCAAACTCCCGGGAGAATGTCTCCGAGGAGACGGTGTCCGCCATAAGGGACATCTTCATCACCGGTCGCACCCTCAAGAGGGCGGTCCTCAAGGTCTCGGAATATGCCGATATGAAAAGCGGGGACATCATCCTGAAGGTCGTCCACAGCAAGGATGACGGCGCCCGGAGCCGGAGAGTGACGCTCGGAAAAGGGAAGAGGGGAGACATATCAAGAACCGGAAAAAGAATGAGCAGGAAATGGCTGACACGATCAGAATGACTCTCCGGGCAATCAACTGGACCGAGGGGGAAGTGGGCACGTCCACCTCACGATGCGTCCCGGGGAATGCCGCATGGACTGGGGCGACGGGAGGAGCGATATGATAAGGGCGACGACCGAGGACTGGTACTATGTCCATCACGCCTACAGGGAGAGCTGCAAGGAGACGGAGGAGCTTTTCCACATCTCCATCGCTGCTTCAGGAGACGGACTCATCACGGGTTTTGTCGCCGGCAGCGGGGACATGATGGTCGCGGACGTGGACCTGTCCGGATGCCCCGCTCTGGAGTACCTCAAGGCGGACTGGCTGATAGAGAGGCTGGATGTCACGACCAATCCCGGCATCAAAGAAATGGATCTTGGTGGTGATGCTGCCTCACTTGTGGACCTGAGCTGTTCACGTGACCTTGAGAAACTCGAAGTAAGATGCAGCAAGCTCAAGAAGTTGAACCTGTCCCGTTGCGACAGCCTTCAGGAACTTACGTTGCGTTCCAATATGGAGCTGACCCACGTGTCAGTGAGCAACCGCAGCAGCTTAAATTCCCTTAAACTCATTGATACACCCCTCCTTAGTGAGAAATGCCTTGAATATCTTGACAGGGCTCTGGAAAGGAACGGTGGCACGCAGGAGGAGGATTCATACCTCGGAATTGATTAACTTTGCGCCATGGACCTGAGAATCTTGCATATTTCCGACACCCACGGTGTCCACCGCCGCCTGAGGGACCTCCCTGAGGCGGACATCCTCGTGCACAGCGGGGACTTCACGATGTCGGGCTCCGAGGCAGAAACACTTGATTTCCTTGAGTGGCTCTGTGACCTTCCCTGCAGGCACAAGGTGCTGGTCGCAGGCAACCACGATGCCTGCCTTTACGGTGCTCATCTGGACGGACTTGATGACAATGTCTATTACCTCTGCGGGAGTGGGGTGGAGATAGAGGGGTTGAAGTTCTGGGGAGTGCCGATGTTCATGGAGGACTGCGTGAGCGGTCAACAGGAGCAGCTCTACGCTGCCATTCCGAATGACACTGACGTTCTTGTCACCCATGCCCCTCCCTACGGCATCCTCGACAGGGACGGCAGCATTCTCTACGGCTCAAGGGAATTGCTCGAAAGGGTCCGCACCATTCGTCCACGCCTGCACCTCTTCGGCCACATCCACAAGGCCCACGGGACGACCAATGACGGAATGACCGTCTTTTCCAATGCCGCCGTTATGGACGAGGGGTATGACAGCCTTAACTGTCCGAACGTGCTTCCGATATCTGCTCCGGAGCATTGAACTCACGTATCTCCGCACTTGATCCTGTCTTGCTGCCGGTATTTTGCACCGGAAGGATCTTTCTTTGTACTCACAAACATATCCAGCAATGAAGACAAAGTACATTTTCCTCAATCCGGAAGGAGTCATCAGGCCGGGCCGCAATGGACAGGGCTGGGATCCGAAATGCGTCGAGAACCTCTGTATTGTCATCGGAACGACGGGTGCCCTCATAGTGCTGACCGGGCATATGAAGGAGTCCCCATCCGGGACACCCATTCCATTCCTTGACAGGGTGGTCGGAGCCATACAGCAGCCTAACGGTCGCACCCTCAGCGATAGGATTGCGGACTTCCTTGAAGAGCACCCCTGCCAGGAATATGTCATCATCGACACTGCGGAACATTTCCCGACGGTGGATGACCCTCACCTGGTGCTCTGCGACCCTGCAAAGGGCCTCTCAGGTGAAGAGGTGGACAAGGCCACGGCGCTGCTCGGGCTTCCCGAGAACAGAAGCGGCAATGAGGATTTCGTATGGGACATGGACGTGTCCTCCTGGTGCCCATCCCAGATCTATTACCGTTTCCACGACTCCCAAGGGAAGCGTTGGATGATATACCTGCGGTGGAGACACTCCGACCCCTGGTCTGCGGAGCTCCTGCGCTGTGATGAAGAAGGGTGGCGGTTCCCTGACGGGGAGGATGAATGGCAGGACCTTCTTGAGGAGGAAATCCATATTCCCGGCACCATTTCCCACTATTACAGGGACTATGAGTTCGCCTTCCTGATGGAGTATGCCTTGGATAAGGTCAGGTCAATGTTCCCTGATGTCAGGTTTCCGGAGTAATGGCGGTGTTCGCGTAGTTCAGGAAAGCAACCCACAGTTCCTCATGGTCCAGTCCGCTTAGGTTGTCTCCAGTCGCCGTCATAAAGGGTTGACATACTCCCCATCACAGTTAGTGCAATAACCACTATTAATGGCCTGTTTGAGTCTGGTACACAAATTCTCAAACGCTATGTCAAATACTACAACATCCAAAGGCCGTACTTCGCCATTGGCTACGACACTCCGGAGAACTACCGGAAACGCTACTACAAGGGAGAACTGCCGAAGAAGAACACTTTTGAGGGTAGGAAACTAACCTCAGACCCCAAGTCCGTGCAGAAGAGAAGACAGCAGGCTGAAAATAAGGACAATACCCCAGACGTGTCTACTTTTTGAACTCCGGCTATTATTGAGTGAGGGTTGGTTTTTGGAAAAGTGGAAGAAATCTTTAAAATGCTTTTGGAAAAGTGGAAATTTGTCTGTAAATTGCGTTGAAAAAATGGAGGTAATATGCTTAATAGAAAGATAGACAATTATTTAAACGATTATTACCAAAAATCGAGTAATGCACTGCTGATAACGGGAGCCCGTCAAGTTGGAAAGACCTATTCCATCCGTGAGTTTGGCAAGGGTTTCAAGAGTTTCATCGAGATCAACTTCATTGAGAACACCGATGCCGTCGGACTATTCAAGGACGCAAAGGGTAGCGCCGACATCCTGATGCGTTTGTCAACCATCACGAATGCGCCGATGATAAAAGGGGATACGCTGATCTTCTTTGACGAGGTCCAGGAGTGCCCTGATATCGTAACCGCCATTAAGTTTCTGGTTGACGAAGGCTCATACCGCTACATCCTGAGCGGCTCTCTGCTCGGCGTGGAATTGAAGGATCTCCGTTCTGTCCCTGTCGGCTATATGGGCGTGAAGGAGATGTTCCCCCTTGATTTCGAGGAATTCATCACTTGTGTTGGGATTAACAAGAATGTGATTGCTTCAGTGAGAGAGGCATGGAACAAGAGAGAGTCAGTTGACGATTTCATTCATAACAAGATGATGGAATTGTTCCGGCTCTACTTGATTGTGGGAGGTATGCCAGCAGCTGTCAGCAAGTATCTTGAAAGCAACAACCTGCAAGAAGTGCTGGCAGTGCAGCAAGAAATCATTCAACTCTATAAGAAAGACATCGCCAAGTACGATCCGGACAATAAACTATACATAGAGGAAATATTCAACCTGATTCCGCCGGAGCTCAATGCCAAGAACAAGCGCTTTATCTTGAAACGCCTGAACGAAAATGCAAAGTACGAGCGATATGAAAACAGCTTCCTGTGGTTAAAAAATGCAGGTGTTGCGATACCCGTTTACAATGTGGAAGAACCCAAGGTACCTCTTCTGCTGGCGAGGTCTCGCAACCTTCTCAAGCTCTTCCTGAACGATATCGGATTGTTGGCAGCACAGTATGCCGACGGTATTCAGGTGCGGATTATCAAGGGGGACAAGGACATCAACTTCGGTTCCATCTATGAGAATGCAGTGGCCCAAGAGCTGGTCGCTCACGGTCTTGAACCCTATTACTATAACAGCAAGAAAAGGGGAGAGATAGATTTCGTTGTTGAGTATAATGGCAAAGTTCTACCTATCGAGGTGAAGTCTGGAAAGGACTATATTTATCATCGAGCCCTCTCTAACATCATAGATTGTGAAGAGTATGATCTTCCTGAGGCCTTGGTGCTGAACAATAACAACCTAACCGTTGACGGCCGAATTACTTATGTGCCAGTATATATGGTGATGTTCATAGAAAAATCTGAACCTTCTGTTACTCAATACAGACTAGATATTTCAGAGTTGAAATAGTTTTTGTTTAATCGTTATTTTATCACAATATTATATGAATCAATAGTTCGGTAATTTTATAAAAGTTAAACAGCAGCTCGAAGGCCGTAGAATAAAAGTTCTTTGAAATCAGTGTTATTTTTCATCAAGT
>JBJEBV010000053.1:0-12192 GCA_051870395.1 Candidatus Cryptobacteroides sp. | reverse complement strand
AGGGATTACTCCATCAGTGCCAGGGCCCTTATCGACTCCGTTAAATCTCTATATAACATGGGAGAGGAATCCCGCGATGCGTTCCTTGCCTATGATGAGGCAATGGTGGATGCGATGAAGACCACCGGCCTTGCCAGAGAGGAGATGGAGAGTCTCAGCGATAGCCTGAAAAAGATTGATACCAAGACTGCGCAGAATGAACTTCTCGCCCTCGTCCGGGCGGGAGGAAAGCTGGGCATCACTGGAGAACAGGACCTCCTCGGCTTCGCTAAGGCAGCCGACCAGATCAATGTCGCCCTCTCTGAGGACTTGGGCGGGAATGCGGAGGCTGCCATCACGGCGATAGGCAAGATGACGGATATCTTCGGTATAAAGGAAGAGTTCGGCATCGAGAAGGCTATGCTCAAGGTTGGTTCTGCTATCAATGAACTTGGTATGGCCTCCACGGCCAATGAGGGCTATATCGTGGACTTCTCCAAGCGCCTGGCCGGTATTGCCCCGAATGCCGACATCTCCATCTCCAAGGTTCTTGGCCTTGCGGCCACTCTTGACAAGTATGGCCAGCAGTCGGAGACCTCCGCAACCGCCATTGGCCAGACCATCATGGCGATGTTCAAGAGGACGGAGACATTCGCACAAATTGCCGGGATGTCTGTCAAGGACTTCTCCTCTCTCCTTGAAAACGACGTGAACGAGGCACTCCTGCGTGTCCTCGAAGGAATGCAGCAGGGCGAAGGCGGCCTGGCTTCGGTTACTGCCGCAATGGAGGAAATGCATCTTAATGGACAGCGTGCCGCAACTGTACTTGGTACACTATCGAAGAACACCGGAGAACTTAGGGCCCAGCAGGAACTTGCAAATCAAGCATTTAGAGAAGGTACTTCCTTGACTGAGGAATTTGGTACCAAGAACACGTCACTTACCGCTGTTCTTGAAAAGCAACGAAAAGCCATCCAGGAGACTATTGTCGGCATTGGTCAAGAAATAAACCCTTTGATGACAACAGGATTAAATCTTGCAAATATCGGACTAAAACTAGTCTCTATTGCTATCAAAAATAGGTTAGCAATAATAGCCCTGACAGCCGCAACGGTTGCTTATAACTTCGCCAAGAAACTCCAGCATTTCTATAGTGCTCAGAATCGGGCTGATCTTGCCCTGGAAGCGACATTGCTTTCAGGCAGCACTAAGGCTACAATGCTGAAATGTGCGGCTCTCAACCTTCTGGCCGGAAACTTCAAGGCAGCCGGTATTGCTGTGAAATCATTTGGAGCCGCCTTGATATCAAATCCTATCGGCTTAGTAGCAGCCGGTATCGCCGCTCTTGTCTCAGGGATAATATATTTTACAACGCGGACGAGAGAAAGCACCAAGGCCCAGAGAGAGTTCCGTGACGCAGCCACCGACACCATCTCCGAAATCAACAAGGAGAAAGCCGCATTGGACAAGCTCAAGAACTCCGTGATGACGGCTGCAATGGGCTCTACAGAGAGAGCTAAGGCCATCAAGAAAATCAACGAACTCTACGGATCCTACCTCCCGAACCTGCTAACTGAGAAGTCAAGCAATTCGGAAGTGGCCTCAGCACTCGCCCTGGTCAATGTCCAGCTGGAGAAGAGCATCCGCCTCAAAGGCAGGATGAATGCGATGAATGCGGCTGAGGAGACATTGCAGACTGCTACAAAGAATACGATGGCCAACATTGCCAAGAGGTACAGGAACGCAACGGGCAAGGATATGACGGACCAGCAGACGGAAGAGATGCTGAAGGCACTTGTCGCATACAGAGACATCCAGATAGACGGAACCAAGGATGCAGCAGCCAAGCAGAACGCATTGTCCCGCCTTGTCAACGTTGACTTCGTCAAACTCTTTGCGTCGGCCGGATATGGTGTACCTGCGAATCCTCAGAAGTATTTCGAGGAGATATTCAAGGCTGTTGGCGACTACTACAAGACAGAGAAGCAGGCCAATATCCTCTACGGAAATCCAGCCGACTTGCAGGCTACGACATACAACCACTATGACACCAGCGGAACGTATGAGTCTCCTGATGGAAGTACCCCAACAAGCACCGGAGCCGGCAAGTCCTGGTCACTTTCGGCCGACGAGTCCTATCTTCAGGCAGCATACGAACTCAAGGAGAAATACCGCAAGGGCGACATCGCCTCAGAGGAGGAGTACCGCAAGCAACTCCTCGAACTGGAGATTAAGACATTGGAAGACCGCATCGCCACCAACCAGGAGAGCGGGGCCGACCTCCTCTCGCTGAAATCCCAACTGACCGACAAGCAGATTGAACTCCAGAAGAAGGAGGGCAAGACGGTGACAGACAACGGGCTCAAATTGAAAGAAGAGCAGTACAAACTGGAACGAGCCGCACAGGAGGCCCGGAATGCGGAGGAACTTGCGGCCACTGTGGCCACCGGGGAGGAACTGGAGAATATAAAGAAGTCGCAGGCAGAGAAGCTTGCGGCCATCGATCTACAATATCTCCAGGAACTCCAGAAAGAACTTGAGAAACTTATCCAGGACTCCGGAAGCCCGGACTTGATGACACTAGACGGATCTGCGGCCGATGCATTGAAGATGAAACTCCAGGAGGTCAGGAAACAGATTGCGGACATTCTTGCGAAATTGTACGGAGGAGGTTCATCAGAGGGGCAGGGAGAGGATGCTGCGGCTCCGAAGGAGCGGGGCAAGGGAAGCCTGTTCGGTGTCGGACAGGACGATTGGGACGCATTGTTCAAGAACATTGCGGAGGGCAAATTCAGCCTTGATGACCTTGGAACCACCGTGAACGCCCTGTCGGGCGCATTCAATGAGATGTTCAAGCTGTGGTCTTCCGCTTCGGAACTTCAGGCGGCCAAGGAGAAGAAGCAGCTCAAGGAATACGAGAAGGCCAACGACCAGAAGAAGAAGTCCCTGGAGAAGAGGCTGAACGCCGGTCTCATAACCGAGGAACAGTACAATGCTCAGGTGGAGCAGATGGATGCGGAGAAGGACGCATACCAGGAGTCCCTCGAGCTCAAGCAGGCCAAGAGACAGAAGGCGCAGAAGCTTACACAGTCCATCATCAACACCGCCCTGGGAGTCACCAAGACATTGGCAGAATGGGGCATTCCTTGGGGTATTGCTCCTGCGGCTATTATGGGAGCAATGGGAGCCGTGGAAACCGCCCACATTGCAGCACAGCCTATCACCACCGGCTACGAGGAAGGCGGAGTCATCTCCACTATCCGGGAGCAGGACGGCAAGAGGTTCAAGGCCCGGCTATCACCTGACAGGCGTGGCTTCATCAGCGGGCCGACGGTGCTTGTCGGGGAGAATGGAGGTGAATACGTGGTCCCGGCTGATGGCCTGGCCAACCCGTCCCTCCAGCCGTTCCTCGCTACCATGGAAATAGCCCGGCGCAACGGTACATTGAGGAGCCTGAACTTTGATGCGATATACCCTGTCTCCACGGCCGTCGGGCGGGCTTCGGGTGGATATACTGCGCCTGATGGCGGACAGTCCTCCGTCCTGATAGCCGCTGGAAGTACCGGGGAGGCACGTCTGGCCAAGGCCATCGAGACGCTCGAAAAACGGCTTTCCACGCCGATTACGGCCGAGGTCGCCATGCTTGGCCGCAACGGCATTGTGGAGAAGACCGACAAGTACAACAAACTTCGTAACAGAGGCAAGCTATGATGAGTTTTATCACTTCGGCCGGAGAGATCCTGGACCTCTCCCCTGACACGGAATTCGAGATTGAATACGACAACCCACTTTTCGAGGATGAGAGAATGCCTGTGCCGTTCAGCACTTCCATTTCATTCCCGGTGACTGAGACGAACTGCAAGGTTTTCGGCTATCTGCCTATGATGATGCTCCCTCCGGCCGAAAGAAAGGTGGATGTCACCATAGAGGTGTTCGGAATCCCGATATTCCGGGGCCGCCTGGAATATGACTCCATCGATGACGGTAAGCCCTGCTATACGTTCACGGGAGCGGAGGCGGACATTGACTGGAGCAAGAAACTTTGGGAGCTCAAGATTTTGTCGTACAAGGAATCTGAGGCTTCGTCCGTGATTGCCTCCATCGTGGCGGGAGAGGTGGACGGAATCACGGCTCCGCTGCTTACCAACAAGGCCATGGTCGCTGAATCTATTTACAAGGATGATGCAGAAAGTACGGGAGATACGGTATCCAGCAATGAAAAATATCGTAATTGCCCGATTTACCAGGGTACCAATTCGAGGCCGAGCAGTTCATCAGGACTTTGGGGGTTTACGCCTGTGATATCATTCAGAAGGATATTATCGGCAATACCAGGGATATGGTCAAAACTTCCTGACGAGCCAGGCCTGTCAATCATAGGCAGCCCGGCAGTCTGGAAAAAAGTGCTTGTCACAAGATATCTGGTTACCACATCATCAGGGGCTTCTGATGATGAGAAGACATACGAAATTGCAGACAGGCTCCCTGATGTGTCCATCTCGGACTTTGTCGGCAATCTGGCCAAGATGATATGCGGATCCGTATATTATGATGGCGGCAGGCTTGCATTCGTCGGCTTTGATGACATCATCGCTTCCACTCCGGCCAACTGGGAAGGCAAGATTGCTGAGGGGTGGACAGCCGGAAAGGAGGAGAGCAGCGCATACAAGCTTTCATACACCGACAGTGCGGCCAACGGCAACTATGATGAGGAAGCCCTCGCGGAGGACTACGAGAATGGGACATTGGCAGTGGCCGACAACCTTGGCCAACTCATTTCGTTCGCAGGAGAGGACTTCACACCGATACTTTATGGCGAAACATACGATGTCTATTCGATAAGACGATTCACAAGCGGAGGAAAGACGGTGGTCAGTGCTGATGTCATCCTGCACAATGCCGCCAGCGTCGAGGATGAGGGCAGCGACAATGTCTATGACTGTACCATGGATTTCATATTGCCATACTGCATACCTGAAACCCTGTACAAGGATGGGGTTCTGCTGAAGAGAATGTCCCCTGTCATCGAGTTCCCGGCATCCGGTGATGACCGCACACAGAAGATGTATATCGGATATTCGGCCGGCAAGCAGTTCACGGACACAGGATCCTATTTCAAGGAGGACGGCAGCACAGGCTGCGTCCAGAAGGGAGGTCCGCAGTTTGCAAGTCTCCTTGGCCCGCATTACATCTATGAGAGATATCATTCCAGGTTCGCCGCATGGCTCGCAACCGAACGCCAGACAATATCCGCTGACCTCAATCTCAGCCCGATGGACATCAACGAGTTCAGGATGTTCCGTCCGGTGTATTTCAGCGGCCGCAGGTGGATTGTGAGAAGCCTGAGACTGAGATTCAATGCCGGATCCGAGAGTATAGAGTCCTCCGGAGAGTTCATAAGTCTGGATGACCCGGGCGTGGAAATAGCCTGAGCCGCCTGTCCTTTCCTGACGTGGTCTCCTCTATATCTTTGCTGAAAATGAGGAGTGCCTATGACATTCAATGACCCATACGAAGGCGGTGAGGTGGTGTTCACAAGGAGCGCGAAAAACATCACTCTGAAAGATGCCGGTGAAGAGCCGGTAAGATTCATCATATCCGTGAATGACGATACTGTAGGCTCATTCCTCGCCATACCAGTGGCTGGAGAAGTCATTCTCCACCTCAAAGATATCCTCACCGCACTGGAAGACAAAATCAAGTTCCCGCTCATCTCTCAGGGAGACATTATCAGGAATATCTCCACAGTAACGATAAAGGCTGGGGATGATGCTATCTGGGACCATTATGTGTTCCCCGGGGGAGCTGATTCTATGATGATTTCAAATTGTCCGGTACTGACGGCACGGCCGCAGAAGGCCAGAACATTCACTGATGGCATTGAGAGGCACGTTACGAAATGGGATGTTCCGACCGGAGGAATAAAGTTGGAATGCAGGCTTAGATTTCAGACAGGAGTGCCGCAGGATATCCAAATCTTGTACAACAAGGCATCAGGGACGGTCATTGAGGATGCAGATGTCTCTTACAAGGCTATCAGGGAGGCGGCCGACAACGAGGGCTACGAGTCTGAGCGTATTACCTCCTACTCAATAAGACCCGTATATACTATCATCGAGAAGCCACCTCACCAGTACGGTCCGTGGCAGCACTTCATAGTATGTCACGGCCGGCATCATCAATATCTTTTCAGGAACCACTACGGGGCTATTGACACGATATATGCGGTCGGCCAGCTGGCCAGATCCGTAGATTCCGAGATATCCACATTCCTCTCGGAAAGGACTGAGAGGGAACTGACAAACGATGCCGTAGTCAAGTACGAGCAGAACTCCGGATATCTCATATCCAACGAGGAGGTACGGTTCTGGTCCGAGTTCTTCCGGAGCAAGGAGAGGTACGCAGTTGTATCCGGAGAGATAAGGCCTATTGTGGTTGACAGCATCTCGATGGAGGCGAAGGGAGACGAGGTCAACTCCGTAAAGTTCCAATGGCACTATTCGGAGCTTGACACCTACGACGAGGCTGTAAGGACGGATGAGGAAGACATCACCATACCTGGCACTAATATTTACTTGTGATGGAGAGGGTGTACTACAGATCAGACATCGAGGTCAGGCTGACTTTCAGGAATGCTGCCGGAGAAAGAATATCGTGTCCAGACGGCGTGAGCGCAGTATTCAAGACCGACTCCGGCATGCGTGAACTCGCCCTGTCCGGGCTGCCATCGTGGGTTAACGATGACGGTAGCCTTACTGTTTGGGTTCCTCTCTCAAGAATCTTTATCGGATTTGGAAGATTTAGAGTCATTACTCCGAAGAATGCCGAGTGGTTCGTTGATGATCCAGGCATCATCCTGACTGACGAGTCATACGACTCAGGCTGTCTAAAAACTGAATACAAGGGCTGATGATACGTCAAAACCATAGAAGTGACTTCTCGATAGTTGAGTATTTCCGGGACAAGACCTCAGACGGAAAGACTCTGGTCAGGCCTGTCCCGGAGAGGGTAAAACTTGAGTTCCTGACACATAGCAATACAGGAAGATTCATAGCCGAGAGAAATGGTGACAGTTTCATCAACTGCGCACTTGGAGAAGATGGAAAATCGCTTGAGGTATTCATCACGCTGTCACGCTGCTATTTGGGTACCGGAGAGCTCCGGGTAGTCGTCACCGAATATATAGAGGATCCGAACTTCCCGAACGGCATCAAGGAGGATGTCAAGACGTGCGGCTGCGGAGTGCTTCTGTGGCGAGGCAACAGCGGGGTCTATTCCAGCATTGACAGCGACATTGCCGGTAATGGCCAGACATCTAGCGGCGGGGACAAGAACTACACATTTACCCAGAGTACGCCGGCCTCCGTGTGGACAATAAATCATAAGTTGGACAAGTTCCCGGCTGTGACAGTGATGGACAGTGCCGGAACCAAGGTTTTCGGAGATGTCGAATACATTGACGAGAATACCTGCATAGTCAGGTTCAAATATGCCTTCAGCGGGAAGGCTACATTGAACTGAGTTTCATAATAATTATTAATATGCCTAAGTTTTTACAACCTATCGACCTCAATGGTCTTGAAGTACAGAATGCCGCTCTTCAGAACCTTGCGGCGGCACCTACGACAAAGCTCAATCTCGGCCGCATCTACTATGACACGGCCGACGGCAAGGTAAAGGTCTATGCTCACCTCTCCACAGGAGACAAGTTCTGCATCATACCTTGGACGGAGGACCTTGAATCATTCCTCAAGAGCAATGGCCTCGACTCCAATGGCTACGAGGTGTTTGTTGACTCCAAGGGCGGAACCGTGACAGTACCTGGCAAAACCATCTTCGACAACCTCAAGGAGGACGTTGAAGCGGTTATTGACACCACCAGCAACAAAGTCAAGTTGACGGCTCTCCCTGATACCATCCTCGGCCAGATGATGTTCGGAGGCACTGTCAATGCAAGCAACGTGGCCACACTCAGCGCCGCATTCAAGTCAAAGTATGGCGTGTCATCATCTACCCTGACATTGACGGCTGCACTGGCCACAACATACGAAGGCGTTTACTTCATCGCCACCGGAGCCACGACACTTGTCACAAGTGCGAATACTGGAGACTGGATTGTGTCCAACGGAAGCGAGTGGACGAAGATTGACAACACCGATGCGGTTACATCAGTGGCCGGTTATACAGGTGCCATCACCGCAGCCCAGCTCAAGACGGCCCTCGGACTCAAGGGAGCAGCATATATGGAAGCCAGCGCATTCCTGACAGCATTAAGCTCCAATACCACCAATGCAGTGTCCATCACCGTGGGTGGAACCACCAAGACCATCCCTGTGGCAACGATGAAGACATCACTTGGTCTCAAGAGCATGGCCTATCAGGACTCAACCAACTATTCGACTACGAGCGAGGTAAACAATCTCATCAGCAATGCCATCACCACGTTGCAGGCAACTCTCATTGGTACCGAAAGCGATGACGTAGATGCTGATACCATCAACGGTGTCAGGAACTATGTGGACAGCAAGAGCGACAGCATTATCGCATCCGGAGTCGGATATGAGATATTGACGATTACCGGGAACGGTACTGACACCTCATTCACTTTCAGCAAATCGGGCAGGCAGGTATTATCTGTAATGGTAATGGAAGGCGGTATTGACGGAGATATCGTTTATCCGGACATAAGGATAACAAGCACGTCCGACGGTAGAAATTTCAGTGATATGTTGAGAATTTCATTTGCCACAGCACCGGCAAATGGGACAACTTATGGTGTGAGGGTGACTTACACCAAGATAGCAGTCTAGCCATGAAAATCCTAGGCAATCTCGACATGCAGGGCGGCACTCTGAACTCCGCCCTGCTTGAAGGCTGTTCAGTCTCCGGCACGCCAGCATCCGACAGTGACATCGCCAACAAAAAATATGTCGATGACAATGGAGGAGGCAGCGCAGGAGGGATATCCGATGCATTCTACACAGCCCCGCAGATAACTATCATGCGTGAGTCCAAGGATGAAATATCGTACATTCATATCAAGCACCCTTATGCCAGAGTGAGCGGTGCGGAGTTCGTCCTGATGTACAAGACGAAGAGGCAGAGCGACAACAGATATAACACATACGGATGGGTGGGTAGCAAAAAGGGATGGACGGTTGCAAGGAACGAGCGTCGCATGAGATTGGCGTACAGAGATGTAATAAACATCTTCTCTTTTAATCCCGACGGCACTGACATGATGTCTATTGAGGCATATATCGTGAAGTACTACACGTATCCGATCACATTGCCCAGCGGCGTAACGGACGGAATGAGGACGCAGACGGTCGGAATGGACAGAAGCAAGGTCGCATTCAACTGGTCGGAAGACTGGTACAATAAAAAGCCCAAGAAGTCAAGGGTGTTCGGCATAGCATGCAGGAGAAAGGTCTATGACAGTGACGGAAGTTGGCATTATGAATATTCCAACGTCGCAAAGTTCAGAGCGACATTGGCCCCAAACACGGCTGCGGACTATGCTTGGACTCTTCATTTCTCGGTGGTATAAAAAAACGACTTCACAGATAGGAAGTCGTTAGTTGCGCACCTGAAAGCTGCAACTTAGTGGATTCACAAGAAGAAATCCTGTTGATGTAAAGATAATAAACATATTCGCTATGTCAAAAATAAAATATGAAAAAATCTCATTCACTCTCTGCCTCGTGGTCAGCATAGGGCTCATTGTAGGAGGCTTCCTGGTACCTCCTACAGGAGTCATTGACGGCAGCGTTCTGAAAGCTGTTGGAATGCTGGTCCTGTTCGCTGTCATAGATATGATTCCGAAGATACTTTCAGCTGAGAAAAACATCAAGATCAGCAAGGGTGATATGTCAATAGATGTCAATGATGGGAACGATAAGTAAAGATTTCAGTTACCGGGAGTTCGAGAGTTCAGAGACTGCCGAGAGGAAGGGATTCTGCAACGTCATCACCTCCTTTGAGGTCCGGGATGCGATAAAGGAACTTGTTGATACTGTCCTCCAGCCTCTCCGGAACAGCTGGGGCAAGCCGCTGCATATCAACTCAGGCTACAGGTGTCCGGAACTGAACAAGGCGGTCGGAGGAGAGCCGACAAGCCAGCACGTCAAGGGCGAAGCCGCGGACATAGCTAGTGACAATCCTGTAGAGCTCGCACGGCTGGCAGTACGTCTGAAACTTCCATTCGACCAGATGATTATCTACCCCACATTCGTGCATTTCAGCCATAAGCATAATGGCAAGCAACGTGGTCAGCTGCTGTATAACAGGCGTTATACCGGAGAAAAGGTTTAATCAAATGAAGCAGATTTATGAAATTATCAGAAATCCCCGGCTACATCTTGGTAATCATCCTGACGATGCTTTCCTCATTCTATATTTTCACCCGGTGTCAAGACGGCCGGCCGGGCAAGAAGGAGTTGGAGACGGTGAGGGACACTGTCATCTTGAAGGACACAGTCATCATCACGAGGCCGTTGTCAGAAGTAAGGTATAAGCGTGACAGTATCATAATTACTCTCCCTGAAATAAGAATTGAGATGCCAAGCGACACTGTCCATGACACGATATATGTCTGGCTTCCTGCCGAGAGCATTGTCTGGACGGACAGCCTCTGCTCCGTATATGCCCATGGAGTGATGACAGAGATAGACAGCGTTCTGCATTTCAATACATCCATGCTGATATACCAGGAAGAGAAACCCCGCCCGAAACGCTGGGGACTTGGCGTTCAGGCGGGATATGGGGCGTCCAGGGACGGGCTAACTCCTTACATAGGCATCGGTCTCACTTATAATATTGTCAGATTCTAGAAATATGACTCCCGGTGCCTGATGTACTCGTTAGCCTCACGGGACTCAAGCGGCGTATAGAGGTCTGTCATCTGGAGGGAATGATGCCTTGCCTGGTCTCGAACGGCCAGCAGGTCAGTATGGTCCTTGATAAGGTCAGTAATTCCCGTGTCCTTCAGGGAGTAGAACTTGAACTGCGGAGGAAGGTTCAGGGCCTTCTTCATCTTCAAAGTCCAGAAATCCCCGAAATGCTTGGCCGGGCGGAAGTCAGGGCCAGGCCGGAAATCCTTTGAGAAAATATACCACTCGGAAGGCTGCTCCAACGTCTTCAAGTCAATCATCAATTTCATAACCACGTCCGGGACCGTCACAACGGCATCCTTCCTGTTCTTGGAGAACTTGCCGCTTATGGCAATGATGCCGGACTTCACGGATACATCCCCAACTTTCAGGCAACTCATCTCCTTCGGCCTAATGAAGCAGTAGTACAACATATAGCAGGCGAGGAGGAAGTGAGGATTCGTATTCATGCAGTACTCCTTTATTCTCTCCATCACATACTTCGGGATGACGGTCCTGTTCTTTGCGCACTTGCGCTTGCCCTGTACGGCAGAGAGATTGGCCGTAAAGTCCTCGCTTGTGTAGGATTGCTCCATCAACCAGGAAGAGAAGGACCGGAAGAACATCAGGTAGTTGTCCCTTGTCCTGGCCGACTTGTTCTGGTCCATCCATAGCCAGTTCAGGAACTCATTGAGGACTGCCCCCTTCAACTGATATATGTAGTTCACAGGAGACCTGCGCTTCTCATTCCACCTTCGGAAAACATTCATATAGGACATATAGCCGTTGTAGGTCTTCGGCCGCATTATGTCGGACTCGGTAAGCTTGTAGAGATAGCGGAAGTATTGCTCACACACATCTGAGAACAATGTGTATTCGTTCGGATTATTAAGAGCAAGGAAAGGGTTCCAGCCTTTTGTAAGTTGCTCATTGATTCTGGCGATCATATCGTTGGCATAACGCCGTCGGAGAGTCACGCCTTTTACAGGAGGGACAGAAATTCTCTTGCGCTTGAGTTTCTGGGTCTCCGGGTCCAGACAATAGAATTCGATGAACCATCTTTTCCCTGTTGAGAGTTTGGCCGGGATATAGCCATACAATGCGCGGATACTTTGGGACATTGTTTTTGAAGGGGAATCCTGCGGAGCCTCCTTCCCAGGTGACATTTTCGGTGTGCCGGACGATGAATTTTTTTGGCACAAATTTGTCACACTGTTTTTAAGAAAATTCCCGTAACTCATTGATTTACAATTCGTTACGGGATTTTTGTAGCGGGGGAAGGACTCGAACCTCCGGCCTCCGGGTTATGAGCCCGACGAGCTACCAACTGCTCTACCCCGCG
>JBJEBV010000052.1:0-44626 GCA_051870395.1 Candidatus Cryptobacteroides sp. | reverse complement strand
TATTCTACGGCCTTCGAGCCGCTGTTTAACTTTTATAAAATTACCGAACTATTGTCCTAAATGTCGTAAAATTTTAAAAATGCGAATAATTTGAACTATTTTTGCAGTCTTTTGTTGAAATTCACTTATTATGACGGAAAATATATATCCAATAAAGGACAGGATGGAGTTGCGTGCCGACAAGGAGAAACTCCTCGGACAGAAGGGAATTACAATATGGTTCACAGGACTATCCGGCTCTGGAAAGAGCACGGTTGCCATTGCTCTCGAATCCATTCTTTCATCCAAAGGCTATCTCTGCCGCATTCTGGACGGTGACAATATCAGGGCAGGGCTAAATTCGAACCTCGGCTTTTCCGAGGCTGACCGCAATGAGAATATCCGCCGCATCGCCGAAGTCTGCAAACTCTTCACTGATACGGGAATAATCACTATTGCCGCATTCGTCTCACCTACCAACGACCTCCGCCGCATGGCCAGGGAAATTGTAGGAAAGGAGGATTTCGTGGAGGTCTATATGTCCACTCCTCTGGCTGAATGCGAAAGAAGGGACGTGAAGGGCCTGTATGCCAGGGCCAGGAAGGGAGAGGTGAAGAACTTCACCGGCATTTCGGCACCCTTCGACGTTCCGGAGAATCCGACATTGATCATAGACACTACCGATTCCGACCCGGAAAGTTGCGCAATGCTCATTTTCGACAAAATCGAGTCAATGATAAAGAAAGGGGGTGAACTATGAGGAAAATTATCTTTAAGATAGTTACAGCAACATGTTCATTGTACTTTGCCGGCACTTCGTCAGCGCAGGTCAAGTCAATCCCTTTCGGGGATATGGAGAACTGGATGGTCCGTCAGGTGGACGAGTCCGGAATAATCGGCGGGAAGACCAAATACGTGTATGAGATAGCGAAAGGGGACACACTCAAGGGGAATATCCCATACGTTCCCAATCTCTCTGTTTCTCCTTGGGGTACATCCAGCATTATGGCGGTGGTAAAGGGCATAACCAAGAGCAGTACCACCATTTTCCCGGAATATCACGGCAAGGGACACGCAGCCAGGCTTGAGACCAGGCTTGAGAGGGTCAAGGTGCTGGGAGTCATCAATATTTCAGCGCTCGCTACCGGAACCATTTTCCTCGGCCACATCGTGGAGCCGATACGTGATACCAAGAATCCGATGGCAAAACTCCTGATGGGAGTGGAGTTTACAGATACCCCGCAGTCGCTCATATATGATTACTGGTTCCAGCAGGGCCAGAACAATGGGGCCCGCATCAAGGACGGCGGCTTCGGCAGGGCTGTGGATGTGCCTGGCGTGAACTGCGCGGAGGCCTGCCTCCTTCTCCAGAAACGCTGGGAGGATGCCGAGGGCAATGTCTATGCGCAGCGCGTGGGTACTGTCTGGGAACGCTACTCTGAATCCACGAAAGGATGGATTAATGGCAATGAGGTGCCAATTCACTACGGAGACATAACCAAGACGGATTATTTCAAGCCGTACATGAATCTTCTGGACAATCCGGACGAGGGTTACTACAGCCTCAACAGCAAGGGCAAGGTCGTGTTTGTCAAGGAAGTCGGCTGGGCCGATCCCGGTACCAAGCCTACGCATATCATATTGAGGTTTTCATCCGGACACGGCGGGGCATACGTCGGCTGCCCGGGCGCAATGATGCATATTGACAATGTTAAAATGAGGTATTGATGGGACTTTTGAAATTCGAAAAACTTCCGGTGAATACCCTTATCGGGGCTGACAAGGCAACATTCGATGCAGTTACGGGCAGAATGCGGCCGGATGCGCCGTATCGCGGGAAAGCCAGGCTTACGAAATGGGTGCAGTGGATTCTGGACTGGTTCTACAGGATTAATGAGAGGAAATACAGGAAGTTCAATCCTCCTTCCGATGTCGAGGACCCGGTATTCATCATCGGACATTGGCGCAGCGGCACCACGTTTGTGCACAATGTCATTTCGAAGGACCCGAAATTCGGATATTGCACTACATATCAGACGGTTTTCCCTCATCTCATGCTCTGGGGAAGGGGATTTTTCCGCTGGGTGATGAAGGTGGTGATGCCGTCCCGCAGGCCTACTGACTCATTGGAACTTACACCGGACCAGCCCCAGGAGGAGGAGTTCGCATTGTCCAATATGACAACCTGCTCCTATTATCATTTCTGGAGCTATCCCAAGCATACTGATGAACTCAGGCGCAAGTTCCTGGTAATGCAGGATTGCACGCCGGAGGAACTGGAGGAGTTCAAGCGTGAGCAGAGGAAACTCATTGACCTGGCTCTCGCAGTCAGCGGAAAGAAGCAGTTCCTGAGCAAGAATCCCCCACATACAGGCCGCGTGAGGGAACTTCTGGAGATGTATCCGAATGCGAAATTCATATATCTTGTCCGCAATCCATACACTGTCTATAAGTCCACAATGAGTTTCGTATGGAATACAATCCAAAGTACGAAACTTCAGGATATTTCCAAGGAAGAGATTGAAAATGAGATACTTGCATCATACGAGGCCCTGTACTGTAAATATGAGGCCGACAAGCATCTCATCCCTGAAGGCCATCTTTACGAACTGCGTTTCGAGGATTTCGAGAAAGATCCCGTAGGTATGGCGGAGCAGATTTACAAGGCTCTTGATCTCGGCGATTTCGAGTCCGTACGCCCTCTTATGGCTGAATATGCCGGTCAGAAGAAGGACTTCAAGAAGAATAAGTACGTGTACGATGACAGGACACTGGCAGCCGTCGATGGTCATTGGCGCAAGGCTGTGGAGCAGTGGGGATACCAGATATGAGAAGATTGTCACGGATACTTCTGCTCGTGACATCCGCATTGTTCCTCTCTTTGTCTGCATTGGCACAGACCGTGGACAATGTTGCGGGGGAGACGTTTAAACTCAAGTCCGAAATCAGGCAGGAGAGAAGGGACTCGATAAGGGCTCGCAAGAAAGTTTGGGTTTCAGTGCTCGGCGGTCCCTCATATACCCCTGAGGCATCATTGGGCATTGGCGGAGCAGTCCTGACCTCATTCAGGGTGAACAGCAGGGATACGGTAGCCTACCGTTCCTTCGTGCCCGCCGGAATCAATCTTTCCATCAACGGGACAATTGTCGTGGCCGGTACCGGAACCCTGTTTTTCAATGAAAACCGGCTCAGGGTATATCTCAAATACGAATTCCGCAATGAGCCTGCGCACTATTACGGAAAGGGCTTCGATGCCATCGAGTCAGTTCATAGGTCGGACAGCACGACCAGATTCAAGAAAACTTCATTCCTCTTCTTCCCGAGGGTGGTCTGGGAGCTCAAGCCTGGCTTCTTCCTCGGCCCGACTGCGGAAATCAGCTTTGCCTCATCCACGAAAATTAATCCTGTAATGGCGGCTGACCCTTATTTCAATGCCTTCAGGCCCAAGTATTTCAATGTCGGACTTGGCGGAGTCATCCAGTATGACACGAGGGATGATATCTCGACCCCGACCAGGGGAATGCTGGTGAGCGGCACGGGCAAGGTGTTCAGCCACATTTTCGGAGGCCGTTATGATTACCAGATGCTGGATTTGGAATATCGTCAGTACACCAGGATTTTCAGGCCTCGCAGCGTGTTGGCCTGGACGGCGAGGACACAGATGAGTTTCGGGGAGGTACCTTTCACGGAACTCCCGATGTTCGGTACGCCGAATGACCTGCGGGGATATTACTGGGGCCAGTACAGGGACAAGACAATGGCATACGCCATAGCCGAGTACCGTCACATGTTCGGTTCCGAGGAGGCGTATCGCAAGGGCCGCTTCTATTCCAAGCTGGGATTCGTGGTCTGGGGCGGAGCCGGGACAATCGGCAATACCCCTGCCCAGTGGACCAAGTGGAAATGGAACTATGGCGCAGGCATCCGCGTCCAGGTCCAGCCGCACAAGAATTTCCGCCTGGATGTGGGCAAGGCCCCCGGGCAGAAAGGCCTGCTCTTCTATATGAACATGACCGAGGCCTTCTGATGACCGAGGCCTTCTGATGACCGAGGCCTTCTGATGACCGAGGCCTTCTGATACATGCCGGGGCTTTCCTGCAGAAGGCCCGTCCTGCAGCAGGTTAACCTATGGCAGGCTAACCGATGAAATATCTCATGAACGAGGTCTGCGGGATATCCTTGTCAGATACCGGTACGAAATAATGCAGGAACTGTAGCAGCCTGTGGGCCTCGCTGTACTCCGGGCAGTTCTTCGGCACTGTGGCAAGAATGCTCTCTGCGTGGTTCCTCATCACGGCGAACTCGATGAGATAGGCCGAATTGAAGAGGACATCGGCATCTTCCTGGTACGGATAAATCCATTTCACCTCGGTCCTGCGCACGTTCGGCCAGTTGGATATGGTCTCACGGGCGGTGAAGGCTCCCTTGTTGTAGTCGCGGACTATTCTGCGGAGAAGGCGGTTGTCGCTGGTAGGTATGCAGTTGTGGTCGTCCAGGGAAATGCTGGTTATGGTGTTGATGAAAATGCGGAATTTGACATTGTCCTGGATTTTGTCCAGCAGCATCGGGTTCAGGGCGTGGATTCCCTCGATGAGGAGGATTGAGCCGGGCTCCAGTTTCAGCCTCTTGCCGTTGAACTCGCGGAGTCCCGTAACGAAATTGTACTCAGGCACTTCCACTTCTTCACCATTGATGAGTTTCAGGACATCTTCCTGGAGATATCTGTGGTCCACGGTCTCGAAATTGTCGAAGTCGAACGAGCCGTCCGGGAGTTTCGGTGTATCGAGCCTGTTCACGAAATAGTCGTCCGTGGAGAATGATACCGGCCTGAGTCCGCAAGCCATTAGCTGGACGCTGAGCCTCTTGCAGAATGTGCTCTTTCCGCTGCTGGTAGGTCCTGTTATGAGGACTATCCTGACAGGGGCCTCCGCATCGTGGTATCTGCTTTCGATTTCCTCGGCAATCTGCACGATTTTCTTCTCCTGCAGGGCCTCCGCTATCTGTATCAGTTCCGTGGCCTTGCCGGCCTTGAATGCGGCATTGACATCACCGGCATTGTCCAGCCCCATTATCCTGTTCCACCTCAATGATTCCTTGAGGATTTCGAAGGTCTTCGGCTGCTCTTTGAACGGGGCCAGTTCACGTGGACTGTGACGGTCCGGCACGCGCAGGAGAATGCCGCTGTTGAACAGGCTGATGTCCCATACTTTCAGGTATCCTGTGCTAGGGACAAGCACGTCATAATAATAGTCGGCTGTCTTGTCGAGAGTGTAGTAGTTTATATAGACTTCGCCGCAGGTCTCCAGAATCTTGACCTTGTCGTTCATTCCGAGGTTGCGGAACAGTCCGATGGCCTCTTCTATCTGCACGTCGTGACGGCGGAACTGGATGTCCTCTGCCACGATTTCCTTCATCCTGCTTTTGAGCCTGTCCACATCGACAGCATTGAGGATGCTTCCCTTCCCCTTGTCAATCATGCAGTAGTAGCCCTTTGAAATCGGTCTCCTGATGACGAGTTTGCACTCCGGAAAAATGTCCCTGGCTGCCTTGTAGAGCAGGAAGCAGAGGGAGCGGCAATACACATTGCGCCCGCTGTAGGAGCGGTAGTCGAGAAATTCCACGTCCCTGTTGTTGAAGACCCTGAACTTCAGGCCTTCGGAGACGTTGTTCACCTTGGCGGAGATAATGTCGTAAGGTTTTTCGAATTCGAACTCGTCCACCATTTCGAGGAGGGTGGTGCCTTCCTGGAATTCCTTATAGGTGCCTGTGTTCTTGCAGTAGATTCGTAGCATTGACTTTTATGGTTGGAATTTTCCGCAAAATTAGGAAAAAAACAAAACACTTTATAACTTTACGAAACTTTGTTGCAAAGACTTCAAAACAAAGTACATACTATACACTCTAAATACTATGAGCCAATTACATCTGATCAACCATCCGATGATCCAGCACAAGCTGACCATCATGAGGAAAAAAGAGACGGGTTCCAAGGACTTCAGAATCCTTCTCAGGGAAATTTCACTTCTTATGGGTTATGAAATCACCCGTGATCTTCCCCTCGACGATGTGGAAATAGAGACCCCTATATGCAAGATGACGGCCAAGAAGGTTTCCGGAAGGAAGATGGCAATCGTGCCGATTCTCCGTGCGGGTCTCGGTATGGTAGAAGGCCTCCAGACCCTTGTCCCTGTAGCCAAGGTCGGCCATATCGGCCTTTACCGGGACGAGACCACCCACAATCCTGTGGTGTATTATTGCAAGCTTCCTGAGGATATCAGCCAGCGTCTTGTCATTGTTACCGACCCTATGCTCGCTACCGGCGGAAGTTCCTGCGACGCTCTTGCGATGCTGAAGGAGCGCGGTTGCAGCAATATCCGCCTTATGTGCCTTGTGGCAGCCCCTGAAGGCATTGCACGTGTCCAGAATGAGCATCCGGATGTTGACATTTATGTGGCTTCCGTGGATGAATGCCTGAACAAGGACGCCTACATTGTCCCTGGTCTCGGCGATGCCGGTGACAGGATTTTCGGAACGAAGTAGTTATTCACAGGGTGCTTTCGGGTACCCTTCATTGTTCCCGGCTGCGGCTGAAGCTTACGAGTACAACGCCCGTGAAGACAGTCGCCGCGGCCAATATTTTCTGCCAGGAGAGGGTGTCCATCCCGATGGCAATGCTTATGGCGATTGCAATGATAGGCTGCACGTATGAGTACATGCTCACAAGTGTCGGCCTTATTCTTTTTTGTCCTATCGGGATGAGGAAGTAGCTGATGAAGGTGGCTCCGATGATGAGGAAGGCCAGGTCGCCGGCAAGCCTCGGCGTGATCAGCCCGTAATCCATCCTGAGGATTTCACCAAGGGAAACCGGCAATGACATCAATGTCGAGAACAGGAATATCCATTTCATGAAGGTTATTACCGTGTATCTCTGTATAACCGGCTTGAACAGGCCCAGGTACAGGGAAAAGCTCAGGCTGTTGACTATCATCAGGAGTATTCCCCGAATACTTGTACTCTCGGCTCCGCTACCCGTCCCCGTGCTGTTGAGAATCAGGAAGATAATGCCTGCGAAACTGAGCGCCACTCCGCCGGCTTTCTTGAGGCTGATAGGTTCCTTGAGGGCTATGGCGGCTATGAACATTGTATAAATCGGGGACATTGAGCTGACAATGGAGCAGTCCATCGGGGTGATGTCCGGGATGGCCATGAGGAATGAAATCTGCGTGAGGAAGAAACCCAATACTGATGCGGCGAAGATTTTCAGCAGGTCTTTCCAGGGTACTTTCTCATTGGCCGTAAACATTGACAGGAGCCAGAATATTGCCCCGGCCCCGATTGATCTCAATGTAAATATGGCCACCGGAGATATTATCCTGCTGGAAGTGAGGTCCTTGCACAATATGATATTGACCCCGAAAATGGCGTAGGCCGTAAAGCAGGCGAGGTGGCCGGCGATTTTGTTTCTGGTTTTACCTGTCATTTCAACTTTGAACCAAGCCATTTGCGAACAGGTGTCTCATAGAACCTGACGCAGAACCATGCGAGAACTACGTTCCATATCACGACTCCTGTCGCCACAAGCCAGGTTTCCCTGAATGTAAACAGCTGGTGCTCAATGAGCCAGGAGTAGAATAGGTACATGAATGGGTAGTGCACGAGGTAGAGAGGGTAGGAGATTTCCCCCATTGTCCTGCAAATTTTTCCAGATGCCCCGTCTGTCAATGCGCCCGATGCCCCGGCCAGCACAATCATTGGGAAAATGACTGATACACAGAGGAATTCGTATGCTCCGTTGAGGGTCAATGTGAGACCCTGTGCGGAGATTCTTGCGCCGAGATAAGGAATGAAGAGGGCGACGGCGAGGAGAAGTGAACATTTCCAGAATGCACCATTGATGTGGAAAGGCTTGAACTTCCTGGACAGCAGCATTCCCAATGAGAATGGGAAGAGCATCCTGAGCAGTCCGCCGAAGAAATTGACCTTGTCCAGAGTCCAGCCCACTCCCACGCTGCCGTATCCGGAAACATCGAAGACCGCGAATGCGCAGAACAGGATTCCGAGTATCGCTGTCCATGCCTTGAGGACCTTGTCGGAAAAACGCCTGATGAACAGGGCATAGAGGATGTTGCCGATGTATTCGAAGAACAGTGACCAGGACGGCCCGTTGAGTGGGTACATTTCCCCGTTCCCCCTGACCTCGTAATGTCCGCCCGGGACTGCGGGTATGAGGAACATTGCTGCGAGCAGGGCCAGCATCACGGCCGATGTGGCAATGTGTGTACCGTCCCATTGAACCGAGCCCTGGATGAGGAATGTGATGGCCCCGATGACCGCTCCAAGTATGACCATAGGATGCAGACGTACCAGTCGCCTGATGAAGAATCCCTTGATTGTCAATGGGTTGTCCTTTCTTGCCCATCTGCTGTCGTATGCGTAGGAGATTACGAATCCCGACAATATGAAGAAGAAGTCCACGGCGAGGTATCCGTGGTTGATTCCCTTGATGACCGCTTCTCCTCCGGCGAATGCATAGCCTTCGAAGATGTGATAGCAGACTACCAGGAGAGCGGCTACGCCCCTCAGGCCGTCGAGGATTTCGTAATGTGGCCTTGTGGCCTGGATTTGTGCTGTTTCTTTCATTTTTCTGTTTTTTTGTTCAGGTGGATTTACAATTATTCCGGCAAATCGTTGCCAGCCTTGAGGAAGAAGGCCCGGATCTGCCGCTCGCTGCCGTCGCGGAAACGGACGTTGAAGGAGGAGTAATCCTTGGATGCGCTCAGGATTTCACCGTAGCCGAAGACTTTGTGGGAGACAATATCACCGATATGGAAAGGGCTGGCGTATTCCTGCCTTTCGGATTCGAATGCATCCCCGTCCCCTGGCTCAGGGGCCTTTTGGACAAACTCCCGGGCTGTCCCGTAGTTTTCCTCATCCAGTACGTGAATCAGGTTTTGCGTACCCTTCCAGAGGGATTCAGGGACTGCGTGGCCTTCGCTGACCAGCAGGCTCCGCTTGATTTCGGCCAGGAAGCGGGACGGGTACTTGTTCATTCTCGTGGACTGGTTATATCCTTCTGATTCAGTCAGGTACAGGCCTTTCTCAGCCCTGGTCACGGCTACGTACATCAGCCTGCGCTCCTCCTCTTCGCCGTTTTTCTTATACTCCCTTATTGTCCTCATGCTCGGAAATATTCCCTCGCTCAGGCCGGTGATGAAGACGTGCGGGAACTCAAGTCCCTTGGCCTGGTGAATCGTCATCATTTTCACCGTGTCGCTTTCCTTCCGGTAGTCGGCATTGGAATACAGGGCAATGTCCTGGAGATAGTCGGAGAGGCTGATTTCCAGACCCTCGTGGGACTCTTCGTAGAATCGCATCGACTTCACCAGTTCGTCAATGTTTTCAAGCCTGTCCTCGTCCTGGTCCTCGCGGAAGAGCCTCTTCAGCCCGCTCCGGTCCAGAAGAAAGTTCATCAGGTCGGAAATAGTGGAGCCGGCGGCAATCTCCTTGCCACTGTCAATGATATCGAGAAATGCAGATGCACCTGCCGCATTGCGCTTGGAACTGTTTGAACTGCAATATTTCCTGAGGGCCTGCATCAATGAAGGCTCTCCTGCGTCCTCGAGGTCGGCCAGGAATTTCTTGCCAAGGCCGCGGGCCGGTACATTGATTATCCTGCGGAATGCCAGGTCATCATTCTCGTCTGCCACCAGCCTGAGATAGCTCAGCGCATCCTTGATTTCCTTCCTTTCGTAGAACCTCGTGCCTCCCCAGATGGCGTACGGAATATGCTCTGAAAGCAGTTCCTGTTCAAGAACTCCGGACAAATATGAGGATCTGTACAGTATCGCAATGCCGGAGAGCCTCCCGCCCTCCTCTGCCAGCCTCTTCACCTGTGCGACAATCCATTCCGCCTCTTCTTTTTCCGTCTTGCCGTGATAGTGAACGACCTCCAGGCCATCCGCAGCAAGAGTGAAGAGGTTCTTCGGTATGCGATTTATATTGTTGGCTATCACGCAGTTGGCGATATCGAGAATATTCGGTGTCGAGCGGTAGTTCTCGTCCAGGACAATGTCCTTGTCCGATGCAAATCCCACAAACCTGGACGGCCTTGCGCCCCTCCATTCATATATACATTGGTCAGGGTCACCGACGACGAAGAGGTTGTGATGCCTGGCGGCGAGTTTCTCTATGATTTCCCAGTTGTCTGCATTGCAGTCCTGGGCCTCGTCCACCATTATGTAATTGAGTTGGCCCTGCCAGTAATCCTTGACATCAGGGAAGTTCTCCAGCAGGTAAATGGCGAAGTTTTCCAGGTCGTCGAAGTCCAATGCGTAGTCCTTCATCTGGCGGCGGGTGTAGGCGGCCATGCACGAAGCCGGAGCAGGAGTATTGCCGGCGGCAGGGGAGGCGTCATTGCCCTCTGCCGGACTTGTCGCATTCGCCGGGGCCCTTCCCGTAGTGGAGATAGCCGGAGGGCAAGAGCCGGGCAGCATATAGGTGTCAATGTAGTCGTTGAGGTCCTTGAACGAACTGATTTCCGCCAGGAAGGCCTTGACTGTCTTTTCCGTGCGCTTGATTCCGAGCTCGTCCATGCAGGCCTTGGCCACAGACTTGGAATCCTCCTCGTCCAGGATGCGGAAATCTTTAGGGAACCCAAGCCTGTGGATATCCCTGCGCAGCATTTTGACGCAGAATCCGTCAATGGTGCATACGAAATCATTGTAGTCTCCGCTATGAACGAATGAAGCAATGCGGTTCCTCATTTCCTGGGCGGCCTTGTTGGTGAATGTGAGGCAGAGAATGTTGGCCGGGTCAATGCCGAGCTCATTGACAATGTAAGCGTATCTGTATGTCAATGCCTTGGTTTTCCCCGTCCCGGCTCCGGCAATCACCCTTACCCTTCCTTCGGTACTGGTGACCGCCTCCCGCTGTCTTGTGTTCAGGTCGTTCAGAAAATTCATTATCCTCAATGTTATCTCTTGGTGAGAGGCAGGTTTTACTCTCCTGCAGAAGGTTTTCATTTGCTGCTCCCGGAAACTGTTTTGACAACTTCCGGGTCGTGTTGGCATCAGGTATGTCTCTTCACCGCATCGCCAAAGATAATGATTATTCAAATAATAATGAGCATTACCGCCATTTTTTCCTTCTATGCGGCTTCCGATATTGTAGAGGATTCCCTATTTTTGTACCCGGATTGGCCCAATGCCAATCTGCGACAATATGATTAGGAAACTGGAAAACCGCAAGTGGAAGGTGCTGGAAAGCGTCAAACTTCTGGATAAGGGTACCTGGATGAATCTCAGGCAGGAGAAAGTTCAACTGCCATCGGGAGCTATTGTACCGGAATGGTTCATATTGGAATTCCCTGACTGGGTCAATGTGATAGCCATAACCAAGGACGGTCAGTTCGTAATGGAGGATCAATATCGTCACGCCATCGGGGAGACTCACTATGAACTTGTCGCAGGCGTTGTGGATCCCGGGGAAACTCCTCTGGAGGCTGCGAAACGGGAACTCAGCGAGGAGACCGGTTATGGAGGAGGGGAGTGGTCCCTGTTCATGAAACTGTCACCGAATCCGACGAATCATACCAATTATAGTTATACTTTCCTGGCAGTGGGTGTAGAACCGCTCCGGGACCAGCATCTGGAGGCTACGGAGGATATTCATGTGGATCTTTTCGAGAAGGAAGAGGTCAGGGAACTGCTTGAGTCCGGGGAATTGATCCAGGCACTGCACGCTGCTCCGCTTTGGAAGTATTTTGCTATGGAATAGGTCTCTCCACTAGCGCCACGCATTGTGAGATGCCAGGGTGGCTGCTCAGTGTGATGACCGAGCGGGTCGCCCTGGCAAAACGGCCGTGATTTCCTGTATTTCCCGGCCGTTTTGTCTGTCAGGAAGCCAAATGTCCGTAAATGTCGGCATTTCCCGGCCGTTTTTCAAATGAGAACACAAAAAAAACTGACCCAACAAGGCCAGCTTCTTCGTGGAGGTAGACGGAGTCGAACCGACGACCCTCTGCTTGCAAAGCAGATGCTCTAGCCAACTGAGCTATACCCCCGATTTGCGTTTGCAAATATAGATACTAATTGTTAAATTAGCAAACTTTATTGGAATTTTTAACGAGAGACTATGAGCGATTTCGAAAACAGGACAGAAGAAACAGGACTGCCATCCCGGCCATCCAAGGTGGAAATCCGTTGCGCATTTCCGGAAGATGCCCCATTCATTGCCAAATCCGTGCTGGCAGCGATGGGATATGAAGAAGGTGGGATGATAGAACTCGGCTCCAATAAGGACGCCGCCTCAGGTACCCCGGACGATACCCCGGACACTACCAAGGACGATGCCCATCTTCCGCAGATTCGTTCCTATGAACAGGTTCGCAAAGCATTGGAAGAGATTGCAGCCCGCCCTGACACACTCTACAGTTACAGGAATGTCCACATTGCCACATACGGAGGGGAAGTCGCCGGCGCAATGGCAGGATATGACGGAGCAGGCTACAGGGAAATGGCCACATTGACATTCGGGCTCATCGCCGAAAAACTTGGTGTGGAGCCGTTCAACCCCGGCGAGGAGACACGGGATGGAGAATATTATCTTGATTCGCTTTACGTTGACAATATATTCTGCGGCCATTCCATAGGCGCAATCCTGCTCCGCAACGAACTTGAGGTAGCCGAGGGACTTGGCTTCAGGAAAGTAACATTGATAGTGGACAAGGAGAAACCGTGGCTGCACCGCCTTTACGCCAGGCTCGGATTCCGGGAAGATGGCGAGGTACTTTTCTTCGGAGAGAATTACCTGAGAATGATTCAGGAAATCTAACCCTTGTTGGACCCGGGTGCAATGAGCCCCGTGCCTTCAAATCATGCAAACCGACAATGAATTCTAAACATAATGATAATATGAAACTTTCAAACCTGGCCGTATCGGCCGCAGTTATCGGTGCCCTTGCTTCATCGTGCTCCGGAAACGTTGAGCCGGTGATTAAAAAGGATGCCGCCCTGGAATCCAATGTTGAAAAAGTCCTCAGGAAAATGACAGTTGAGGACAAAATCGGACAGATGGTCCAAATCAACATCTCCGAAATTGAAACCGATGGCAAACTCGACACAGCCAAAGTAGCCGAAATAGTCAGGAAATACCGTGTAGGCTCATTCCTGAACGTTCTCCAGGGCGTAAGCCAGTCAAGAGAAGTGACAGCCGCTGCCATAGCTGAGATACAGCGCATCTCAATGCGTGAACTTGGCATCCCGACAGTATTCGGCCTCGATATGATACACGGGGCATCCTATCTCTCGGATGCCACGTTCTTCCCGCAGGAAATCAATCTCGCCGCAACATTCGAAAGAGAGTATGCGGCCAAGATGGGGGAAGCCATAGCCTATGAAACCCGTGCCGCAATGGTGCCTTGGGTATTCTCACCGGTTATGGACCTTGGCAGGGACCCGAGATGGCCTCGTCATTGGGAAAGTTGGGGAGAAGACCCTTACGTCCAGTCCGAAATGTCAGTCGCAGAGACCGTAGGCGCACAGGGAACTGACCCTAATCATATTGATACAGAGCATGTTGCCGTGAGCATCAAGCATTATCTCGGATATGGCGTCCCGGCCTCCGGGCAGGACAGGACACCGGCCATCATTGCCCCGGGCGACCTCAGGGAGAAATTCTTCCGCCCGTTCAAGGAATGCTTCAAGGCCGGTGCCCTCACATTGATGGCCAACTCCGCATCAATCAACGGCGTTCCGGTACATTCCAGCCACGAATATCTCACCCAGTGGTGCAAGGAGCAGCTCGGTTGGGACGGAATGGTGGTTACAGACTGGGCTGACATCAACAATCTCTACACCCGCGAGCACATTGCCGCCGACAGGAAGGAGGCCCTCGAAATCGGAATCAATGCCGGAGTCGATATGATAATGGAACCATACGACCCGACCGTTTGTGACGAACTCATTGAACTTGTAGATGAGAAACGCATCCCGATGTCCAGAATTGACGACGCTGTCCGCAGAGTACTCCGCCTGAAGTTCAGGCTCGGCCTTTTCGATGCTCCTGTATGGGACGGGGCTTATGAGAGATATGCCTGCGAAGACTTCCGCAAGGCATCCTATCAGTCGGCAGTCGAGTCAATGGTGCTCCTCAAGAATGAAGGCGGAATCCTTCCTTTGAAGAAGGGTGCCAGAATCCTTGTCACCGGGCCTAACTCGAACAGCATGAGGACATTGAACGGTGGGTGGTCATACTCTTGGCAGGGTGATGCCGCCGACCGCTATGCCGCTGGTTACAATACTGTATATGAGGCACTTGCAGCCAAGTTTGGCCAGGCCAATGTGAAATGGGTTCCGGGTGTCACCTACGAGGGGGCCAACTGGCAGGATGAGAGTGATCCTGACTATGCCTCAGCAGTCATGGCCGCCGCCTCTGCCGATGTCATTGTCGCCTGTGTGGGTGAGAATTCCTATTGCGAGACTCCGGGCAATATCAATGACCTGAATCTCTCGGCCAAGCAGAAACAGCTCGTCCGCCTTCTTGCCGCAACCGGGAAACCGCTTGTTCTCATTCTCAATGAAGGCCGTCCTAGACTCATCGGTGACATTGAGCCTCTTGCCAATGCCGTGGTTGACATTATGCTGCCGGGCAATTACGGTGGCGATGCCCTTGCAGCCCTTCTCTCCGGAGAGGAAAACTTCAGCGGAAAACTTCCTTACACATATAGCAAGCATGCACACGCCCTTCACACATACGATTACAAGGTCAGCGAGAATGTCCAGACAATGGAGGGACTCTACAATTACGATGCTGTGATGGATGTTCAATGGCCATTCGGAGCCGGTCTCAGTTACACGGAATTTGAATATTCCGACTTGAAACTGGTATCCGGCAATGAGAAATTCGTCTCAGGCGAAACCCTCGAATTCGAAGTAACTGTGAAGAATACAGGTGACAGGGCAGGAAAAGAAGCCATCCTTCTCTATTCCAGCGACCTTGTGGCAAGCGTGATCCCTGATGTGAAGAGACTCCGCCAGTTTGCCAAGATTGCACTTGAACCTGGTGAGAGCAAGACAGTGCGCCTCTCTTTCCCTGCCAATGAACTTGCCTTTGTAGGCCGTGACGGGAAATGGAGACTCGAGAAGGGAGAGTTCAGGATTGCCTGCGGTGGCCTTTCAATTCTGCTCAACTGCTCCGAAACCAAAGTTTGGGATACGCCGAACATTTGATAATTCAAGTTTCGCACTGTGAAACTTAAAACATCTTGTAAATATGAAAATTACCAAAGCATTGCTGGCTGCAATTCCGGCAATCATCATGATGGCCGCTTCGTGCGGCAATTCCGGCAGCGGGGATGCTACCGGCATTGAGGTACCTTCGGAAATCCAGGTCGGAACATCTGTCCTGAAAATGGTGGACGTGGAGCCTGTTTCATATACTTCCGGCATCGCCCCTTCCGGTCTCAAGGCCAAGGGTGCGACTATCAGGCAGGTAGTGCTTTCCGGCTACTCCATAAGTGCTTCCCCTGTAAACCAGGAACTCTGGACAGCCGTGATGGGTTCCAACCCTTCATCGACACAATCCCCTGAACTTCCTGTGGATATGGTCAGCTATAAGGACTGCCAAAAATTCATTGCCAAACTCTCCAAGATGACAGGGATACCGTTCTCCATGCCGACTGAGGCGCAGTGGGAATATGCGGCCATTTCCGGCAAGACCGGAGTAGTCGAGAAGTTCGTGGAAATGTGCTCGGATACCTTTGTGGATGCACCTGCTGCGGAACTCGTGATTGACCCGGTAGAGGTAGGCAAAATTACTCAGAAGGTGGCCCGCCAGAAGAGTCTGCGTACCGTTTACGAGGACTATTCCAAGTCTCCGCTCTATACATTTCATGTTGTCGTGAATACGAAAGTTCCTGTCACTGAGGATATCAAGCGTGCGTTCCTGGATAAGGAACCGCTCAGGGAAGAGGTTTCATCCGGCGAGACAATCAAGGTCGGAAAGCAGGCGATTGCAATGGTCGGCGTCGAGGGAGGTACCTTCGAAATGGGTGCCACCAAGGAGCAGGGCAAATCTGCCGGGGAAGATGAGAAACCGGTTCACGAAGTGACTGTACGAGGTTTCGAAATCGGCCAGGCCGAGGTTACAGCAGGTCTCTGGCTGGAAGTTATGGGCAGCCTTCCTTACGGCAACAAGGATACTGAACTCAGCAAGCCTGTCGTCAATGTGTCCTGGTACGATTGCCAGGAGTTCCTCTTGAAACTCAATGCATTGACAGGCAGGAAGTTCCGCCTTCCTACCGAGGCTGAATGGGAGTATGCGGCAAGGGGCGGCCGTTATTCGCGTCATACCACATTGTCGGGCTCTCTCTACACTGTCCAGGTGGCTGCTTACATAGAGAATGCTTCCTCCAAGGTGGTCCCTGTCAAGAAGTACATGGCCAATGAACTCGGCATCTACGATATGTCCGGCAATGCCTGGGAATGGTGCCAGGACAGTTATGCACCCTATAATGATGCATCCGTCACCGACCCTTATGTCAATGAGCCGGGCGAGATGCGGGTCATGAGGGGAGGAAGCGCTGCTTCCAGATGGGATGCCTGCCGCGTATCCAACCGCTCCGGAATCCCTGCCTCCTCAATGAAAGGAACATTCGGGTTCAGGCTCGCTTTGTAACACATTACATGGCTTTGCGCTGTTTTGCAGAGCCTTGGCAAGAATTCCGCCGTTCAGCAATGTACGGCGGAATTTATATTTTATGGATAAATATTCATAAGTTAGTGCGGGAATGTTTTGAAGATTGCTTTAGATTCATTATCTTTGGCTGAAATTTTTTTATGAATTTCTAATCTTTAAGTCAAGATATGAAACATATTTTGCTGCCTGGAGGCTGCTCCGAGAGAAGGCTCGTATTCTATCTGTCTATGGAAGAGTACGTTGCCGCCAACCTTGACCGGATAGCCGGTGAAGGGGGAGAAGCTTTCTTCATGTGGCAGGTGGCGCCTACTGTCATTTTCGGCCGCAATCAGGTGATGGAGGCAGAGGTCAATATGCCTTATTGCAAGGAGAAAGGTATCCAACTTTACCGCAGGAAGAGCGGAGGAGGATGCGTCTATTCCGACAAGGGGAATATAATGCTTTCTTTCATAACTCCTTCCACAGACGTTGCAGCAACATTCGAGAGAATATTGGAACGCCTGGCGGAGTCCCTGAGAAAGGCCGGCCTCAATGCCGAAAGATCCGGAAGAAATGACATTCTTGTAGATGGCAAGAAGGTCTCCGGCAATGCCTACTTCCTCCAGCCACGTTCAAGCATCGTTCACGGGACAATGCTTTTTGATACCGACTTTGAAGAACTTGTAAGGGCCATCACCCCGTCCGAGGAAAAAATCAAGAGCAAGGGCGTGGCTTCTGTCAGGCAGCATGTCACCAATGTCCGCCCTTATTTCGAGAAAGCAGGGGACTGGACCAATCAGCTCACCAACATTGAAATATACAAGAATTATCTTGTGGGCGAGTTCTGCTCGGCCGGGGACGGCATCATTGACAGCATCACCCTTACTGCGGAAGATGTCAGGGAGATAGAGGAAATCGAGAAGGGCTATCTCGACCCGGCATTCCTCGAGGGCAGGAACCACTCCTGGTCCGTGAGCAGGAAGGCCAAGATAGAAGGCGTTGGAGAGGTCATCGCCGAACTCGAACTGGAATCAGGCAACATTGCCAGATGCCACGTTGCCGGAGATTTCTTTGCCCTGAAGGAAGGCGTTGACGCTTATCTCAATACGCGCCTGGCCGGCTGTCCGGACAACAAGGAGGAAATCCGGGCCAGGCTTGCCGGCGCCGACCTCGCACAGTTCATTCCGGGTCTCAGTGCTGAAACATTTGCAGGAATATTAAATAACCAATGAAAGTAATATGGAAGAGAATCTCAAGAAAACCTGTCTCTATGACAGCCACGTTGCCCTGGGGGCCAAGATGAGTCCTTTCGCAGGATTCATTATGCCTATCCAGTACACCAACATAACAGACGAGCACAATGCCGTCCGTCACAAGGTCGGAATGTTCGATGTCTCCCACATGGGCGAGGTCTTCATCAGCGGTCCTGACGCCGAGAAGTATGTGAACCACATCTTCACCAATGACATCCGCGGCTTCGAGCCCGGCAAGGTCCTCTATGGAATGATGCTCCATCCTACCGGAGGCGTGGTTGACGACCTCCTGGTTTACAGGGAGTTCGAGCCTGACCACTTCCTTCTCGTCATCAATGCTGCGAATATTGACAAGGACTATGCGTGGATGCTCTCACAGGCTGAGGGTTACGACGTGAAGATTGACAACCAGTCTCCGGTATGGGGCCAGATTGCAGTGCAGGGACCCGAGGCTGAGAAGATTGTCACTGAAGTACTCGGCCTCAAGGATGCTGAGGCTCTCTCATTCTACACATATTACGAGTCTGAATGGAAAGGCGCAAGAATGATTGTCAGCCGTACAGGCTATACCGGAGAGGACGGATTCGAGCTTTACACCGACATTGAGGGAACAAAGGAGATCTGGAAGATTCTCCTGGATGCCGGCGTTGCCCCTTGCGGACTTGGCTGCCGCGACACCCTCCGCTTCGAGGCAGGTCTTCCTCTCTACGGAGACGAGCTTTCAGACGATATCACTCCTGTTGAGGCCGGTCTCGGTATGTTCTGCAAGCTTGACAAGGAAGAGTTCATCGGCAAGGATGCCCTCGTTCAGCAGAAGGCAGAGGGCCCGAAGAAGAAACTCGTGGGCATCGAGCTTCAGGACAAGGCCATTCCTAGAGCAACCTATCCTGTTGAGACAGAGGCTGGTGAGCAGATTGGCGTAGTTACCACGGGCTATCATTCCATCTCCCTTGACAAGAGCATCTGCTTCGCACTGGTCGATGCCGCCTACGCTCCTCTCGGGACTCAGGTGATGATCCGCATCAGGAAGAAAGTGTTCCCTGGCATCGTCATCAAGAAGCGTTTCTACCAGACAAATTACAAGAAATAATCACATTTTAATTGAATAAACTATGAGCAAAATCATTGAAGGTCTCAAGTACAGCGAGACACACGAGTGGGTAAAAGTTGAAGGCAATGTAGCCGTTATCGGCGTTTCCGACTATGCGCAGAAGGAAATGGGCGATATCACTTATGTTGATATGCCTGACGTTGACGACGAGGTTTCCAAGGAGGAGGAGTTCGGCGCTCTCGAGAGCGTGAAGGCTTCCAGCGATCTCGTATGCCCTGTAAGCGGCGTTGTAGTAGAGAAGAACGAGGCTCTGGAGGATGCTCCTGAACTCATCAACCAGGACCCTTACGAGAACTGGATTATCAAGGTCGAGATGAGTGACGCTTCCGAGCTCGACTCACTTCTCGATGCTGCCGGATACGCAAGCCTCATCGGGGAATAAACTACGTTACGGCACAGTAGTTCGCATCAGCGAAACTTAATTTGGAAACAATATGTCAACATTCTCATATTTTCCTCATACAGAGGATGATATAAAGGAAATGCTGCAGCGCATAGGGGTCTCCTCACTGGACGACCTCTATGCTGATGTGCCTGCCGAGTTCATCTTCAAAGGCCAGTATGACCTTCCTGATGCAATGTCGGAGCAGCAGATACGCGAGCATTTCGCAGCACTTGACAGCCGGAACACCAAGCTCAAGATTTTCGCAGGAGCGGGTGCTTACGACCACTACACACCTTCCGTCGTGCCTTATCTTGCCTCCAGGTCAGAGTTCAGCACGGCCTACACTCCTTACCAGGCCGAGATTTCGCAGGGAACACTCCGCTATATCTTCGAATACCAGAGCATGATATGCGAGCTTACCGGTATGGAGATTTCCAATGCCTCAATGTATGACGGCCCTACAGCAGCCGCTGAGGCAATGTTCATGGCAATGGCCTGCACCAAGAAGAAGACCAGGGTACTCCTTTCCGAGACCCTTCTTCCGAATGTCCGCAGGGTTGTCGAGACCTACGCCGGATTCCACGGGGTACAGCTTGGCTACATTGCCCAGGAAGATGGCCAGACCTCATTGGAGGCCCTCAAGGCTGAACTTGCCGCAGGTGATGTCGCAGGTATCATTGTGCCTGCTGTAAACCGTTTCGGCATTGTCGAGGACTTCACGGGATTCGCCGGGGCAGTCCACGAGGCCAAGGCCATTGCAGTCGAGTATTGCGACCCTTCAGTCCTCGCTGTCATCAAGACTCCGGGTGAATGGGGATTCGACGTGGCAGTAGGAGACGGCCAGTCACTTGGTCTTCCGCTCAACTTCGGCGGCCCTTACGTTGGCTTCATGGCCTGCAGCAAGGAGCACGTGCGCAAACTGCCGGGACGTATCGTCGGCCAGACCGAGGACGCCGCAGGAAGGCGTTGCTTCGTGCTCACACTCCAGGCCCGCGAGCAGCATATCCGCAGGGAGAAGGCTACCAGCAACATCTGCTCAAACGAGAGTCTGATGGCATTGTATGTGACTATCTATCTGTCACTTATGGGACCTGAGGGAATGCGCAAGGTGAATTCTCTCTCATCTTGCGGGGCGCATTATCTCCACGACCAGCTCCTTGCCACCGGCAAGTTCGAGGAAGTCTTCGACAAGCCTTATGTCAAGGAATTCGTGCTCAAGCCGCTCGTTCCTGCGGAGAAACTCCAGCAGGCCCTTCTGGATGCAGGCTATTTCGGAGCCCTCGCCACTGACGAGGGCTATGTAAGTTTCTGTGTTACGGAGAAGAGGACGAAGGCTGAGATTGACGGTCTCGTCAATGTTGTGAAAGAACTTTAACCAGAGGAGGATACTTGTATGAAATATTATGACAAACTGATATTCGAACTCTCCAAGAAGGGGAGAACGGGTTTTTCTCTTCCTGAGAATGAGTTCTGCGCAAGCCGCAATGGCGGTGTGAAGCCTGCAGGCTGCCTCTGCAATGCCCTTCCCGGGAATCTCAGGCGTTCACAGGCTCCAAGGCTCCCGGAAGTGGGCGAGGTGGAAGTCGTAAGGCATTATACCAATCTCTCCCAGATGAATTTCGGTGTGGATACCGGATTCTATCCTCTCGGAAGCTGTACCATGAAGTACAATCCGAAAATCAATGAGGAAGTGGCATCAATGCCGGGCTTCGCCGCACTCCATCCTCTCCAGCCTGAATCTACGGTACAGGGTGCCCTCGAGGTATATTACAATATGGAGAAGGCCCTTGCCGCCATCACCGGGATGTCCGGATTCACGTTCAATCCTTGCGCCGGTGCGCACGGTGAGTTGACCGGGCTTATGATAATGCGCAAGTACCATCTCCTCAGGGGTGACCTGAAGAGGACCAAGGTGATTGTGCCTGACAGCGCCCACGGAACCAATCCTGCCAGTGCGGCTGTCTGCGGTCTCGACGTGGTTGTCGTAAAGTCCAATGCTGACGGACTCGTGGACGTGGCTGATCTCAAGCCGCTTCTCGGAGACGATATCGCCGGCATCATGATGACCAATCCGAACACTCTCGGCCTCTTCGAGCGTGAAATCGGAGAGATTGCCAAGCTTGTTCACGAATGCGGCGGTCTCCTCTACTATGACGGAGCCAATATGAACCCTCTCCTCGGTGTTGTCCGTCCGGGAGATATGGGATTCGATATCATGCACCTCAATCTTCACAAGACATTCTCCACCCCTCACGGTGGCGGCGGTCCGGGTTCTGGTCCTGTCGGCGTGGCTGCAAGGCTTGAGCATTGCCTCCCATGCCCACGCGTCGTGAAGAAAGAGGATGGTACATTCACCGTTCTCCGCAGTTCAGGGGAGTCTGCAGGCTATGTTTCCGGCTTCATGGGCAACTTCGGCATCATTCTCAGGGCTTACGCATACATCCTTTCGCTCGGCCACCAGAATCTTCTGCTTGCCGGAAAGTTTGCCACAATGTCGGCCAACTACATCAAGGAGAGCCTGAAGGATTGCTACAAGCTTCCGATTCCGTCAATCTGCAAGCATGAGTTCGTGTTTGACGGTCTCATCAATGACGGGGCTCATGACGATGTCCCTGGTGCCACCACTCTTGACGTGGCCAAGAGGCTGCTCGACTTCGGTTTCCACGCACCGACGATCTACTTCCCTCTGCTCTTCCACCAGACCATCATGATAGAGCCTACGGAGACGGAGTCCAAGGAGACAATCGATGCGTTCATCGAGGTGATGAGGAAGATAGCCGCTGAGGCTGCCCAGGATCCGATGATTCTCAAGGCTGCTCCTCACAATGCGCCTATCAGCCGTCCTGATGAGACCAGGGCTGCCCGCCAGCCTATTCTCAAGTACTGGGACGCATAGTAAAATATTTAACATTAAAGCGCGGCGAATGGGGTTTCTTGTTCGCTGCGCTTTCAAAATCTGGAAACAATGAGAATAACGATTATAGGCGCAGGGCCGGGTGGTTATGAGACCGCCGTTGCCGCCGCTGCGAAAGGCATTGAGGTGACCATCATATCGGACGGACCCGTAGGCGGAACCTGTCTCAATGAAGGCTGCATCCCGACCAAATCTCTCTGCCGCAATGCTGAGGTTCTCGAGGACCTGCGCAGGGCTGGGGAATTCGGTATCGGGAATGCTTCCTGGACTTTCGACTTCGCCAAGGCTGTGGAGCGCAAGAATGCTGTCATTGACCAGCTCAAGGGTGGCGTGGAGTTTCTCCTGAAGAACAAGCTCATCCGCCTGGTGTACGGCAGGGCTGACTTCAAGGATGCCAACACCGTGACGGTCACTCCGGCTGGCGGGGGAGAGACTGAGGAAATCACATCTGATTACATTATCATTGCAACTGGTTCTGTATCAGCATCATTGCCGATTCCTGGAGCGGATCTGGAAGGGGTTATCACCTCTAAGGAAATCCTCTCGCTTGACAAGGTTCCGGAGCGTCTCTGTGTCATCGGTGCAGGTGTCATCGGTCTGGAGTTCGCCTCGATTTTCAAGAGTTTCGGTTCCGAGGTTTCTGTTGTGGAGTACTGCAAGGATATCCTTCCGCGTTTCGATACTGACCTGGCCAAGAGGCTCAAGCAGACTCTCGGAAAGAGGGGTATCTCGATTGAGACCGCTGCTGCTGTCCAGAGTATTGAAAAGGATGGCGATGTCCTGAAAGTCAAGTACTTGAAGAAGGACAAGGAGTTTGAGGTAGTTGCCGACAAGGTGCTTATGGCAGTGGGCCGCAGGCCTAATGTCAAGGCAATTAACCTTGATGCTGCCGGCTTGGAATGGTCGCCGAAAGGCATTGTCACCGACTCCGACATGAGGACCAATGTGCCTACTGTCTTTGCTATTGGTGATGTCCGTGGAGGTATGATGCTGGCCCACGTGGCTACATTCGAGGGCTACAGGGCATTGAATGCCATCATTGCCGACAACGGTACTCCTGGCTCTGCCAAAGGGGTTGCTGACGGAATCAATCTTGACATTGTCCCTGCCGCAGTATTTACTTATCCTGAGGCTGCCACAGTGGGGCTTACTGAGGATGACTGCAAGAATGCCGGAATACCTGTACGCTGCCTGAAGTCTTTCTTCAGGTCCAATGGCAAGGCTCTCTCAATGGGCGAGCCTGAGGGTTTCTGCAAGATTGTGGTGGCTGCTGAAGGCGCCGGGAATCCGGGCAGGATACTTGGCTGCCACATGTTCGGTGCGCATTCCTCCGACATTATCCAGGAGATTGCCGCATTGATGAATATGGGGGCCGACATTGACAAGTTCAAGACTGTTATCCACGCACATCCTACGCTTGCCGAGGTGCTGCAGGCTGCGGCGCATTCGTGAGGAAGCAAGAAACGAAATGGGAGGTTGACCTTTTGGTCAGCCTCCCATTTCATACTGTAGCAAGAGGTTCATGAGGGTGAGGCTCGGAAAACTGAATCCCTCCCACTTCGTGGGCCACTCCCGTTCACAAGGCCACGGGCGGCCATGGTTTTCCGAACCCACCCTTCTTCCGTTATTTTTATTGTATTAGGCCTTGGTGGTTTTCTGCGGATCCTTGAACAGGACCATGAACAGGATTCCGACGATGAGAGCGTAAGCGGCGAAAACGTACCAGGCACTGCTCCAGGACGGTTCAGCGGCGTTATAGACGAAGTGGTTCACCACAGCCTGTGCACTGAGAGTACCGATAGTCGCGCCGATTCCGTTGGTCATCAGCATGAAGAGACCCTGTGCGCTGGAACGTATCTTCTCGTCGGTCTTCATATTGACATAGAGAGAACCGGAAATGTTGAAGAAGTCGAAAGCCACGCCATAGACAATGCAGGAGAGGACGAACATCCACACGCCAGGACCGGGATTGCCGGCTCCGAAAAGTCCGAAACGGAATACCCAGGCGAACATTGCTATAAGCATCACCTTCTTGATGCCTAAGAACTTCATTGCATAAGGAATGAGGAGAATGCAGAGAGTCTCGGAAACCTGGGAGATGGAGATGAGGGCATTGGCGTTCTGCGCACCCCAGGTGTTTGCAAACTCAGGAATTTCCTTGAAATGGGTGATGAACGGATTGGCGAAGCCGTTGGTAATCTGGAGGGAAACGCCCAGCAGCATTGAGAAGATGAAGAAAATGGCCATATCCTTCTGCTTGAACAATGTGAATGCCCTAAGGCCGAAAATGTCCACGAAGGACGGAGTCTCCCCGGATGCCTTGTTGACCGGGCAGGCCGGCAGTGTAAGGGCATAGAGGCAGAGTATGATGCCGAGGATGCCGGATGTAAGGAACTGGTTGTAAGTCATCTGGAACTGCACACCGTCTATCTTCATGAAGTTTACGAAGAGCATGCTGCAGATGAAGCCGACGGTTCCGAATACCCTGATAGGAGGGAAGTCCTTCACAGTGTCAAGCCCGTATTTCTCGAGACCTGAATAGGCCACGGAGTTGGAGAGGGCGATAGTCGGCATATAGAAGGCCACGCTGACGGAATAGAGACCGAAAAGGGTGCCGAACTGGGCACCGGCGCCTGTCGTCATTCCGTAGTAACCTGCGGCCAGCATTGCAAGTCCCGCAATGCCGTGGCAGAGGCTGAGTACCTTCTGCGCAGGGATGAACTTGTCAGCCACAATGCCGACAATGGCGGGCATGAAGATTGAGACGATGCCCTGCATCGCATAGAAGAGTCCGATTTTGGAACCCAGGCCTATGGATACCAGATAACTTCCCATTGACGTGAGGTAAGCTCCCCAAACGGCATATTGAAGGAAGTTCATGATGATTAGCCTGATGGTGATGTCTTTATTTTTCATAATGTACAGTGATTATTTCTAATAACGTACGCAAATGTAAGATTTTTGCCGTAATTTTACTAACTTTGAAAGTTGGAATAATTTTATTTTGTCAATGAAATTTGTCAAGACAACACAGGATCCACAGTCCGGGGCGCGTTGTGGAGTCATCACGACCGACCACGGGCAGATAGAGACCCCTATTTTCATGCCGGTCGGAACAGTGGGCTCGGTGAAGGGAGTCTATCACAGGGATCTGAAGGAAGACATTAAGGCCCAGATAATTCTGGGCAACACATATCATCTCTATCTCAGACCCGGCCTCGACACGTTGAAGGCTGCCGGAGGACTGCACAAATTCATTTCATGGGACAGGCCGATATTGACAGACAGCGGCGGTTTCCAGGTCTTCTCATTGACCGGAATCCGGAAACTTACCCCGGACGGCTGCACATTCTCCTCCCACATTGACGGGTCAAGACATACTTTCACGCCTGAGAACAATGTTGATACACAGCGTATTATCGGAGCCGATATAATGATGGCCTTCGATGAGTGCTGCCCGGGTGACGCCGATTTCAACTACGCCAAGAAATCCCTCCTGATGACCCAGAACTGGCTGGAACGATTTCTCAAGCGTTTCGACGAGACCGAGCCTCTCTACGGGTACAGCCAGACCGTGTTCCCGATTGTGCAGGGCTGCGTATATCCGGAGCTCCGGAAAATGGCCGTGGAACACGCCGTGGCACAGGACAGGGAAGGTTACGCCATCGGCGGTCTCGCTGTAGGCGAGCCTACTGAGAAGATGTACGAGATGCTGGAACTGGTATGCCCGATGCTGCCGGATGACCGTCCGCGCTACCTGATGGGAGTGGGAACTCCGGCCAATCTGCTCGAAGGTATCGCAAGGGGAGTGGATATGTTCGACTGCGTGATGCCGACCAGGAACGGCCGCAACGGCATGCTCTTCACCTGGAACGGCATAATGAACATGCGCAACAAGAAATGGGAGAATGATTTCTCGCCTCTTGACCCGGACGGGGCCTCATTTGTGGACCATACCTATACCAAGGCATATCTCAGGCATCTTTTCATTGCCGGGGAAATGTTTGCCGCAATGATTGCCAGCGAGCATAACCTGGCATTCTACCTGGACCTTGTCCGCGAAGCCCGCAAGCACATTGCCGCAGGCGATTTCAAGGCCTGGAAAGAGGTGACGGTCAAGAAGATAATGACAAGACTTTAATTATTTGGACAATGTTTCCCGCCAAACTGGACAGATATATAATAACGAAGTTCATGGCCACGTTCTTCATTGCGATTCTGCTCATCATCGGAATCGTGATCATCTTCGACATCAGTGAGAAGATTGATGACTTCGTGGCCAAGGAGGCACCGCTCAAGGCCATTGTGCTGGATTATTACGTGAATTTCATACCTTACTTCATGAATATGTTCAGCCCGCTGTTCGTATTCATCACTGTAATTTTCTTCACGTCCAGGCTTGCCGCCAACTCTGAAATCATCGCAATACTCTCCTGCGGCATCAGTTTTCACAGGATGATGGTCCCGTACATATTCTCTGCCACCATCATTGCGCTTATGTCATTGGGACTCAATCTCTACGTCATACCCCGGGCCAATGCCCAACGCCACGTTTTCGAGGCGCAGTACACGAAGAAGAAGGCCCAGGCGGGGGAGCGCAACATTCATTACCAAATTGCCCCGGGCCAGTTCGTCTATGTCGAGCAGTTCAGCAAGTACAACAAGACCGCATACAAGTTCACCCTGGAGACCATTGAGGACAACCGTCTCGTATCCAAGATTTCAGCTGACAGGGCAGTGTGGAACGAGAGTACCGGCGGCTGGACATTGAAGAAATATTTCATCCGGGAGTTCGATGAGGGTTCCATTGAGGACAAGGTCCGCTGCGGGGACCAGTTGGATACTGTCATCAGTTTGACTATCAAGGATTTCGAGAGAAAGAAGAATACTGTTGAGGATTTGGATTATAAGGCATTGAAAGAATTGGAGAAGGTCCAGAGAATGAGGGGAGACGCCAATGTCAAGTATTCCCAGATTGAAATCCACAGCAGGTTCTCACTCCCTTTCTCGGCATTCATCCTGACCATTATGGGAGTGGCATTGTCGTCCAGGAAGAAGAGGGGCGGAATCGGCTGGAACCTTGCTGTCGGCATTGCCTTGAGCTTCTCCTACATTCTCTTCATGAAATTCAGCCAGATGTTCGTGTACACGGGTTTGATGCCGCCGTGGATTGCTATCTGGCTACCTAATATGATTTTTACAGTCGTGGCTATTGTGCTTTACAGGATTGCACCGAAATAACCTTTAACCTAAAATATTATGGCACAACACACCTTATCCCCGCTGAGGCGGACCGTAGTCGGAGTCCAGTTCATGTTTGTGGCCTTCGGTTCCACCGTTCTCGTACCACTCCTTACAGGACTTGATCCTGCGGTAGCTCTTCTTGCAGCCGGACTCGGCACATTGCTGTTCCACGCTGTCACCGGCGGAAAAGTCCCGATTTACCTCGGCAGCAGTTTCGCCTTCATTGCCCCAATCATCAAGGCTACCGAACTTTTCGGACTTGGGGGAATGTTCTGCGGACTGGTTTCGGTGGGTGTGGTCTATATGCTTATGAGCCTGCTGGTCAAGTCTTTCGGCATTGAACTTATCAAGAAACTCTTCCCTCCTGTGGTCATCGGACCGGTCATCATCCTCATTGGACTTTCACTTGCAGGGACGGGTGTCAACATGGCCCAGGAGAATTGGATTCTCGCCATCGTTTCGCTGGCTGTAGCAATAGCCGCATCTATCTGGGGCAAGGGAATGATAAAGCTAATCCCGGTGGTTTTCGGAGCTCTTGCAGGTTATGTAGTGGCATTGATATTCTTCAGGGATACAATGGATTTCTCAGCCGTCGGCAATGCTTCCTGGTTTGCTTTCCCTAAGCTCGCCAAGATGTCATTCTCCTGGCAGGCAATACTTTTCATGGCGCCAGTTGCCATTGCCCCGATTATTGAGCATGTAGGTGATATGTATGCCATCAGCTCCATCGCAGGCAAGGACTTCGTGAAGGACCCTGGCCTGCACAGGACAATGCTGGGAGACGGTCTCTCCTGCGTTCTGGCAGCCTTCCTCGGCGGCGCCCCGATTACCACCTATTCAGAAGTTACCGGTGCTGTTTCCCTTACCAAGGTGACCGACCCTTCAGTGCTCCGCATCGCTGCGATTTCTGCCGTAGTCCTTTCCGTGATTGGCAAGGTAGGCGCTGTAATCCAGACTATTCCGAGCGCGGTTCTGGGAGGTATCATGCTTCTTCTCTTCGGCTCCATTGCCTCTGTGGGCATCAGCAATATGATTCAGGCCAAGATTGATATGGGTTCTACCCGCAATCTCATCATTGTATCACTCATTCTTACAATCGGAATCGGCGGCGCCATCATCAGTGTAGGCACATTCACCCTTTCCGGAATTGGCCTTGCATCCCTCGTAGGAGTCATCTTGAACCTGATTCTGCCTGAGGACAAGAAGGAGAATGCAGAAAAATAACTTAAGTTTATGAAAGTCAAAATTGTAAACAAATCTTCGTTTCCATCCCCGGCATACGCCACTCCGCTGTCTGCCGGGATGGATTTGCGTGCTAATATAACTGAGCCTATAACATTGGAGCCTCTCCAGCGGGTTCTTGTGCCTACGGGCCTGTATATTGCCCTGCCTGAGGGCTATGAATGTCAGGTAAGGCCCCGCAGCGGCCTGGCCGTGAAGCACGGAATCACTGTCCTCAATTCGCCAGGTACGGTGGATGCGGACTATCGTGGAGAACTCAGGACCCTGCTTGTCAATCTCTCCGACAAGGCTTTCGTTATCGAACCGGGGGAGAGAATTGCCCAGATGGTAGTCTCACGTCACGAGCACGTGGAGTGGGAGGAGGTCGAGGTTCTAGATGAGACTGAGAGGGGAGCAGGCGGCTTCGGCAGTACTGGTGTAAAGTAGATTTTATTATGGAAATCAAGGACTTATACGAAATCTTCAGACAATGTGGAAAAGTGACCACCGATAGCCGCAAGGTTGCCGGTGGCGAACTTTTCATAGCTCTCAAAGGAGAGAATTTCGATGGCAATCTCTATGCGGCCAAGGCTCTTGGAGCAGGTGCTGCATACGCTGTCGTAGATGCTGATTCACAGGCAGTTGACCAGGCCGGGGATTATATTGACGCTTCCGGGCGCAGCCGGATTATCCCGGTTCCTTCCACATTGGCGGCATTGCAGGCCCTGGCCCGCCATCATCGTGAAAATGTCCGGTCACCGAGGCTTCCAGTTATCGGCATTACCGGCACCAACGGCAAGACTACGACCAAGGAACTAATCCGCACAGTGCTTGCTGCGAAGTTCAATGTGAAGGCCACCGAGGGCAATCTGAACAATGACATCGGCGTGCCCCTGACCTTGCTTTCTATAGATTCGGGCACTGAAATCGCAGTCGTCGAAATGGGGGCCAGCCATCCGGACGACATTGAGAAACTTGTCAATGTCTGTGAGCCTGACTACGGAATTATCACCAATGTCGGAAAGGCCCATCTCCAGGGATTCGGCTCTTTCGAGGGAGTGCAGAAGGCCAAGGGAGCCCTGTATGATTACGTCGCTGCCCACGACGGGGAGGTCTTTGTCAATGCTGGCGATTCCGTCTTGGTGTCGATGGCAGAGTCCCGCCAGGGTATGGTCCTGATACCGTACGGCATTGAAAATGACGAAGTTGAAATACTGCCGGCAACCCCTGAAGAGCCATTCCTCCGCCTGGGTTTCCCTGACGGACGGATATTGAAAACCTCATTGGTGGGTTCTTACAATGCGGCCAATGTCCTTGCTGCGATTTGCATAGGCCGCCATTTCGGTGTGGATGACGATGCAGCCTTCGCCGCCATTTCCGGTTATACCCCGTCCAACAGCCGTTCCCAGATGGTCCGCACTGCCAAAAACACCCTGATTGTGGATGCCTACAATGCCAATCCTTCCAGCATGCGGGCTGCCCTCGGCAATTTCGCCGGTATCGAGGCAGCTCACAAGACGGCATTGCTAGGGGATATGCGTGAACTGGGCGAGGACTCTGTCAATGAGCATATTGAAATCCTGAAGTTTGCCGCCTCCATTGGTCTTGAGAAACTCTGCCTTGTAGGTGATGAATTCCGCAAAGCCATTGATTCACAGATAGTTGACATTCCTTCTGGACTTGATTTGCGCTGGTTCCCTGATTCCGTGGCTCTCGCTACCGCCCTCCACGACGCACCGCTTTCCGGCCATGTTATTCTTGTCAAGGGTTCGCGGGGAATTATGATGGAGAAGGTTTTGGGGGAGTTGTAACATTGCCGGAGTAACAAAATCATAACTTTACTTTCAGCCTGTTTTTCTGAAAATAGTTGTATATTTGCCCTCGTTCAGATTCACAATCAACCTGCAACGATGGGACATATTCAGATTGGAGACAGAAAGGTTTTCGAGAATGTCATAGGGGAGTATTATCCGCGGCTCGTGGGATACGCCTCGATGCTGCATTCCGTACATGATGCCGAAGATCTCGTACAGGATGTGTTCCTGACTCTTTGGGACAAGAGATCCACCTTGGATTTTCCTGACGAGGCCAGGCTCTCATCCTGGCTTTTCCGTACCGCCCGTTCGAGGATGATTGACTGCTTCAGGCGGAAGTCGGTGTCTGTGGCTGTCAGTCTTGACGCATTGCAGTCATCTGATATACAGTGGCTTCAATCCCACGACGACAGCATCATAGCCGCATTGTCCCGGAAGGACCTGGTCGGCAGGACCGCAAAACTTTGCGAAGAATTGCCGGAGGCCCGCAGGAACTGCTTCAAGTTCGCCTATCAGTACAATATGTCCGCCAAGGAGATTTCCAAGATCCTCGGAATTCCTGTCAGGACAGTGGAGGGCCATATTTATCAGGCTTTGAAGTTTCTCCGCACGAAGATGGGTTCCGGGGACTATGTCATCCTGATTCTGATGACGGCGCATTTTTACATTCATTCGATTTTTTGAATTTTTTCAACGTAGTTTTCCGTTCCTGTGCGTTATATATGTGTAACAGGAACGTTTTATGAACATCGCTGAAATATTGGACTACATTTCCGGAAGGGCTCCCGAACTTGCCGGAAAAGTACAGGAATGGATTTCCGAAAGTGAATCCAACCGGGAGGAATATTATCGTATAAAAGAAATCTGGGCCCAGCGTACTGCCGAGGAACATTCTGCTCCAGAGGCTTTGGAAGCAGCATTGGAGAGAATCAGGACCAGGATTGCCTCCAGGGATGAGGCCCGCAGGACCAGACGCTCCCTCATTTTCGCCTGGTCAGTCGCCGCCGCCCTTGCTGTTGTAATTGCCGCTGGCACATTGAACCGGATTGTACCCGGTTTCAGGCCCATTGAACTGAGCAATACGGCATCGGCTGTATCCAGGCATACATTGCCGGATGGCACCGAGGTCTTTCTACGGCAGGATGCCTCATTGACCTACGGTCGCAGGTTCGGAGTCAAATCCCGCGATGTCAGGCTGACCGGAGAGGCTTATTTCAATGTCAGGAAGGATACTCTCCACCCGTTCACGGTAGAGACATCCTGTGCCGAGGTAAAGGTACTCGGAACCTCTTTCAATGTTTCTGCACGGGAGAAGACTGATGTCGTGCTTGAGACCGGCAGGGTGCAGCTCGGAGATGCCAGGGGCAGGGTGATCGCAGACCTGCTGCCGGGAGACAGGGCTACCATAGGCCCTGACGGAGACTTTACCATTGACAAGGTCAAGACCGGAAGATATACAAATTGGCATTATGATTATCAAATCTACGAGAAATGCACATTCGACGAGTTTGTGCTTCTCGTGGAGAGCCGGTACGACGTCCGTTTCGTCTATGATCCAGTCAAGTTCAAGGACACATATTTCCGTCTTGCGCTCGCCGGCAATGATTCCCTCGAAGACATCCTCGGCATGATGGATTTCATCGCCCATATCGAGTATGAGGTGAACGGACGGAACATCTACATTGACAAAAGGTAAACACTTGATATATGAAACATTATCTAACCACATTCCTGGCGTTGATCCTGACGTTCACGGTGATGTCGGCCCAGAGTCCTGAGCTGACCATTGACGTGAGCGGGAAGACAATGCGCCAATGTCTTGAAGCCGTTTCGGCAGGGAGCGGAGTCTTCTTCTCCTACGACTTGCGCACGGTGGACACTCCTGTGCTTGTCAAGGGAAAGATCTCAGGCTCGCTGCCTGAGGTTCTTGACAAACTGTTTTCGGGAACGGGCATCAGATGGGAGGAAATTTCCTCCGACCGAATCGCCCTCACAAGGGAAGTAGCGACGTCAAGAACCCCTGCCGCTTCCGTCAAGATCAAGGGTACTGTATGTGACGGGGACGGTGTGCCGCTTCCTGGAGTGGCCGTGATGGAAAACTCCGAAAATGCCACGGTGACCGATTCTGACGGCTATTATGAACTCTCAGTGACTCCCGGCGGAAAACTCATTTTCACCTGCATCGGCTATGTCAATGTAGAGGTGCGGCCAGGCACGCGCTCCGTCATTGACGTGGCTTTGGAAGAGGAAGCCATCGACCTTGAGGAACTTGTGGTCGTGGGTTACAGGACGGTCAAGAAAATATCATTGACCGGTGCCGTGGCGACAATCTCTCCGAAGGCCAAGGAGGGCCAGCCCATCACCAACACTGCCCAGATGCTTTACAACACTCCGGGAATCTGGGTGAACCAGTCCGGAGCCCAGCCTGGCCAGGACAAGGCCAGCATCACTATCAGGGGTGTCAATTCGCTCAACTCCACGGGAGGCGCCCCGCTCGTCCTGCTTGACGGAATCGAGTATGACATCACTGAGATTGACCCTTCCACAATCGAGTCCATCACTGTGCTGAAGGACGTGGCAGCAGCCATATATGGAATGAAGGCTGCCAACGGAGTCATTCTCGTAACCTCGAAGAAAGGTTCCAAGGGTCGTCCTAAGGTGGAGTACAAGGGCAAATTCGGTATCCAGGCACCGACCTATCTTCCAGATGCGGTGACTGACCCGATTCTTTACATGAGACTCAGGAATCTTGCCGAGATGAACTCCGGGGTGTCCGCAAGTGCGGTATCCTACAGTTCTGACCAGATTTACGAATATATGAACGGGATGGATGTGGATCCTTCCATTTATCCTTCCTCGGACTGGTTCGGCATCTGCCTGGAGAACGGATATGTACAGAGCCACAGCATACGCCTTTCAGGCGGGACTGACAGGGCCAGTTACGGTATGGGATTCGCCTTCACGGACCAGAAGGGCGTCTTCATTGACAATGACAAGGCACAGCGTTACTCGCTCGACCTCAAACTCGATGTCAATGTGAACTCCTGGATGAAGGTTACAGGGTCCTTTCAGGGCAATATCAGGGTATTTACAGAACCGGGATACGGCGCATCCACAGTCCTTAACACCATAATGCGCGGACTGCCGATTTTCTCCGACTACCACAAGGGCGAGAACTACGGCTCCACCTGGCTGTTCACTCCGGGAAGAAACAATATCGAGAACCCGAGGATGGAGGTGGAGCAGGGCAGCATCTACAGGAACTATCAGGAACTGCTCTCGACTCTCGGCACAGAAATCAGCCTGGCCCGGCATCTCAAGTATTACGGTACTTTCGGATTCAGGAGGATTGACCATTTCAGCAAGAATTTCATTCCCCAGATGTACACCATCAATCCCAAGACCGGAGATGTAAAGAAGTTCAACGGCAGTGCTCCACGTGTCAAGGATTGGGATTCCGTGACCAGCCAATACACTCTGTCCCACCGGCTTGTCTGGGAGAATGACTACGGCCGCAACAATATTCACGTGATGGCAGGACAGGACTGGCAGCACAATTCTGCCAGGAATTTCCAGGCCTACAACGCAGGCTTCAATGACAATACTCTCACGGAACTCTCCGCCCTTACCGACTACACCAATGCCCAGGCTACGGGTTACTCCACGCAGAAGAGGCTGATATCAGTCTATGGCAGGGCAGCCTACACATTCGACGAGAGATATATGCTTGAGGCAACATTGCGCTATGATGGCTCCAGCAACCTATCCAAGGCGAACAGATGGCATTTCTTCCCGTCCGTCATGGGTGCCTGGAACATAAGCCGGGAATCCTTCTTCAAGGCCGGCTGGGTGGACCTGCTCCGTCTCAGGGCCTCCTACGGCGTGATGGGAAGCGAATCAGTGTCAACTTACAGTTATCTGATGACCTATGCGGCTCTGAGCCAGAACTATACATTCGGAGGCAATACCAGTTCCGGCTATGCCATCTCGGAACTGACTGACAGCGGCCTCGGCTGGGAGAAGACAGCTGCTACCAATGTCGGACTGGATTTCACCGCTCTTGGCGGCAGGCTGGGATTCGAGGCGGACTTCTTCAACAAGCGGACTTACGACATTATCATGACACGGACTATTCCTTCACATATAGGCGGTCTTGCAGGTCCGAAGAGCAATGTCGGCACCGTCCGCAACCGGGGATTCGAGGTATCCGGCTCCTGGCGGGACCAGAGGGGCAAGTTCAATTATGCGATCAATGCCTCCGCAAGTTTCGTGAAGAACAAGGTTCTCTCGCTCGACGGCGGCCGCATTCTGGGCAACAGCAATACTCTCATCACCACCGAAGGCTATCCGATCCGCTCTTACTATGTCTATGAGACTGACGGATATTTCCAGAGCCAGGAGGAGATTGACAATGCCACTGCCGTCTATGGCGACAGGTCCAAACTCGTTCCGGGCTATGTCAAATATGTCAACCAGAACGGTGACGACAAGATTGACGAGGAGGACAAGATTATCACCAGGAACTCCATACCTGAGTTGACATACGGATTCGGGCTCCAGTTTGGCTGGAACGGACTTTCTCTCGATGCACAGTTCCAGGGAGTTGGGGATGTCTATGTCTATCTGAAGGACAATCTGGCCGTGCCTTTCAACAACGGCGCCGGTGTGACCATGGACTGGGCGACCAACTCCTGGACTCCGGAGAACCGGAATTCCAAACTTCCGATTCTTACCACCTACACTGATGCTCCGGAGAATTTCATCCCGTCCACCCAGTGGCTTTACAATTGCGCCTATCTCAGGCTGAAGAATCTCCAGCTTACTTACCGCTTCCCGCACAAGGTGGTTTCCAAACTCCGCCTTGAGGATCTCTCGGTCTATGTAAGTGCGCAGAATCTCCTGACTTTTTCGGCATTCGACCTGTGGGATCCGGAGATAACCTCCACCAGGACAAATCTTTACGAGTATCCTAACCTTAAGTCCTACAGCATCGGCCTGAACATTAGCTTCTAAAATTGACGAGATGATGAACTGGATAAAATACTTATTGATGACAGCGACGGTCCTTGCAGCTGTCTCCTGTAATCTGGACTTTGACCCGACCTGGCAATACAGTGCCACTACATTCTGGTACAGTGCGTCCAATGCCGATGGGGGACTTACGGCCTGCTATCTTCCTTTGAGGAATGGCAGTATGTGGGGAGGTGCAGCCCTCGCATACGAGGAATGCGCTACGCCGAATGCCTATAATTACAGCAACAGTTCCAATTGGAATGACCTGGCCAAGGGTACTCATACATCGGACGGGGCCATTTTCGCCAACCGCTGGACGGATTGCTACATTGGAATAGGCCGCTGCAATCTCCTGATCGAGAATATCGGCAACAACAAGGAACTGACTTCTACGGAGATAAACAGGATGCTGGGCCAGGCAAAGTTCCTTCGTGCGCTTTATTATTCCGTACTTGCCACATATTATTATTCCGCCCCTCTCATAACCGATTCCCCGGACATATCGCAGACCGGTGCCGGCAGGGCTGACAGGGCGGACCTGATAGAGTTCATTGTGTCGGAACTGGATGCGGCGGCCGAGTTGCTTCCTCGTTCCTGGACTGGCCAGAATGATCTGGGACGGGCAACAAGCGGTGCTGCCCTGGCACTCAAGTCACGTGTGCTGCTTTTTGAAGCAAGTCCTCTCTGCAATGCGGACAATGACATTGAGGCCTGGAAGAAGGTTGCCGATGCCGCCAAGGCTGTGATAGACTTGGGAATCTATTCTCTCTATCCTGACTATTCCAAGCTGTTCACCGAGTCCGCCGAGCATTCTTCGGAGTATATATTCAACATTGAGGCTGTCTCATCTCCAACCGGAAACGGACACAGCCTTGATGTCACTATGCGCCAGTACAACAGTGCGGCTCCATTGAAAAATCTGGTTGACTGCTACAGGATGAAGGACGGCAAGCCAAGGGAGGAGTCCAGGTATTCCGCTTCGGATGCATACTCAGACTTGGATCCAAGGTTCTATGCCACAATCGTTTATCCCGGCTCTACCTGGATGGGCGAGGTAGTGAAGACTGACAACACCAATACCCGCTTTACCAACAAGCAGACAGGTTTCATATACAAGAAATACACTGTGTACACCTCTTCTGCCCCTTCTTCGGATGAACTCAATCTCAAGGATCTCTGCTCTCCTGTCAACATTATGCTTATCAGATACGCCGATGTCCTTCTCCAGTATGCGGAGGCCATGAACGAGTCCTCGCAGATGGATGCGTCTGTATGGAACAAGACCGTGAAACTCATCAGGCAGCGTGCAGGCTTCACCGAGTCTTCCGCCCTTGACTATCCGGGCAGCTATGAGGCGGTGAGGGATGCCATCATCTACGAGAGGCAGATAGAGTTCGCCGGGGAAGGCACTTGGTACAATGACATGAGAAGACTCCGTCTTTGTGAGGAGTTGATGGACGGCATCGAGATTTGCAATTCCGGGGGAGTTGTCATAGGAACCCGCAATTTCTCCGCAGACCGGGATTACTGGTGGCCGGTGCCTGCCAACCAGATTGAACTTGACAAAAACCTGGCTCCCAACAATCCAGGATGGTGAAATGATTAAAAACGGTAGATTATGACACGTAAACATATCATACTGCTTATTGCAGTCCCGCTCCTCTTTCTTGCGTCCTGCGGGAAGGAGTACGGTGACATTATCCCTCTTCCTCCGCTGGAACAGCCCGAAGGCAGCACTTTGAAGAAACTTGCCATCGTGGATTCTTCCGATGACAAGGTGCTGATTGTCAATGCGTTGACCAAGGAGATAGAATGGTCCTGGTCTGTTGAGGAAACGGATCTCCTGCCGGCGGCCAAAGCCCGTTTCGGACTGCTGGACGAGGTCAAGCCTGTCTATGACGAGAAATATCTCCTGATTACAGCCACCCGGGGAGCGGTAGCCATTGTAAGAATCAGTGACAAGAAACTGATGTTCTACGCATTTCCGATGGGCTATCCTCACAGTGCGGAGATTCTGCCTGACGGCAATGTCGTAGTGGCCTGCTCCGACGACGGCAGCTCGGCCGGCAATGCCCTGAAGATCTTCTCCGTTGACACCGTGAGGGTCTATACGGAGCAGCCTCTTTTCGAGGTGGACAATTATTTCGCCCACAATGTCGTATGGGACATTGAGTCGGAACTGCTCTGGGCGACAGCCAATGATGTCATCAATGCCTGGACATACGATGCTGAAGCACATATTCTTGCGGTGAAGGAGACCTATCAGCTTCCGGATGACCAGGCTCACGAACTTTTCCCTGTATATGGATTCAGGCAGCTTTGGCTGACAACGCACTACGGGATTTACAAGTTCGACGTCAAGAGCCACGTCTTCACGAAGGTCAATGCCAGCACCAATACGAATATAAAATGCGTCTCATCCGGGAGTGCGGAATATGAGACAGTACTGATTTACCCGACCGAACAGTATTGGACAGAAAGGGTCATCGACACCGGCGGCCGAGTGGTTTACTCGAAGCCTGGAGCGCATTTTTACAAGGCCAGATGGATGCTGGACAATGCATTCAGCTATCCTGATGACAACCCATTCAAGATTTCAGCGAAATGAGAAAGTTAAATATAATTATGATGGCTCTTGCGCTGTCCCTGGCATTCTCCTGCAAGGAGGAGGAAACCGTGCCTGGGCAGCCTGACTTCATCACAGTCAATCTGTCAGAGCCTTTCTCCGCACAGGTCGGAGATTTGTTTGAGATATCAGTTCCGGAGCAGAAAGATGCCGTGGAGTATCTCTGGATAGTGCCGGAGAGCATCAATATTGTCGAGGGCAACGGGACTCCGAAGATTCTGGTCACAGGACTGACCAGCGGTGTCATCATTGCCGGTACAATCCGTGTTTACGCTATCAATGCGCAAGGGGAGAGCATCCCCCGGGTCCTGTACAAGGAGATAACCATCACCCCGATGCCGGAGAAGCCGGGATTCATCAAATGCGGAATCAGCGGTTCAATGATAGCGTTCTTTGGGGAGGAAGTCAGCTTCCTGATAGATGAGGATGATGCCCTTGAGTCCGTGAAGTGGACTGTTCCGGAGGGCAGCGTCCTCCTTAGTGATAACCTTGAAGGCACATCCGTAGTCCTCAAGGCACCTTCTGTGGTAGCAAGGATGATTGACAAGGATGCCGTCAAAGTCAGGGTCGCATACAAGTCAGGTGTGGAGCAGGAGTATTCCTGGGCAAAGCCTATATACACTGCTGACCCGGCAGGGGCCAAGCGCTATGGTTCCAAGGTATGGACGCTGCGCAATCTCAACTATGCCGGCCTTGACGGTACCGTGGGCAGGGTATATCCGGGGGATGAGAATGGCGAGAAATACGGAAGATACTATTCCTGGGAGGAGGCGATGACGGGCAGTTCCACTGCCGATTGCCCTTATACCTACGGGTCCTCCGGCATTGACGATGTGGGCAATGCCTATATGCTTACCGACGGGCTGAATGCCTGGAATATACAGATTCAGGGTATATGTCCTGAAGGCTGGCACGTGCCGAACGCATACGATTTCTACGACCTGGCTGTGGGTGTTGCCGATGACTATGGCCTCAGGGTAGGCTCCATAAATGACTGCGTGAGCCGTAAAGCAGGCATATACCTGCCTGACGTACGTTCCACGGCCCCTATGACAGCGATGAATCTAATCACTTTCGGTTTTATCTCGTCCTATCTCCGAGGAAGCCGTCCTGAGTCCGAGGGAGGAATGTGGACCACTCATGCGAACCAGGCGGAGAACGGGACAATGTTCAATCTCTCCAAGGCCAGCGGCTCTTTCCCGGCCGGGACATATCCTATGTATTTCCCTGGACTCAATGAGGAAATCGGCTTCAACATTCTCCCTTGCGGTCAGTTCAACGGGGATACCCAGCCTTCCCTGGGTGCATATTCCTTCCATTGGACGGCCACGATTACAGCCTCGGGGACCAGCTACAGGTTCACTGTGGGAAACAATAGCTGCAACCTTTCGACCTATGCCCAGTCGCATGTTTACAGCTGTAATCTGAGATGTGTTGCAAATTATTGAAAACCAAATAATTAATAGTATGAGAACTAAATTATTCATTTTAATTGGAGTAGCCTTGATGGTGTTCGCAGGTTGTTCAGAGGACAACAGCGACATTTATGAGAGACTGGACAATATTGAGACAAGGCTTGATGATCTTGAACTGAGATGTTCCGAGCTCAATGCAAGTATGGCAAGTATCAGGGCTCTGGCCGAGGCCATTGACAAGAACTGGGCAATCACTGCGGTGACAGAGTCCAAGGATGAGTCCGGAAATGTTGTCGGCTATACCATTGCGTTGTCCAGCGGCGAATCCTTCTACATTCCATTCGGAAAGGATGGCCGGGACGGGCAGGACGGCGCTGATGGCCAGGATGGTGCCGATGGCCGTGATGGCGTTGACGGACAGGACGGGACAAGCCCTGTAATCGGTGTTGAGGTGGACGCTGACGGGGTTCTTTGCTGGACTCTCAATGGAGAATGGCTCCTCGACAAGTCCGGGAACCGGATTCGCGTATCAGGAGAGGACGGTATGACACCTCAGTTTGAAATCAGGGATGACTACTGGTATGTGGTCTATCCGGACAACACTTCCAAGATGGTCGGCCCGGCCGTGTCTTCCGGAAGCGGCTCCGGCTCCCCGTTCACGTCCGTGGTGGACAATGGGGATTCGGTTACATTCACCTTGTCCGGGAGTACCTCATTTACCCTTCCGAAGCAGGTAGTTTTCGCCATAACTCTCTCTGAATCAAAGGACCTGCCTGTGATTGCCGGCTCTGTGACGGAGATATCCTACACCATTTCGTCCCCGACTGGGGAAACTGTGGTCGAGACCCTCGCCGAGGGTGGCTTCAAGGCTGTAGTCAAGGCGGAGGACAATTCCAGGGGCATCATTGAGATAACAGCCCCTTCACCACTGGTTGACGGCAAGGTGCTTGTTTTCGCCGCCGATGGAAAAGGCTCCGCAGATATGAAGGCCGTGACTTTCGAGGCCGGGGTCATCAGTCTCGCCGATGATGCCAGGAATGTCGGAGAGGAAGGCGGTGAAGTGAGGTTTACCGTTTCCTCCAATATGAAATACGAGGTCAGGATACCGGAGGATGCCTCCTGGATTACACTTGTGTCCACGAAGGCAGTGGTTGATTCTGAAGTGACCCTCTCGGTTGGGAAGAATCTTGGAATGCAGCGGTCCGCTACGATTTCAGTAGTCCCTGCACTTGGTGAACCGCTTGCCTTTGTCGTGTCCCAGGACAGGAATTCTGAATCCCAGCTTCCGGAAACCCTTGCGATTGTATCTGACATCGAAGGCTCCCAGGCTGTTGCCGGCGGTGTCCAGTTCACTCTTTCCTGTGAATCCAACCCGGTTCTTGCGGCATACTCCTGGAACATTCCGGAGGGTCTTGACCTTGTAGGCTCGTCTGACGCATCTACCGTCACGCTTGTCGGAAATATGTCTCCATTGACTATCGGCAGAAACCAGATATCCGTGACTGTCACCACCCTGAATGGCGAAAAGGGTACTTATTCATTCGGTAAATATGTGCATATTCTGGACGGTGTCACCGCCAAACGTTTCGGCTCCAAGGCTTGGACGCTTCAGAACCTCAATAATGCCGGCCCTGATGGCAATCTCGGACTGCTCCATGCTGACGATGCCGACGGTTCCCTCTACGGACGTTATTATACCTGGAACGAGGCCATGACAGGTGTCCCAGGTGCCGCTACCTCATTCTCTTATGGCGATTCAGGGGTAGATGACGAGGGCAATGATTATGTCCTCAATGATGCGGCCGAGAGTTACAATATCCAGATTCAGGGAGCCTGTCCGGAAGGCTGGCACGTCCCGAACGCATACGATTTCTTCGATCTTGCGGAAGGCGTGGCTGATGACTATGGTCTTAGGAAGGAGACACTTGCGGAAATCATTGAGTCCAAGGGAGGTATCTTCATAACGGACAACAGGGAGACAGCCCCGATGACTGCGATGAATCTCATCACCAACGGCTTCATATCATCCTACCTGAGGGGTAGCCGTCCTGCCGCCGAGGGCGGTCTCTGGGCTGCTCACTCAAGTGCTGTGGAGAACGGTACGATGTTCAATCTGTCCAAGGCCAGCGGTGACTTCCCGGCCGGTTACTATCCGATGTATTTCCCTGAGGAGAATGCCGCCATCGGCTTTGACATTCTTCCTTGCGGACAGTTCAACAACGGAACTCTTGCCTCTTTCGGCTCATACTCGTTCCATTGGACTGCTACATTGACATCAGGCGACAAGTGTTACCGCTTTACTATCGGAAACAACAGTTGCAATCTCTCCACCTACGCCCAGGCCAGGACTTACGCCTGCAACCTACGCTGCGTGGCCAATTATTGATTCAAATGCGACGAAGAGATTTTCTCAGGGGAGGCGTTGCCGCTATCGGGGCGGCAGCGCTTTCCCCATTGTCGGTGGCTTCTGCCCGGGCAGTCCCGGAGAGCCTGATGGCGAATTTCACACCACGAAGAATGGTCATCGCAGCAGGTGCGGCCAGACCATTCAGGGCATTGCACATTTCCGACTCACATTTATGTCTGGTGAATGATTCTGACAATGAAAGGAAACATTCCCTGGCCAGGAGCCGTTCCAGGATTTTTCCTCAATCTGAAGCCAATCTCAAAGCCGCTTTGGATTATTTCAGGAAGAATGACGACCTTCTGGTCCACACGGGGGACTTTTATGATTTTGTCAGTGAAGCCAATATCAATGCTGCCCGTGATTTCTTCCGGAAGGCGGACGCTGTGTTTGCCTCGGGCAATCACGACTTTTCGCAATATGTCGGTGATGCTGAGGAGAATGACGAATATAAGGCTCAAAGCATCCCTGAACTTGAATCTGCCGTCGGATGCAGGACATTGTTTTCTTCACGTATTGTCAATGGCGTAAATTTCATGTCATTGGACAATTCATATTACCGTTTCAACGAGGAACAATTTGATTTCGTCAGGCAAGAGTTTGCCAGAAAATTGCCTGTCGTGATTCTTTGTCACGTGCCTCTTTACACACCGGTTGCACTTGATCGGGAACTAATCAGGACAAAGGGGAAGTGCGGGTACATGGCCGGCGTTCCTGAATCAATAACGTCAACGTATGAAACCGTGTCAGGTCGTCCTGAGAATGAGAAGTGGAAGGATAGAAGTGTCCAACAGAGGGCAGACAAAACAACATTGAAAATGATTGGATGGCTGAAGCGTCAGCCTTGTCTTAAGGCTGTACTGTGCGGCCATACGCATGATTATTTTGCGGAACAGTTTTCTCCTACAGCGATGCAGTACATTGTCGGTGCCTGTTATTCGGGACACGGCTACGACATTGATTTTGTGTAGAACCGTCAATCTTCCTGAATATCCACCTTGCCGCCAAGGCAATGAGCCATCCCAGCAGGCTGCCGACAATGGCCCCGGCGAGGATATCGCCGAAGTAATGCTTGCCTACGAACATTCTGCTGACGGATACCAATGCGGCCCAGATATAGATGAATTTTATGTATCCCTTGTAGGTGTGCGTGGTGTCATATCTGAAGCAGGTGGTGGTTCCGGCTGCGAACCCGAAAGCATTGGCGGCGTGCGCAGAGAAGAATCCGAACAGGCTGCCCCTGGTCTCCAGTACGTGAAGTCCGTGAAGCACCATCCTGTCACTGTAGCAGGGACGAAGTCTGGCGACTGAATATTTCAGGAGATTCGATGTCTGGTCACAAGCCAGCAGGCAGATGGCGACGCATAACAATGCGACCAATCCCTTCTTCCAGCCCAGCCTTTTTACGAGGAAGAAAGCGACGACTGCATACAATGGGAACCATACGGCCCTGTCCGACAAGAACACCATGAATAAGTCTGTGAAAGGGGCGTGGAAACTGTTGACGAACAGTGTCAGGCTTTGGTCCCAGCCGTGTAATATGTTCCAGAAATGAATCATTTATGCTCAATGCTATAGTCTGCTGTCATCATTGAGGGCTTCCCAAAGCATATCCTTCAAATCCGTGATACCCTCTCCGCTGATTGACGAAATCAGCACGCAAGGTATGTCCTTCGGCAATGTCCTCTTGATTCTCCTTTCAGATTCCGCGTCAATGATATCGCACTTGGTGACGGCCAGAACCCGGTCTTTGTCAAGCAGTTCCGGATTGTACATTTCCAGTTCCTTGAGCAGTACCTTGTAACTTTCCTTCACGCTTTTCTCCTCTGCGGATACCATGAACAGCAGCACGGAGTTGCGCTCGATATGCCTGAGGAAACGCAGGCCGATACCTCTTCCCTCGTGTGCTCCCTCAATGATTCCCGGGATGTCGGCCATCACGAATGACTTGTCGTCTCGGTACCTGACAATGCCGAGGTTAGGTTCCAATGTGGTGAATGCGTAATTGGCGATTTTCGGCTTGGCCGATGTGATGGTGGCAAGGAGCGTGGATTTGCCGGCATTCGGGAAGCCTACCAGTCCGACATCAGCCAGCACCTTGAGTTCCAGGATGAACCAGCCTTCCTGTCCGTCCTCTCCTGGCTGTGCGTATGTAGGTGTCTGCTGTGTGGCACTCTTGAAATTGTTGTTGCCAAGTCCTCCTCTTCCGCCTTTGCAGAGAATTTTCTCCTCCCCGGCCTCCATCATTTCGAAGAGTTCCTCTCCGCTCTCCGCATCCTTGACGACGGTACCGACAGGGACATCAATGTAGATGTCCTTTCCCTGTTTTCCCTTGCACAATGCGGCTCCGCCCCTCTCTCCGTCCTCAGCCTTGATAACCTTCTTGTACTTCAGATGGATAAGCGTCCAGAACTGCGGATTGGCTCTCAGTATGATGTGGCCCCCACGTCCTCCGTCACCCCCGTCCGGCCCGCCCTTGGGCACATACTTGGCCCTGTGCAGGTGAACCGAACCCGCTCCCCCGTGTCCCGAGGCGCAGAATATCTTTACGTAGTCTATGAAATTGCTGTCTG
>JBJEBV010000051.1:0-12360 GCA_051870395.1 Candidatus Cryptobacteroides sp. | reverse complement strand
ATGATTGATTCTCCGTCAAGGATTGACCAGAGCCAGCTCGACGAGCTTTACCTGGATTTGCGCGAGGTGAAATAAGCCACCGCGGCGGCAGCGAGGAGAAGGAGCAGGAGAAGAGCCGAGGAGACAGTGGAGATATTCGAGCTGAGGGAATATGACCTTGGCTCGAATCTCATTTTTATGTCGTGCTCACCGGCAGGGAGGAGGGCGGAGCGCAATGTCCAGTCGGCCCTCCAGATTTCAGGACCGGTTTCCTGGCCGTCTATCGTCATTGTCCAGCCGGAAGGATAGAATATCTCGCTGAATACTGCGAGGCGGTCGGAACCGGCATTGTAATGGTAATGAAGTTCGTTCGGGGCATAGGATGTCATATAAATGATATCCTCCTGGAGGTCAGGTGTATCAGCCTCCCGGGAAACGTCCCTGGCGGGTATGCCTGCCTCGTCGGCTCCGGAGTTCGGGCCGAAGACTGCCGTGGTGGAAAGGTCAATGTCATCGAGCAGGCTGATTTCCTCCTCAGATGTGGCGGCGAATACGGCATTGTCCACGAACCAGGCCTGTCCCATTGCATGCGGATTGACAATCGGGGCTGAATCCCCTCCGAGGATAATGTACTTGGTGTTCAGCATTGACATTACCGGGAGAGACGGGAAGTTCTCCATCAGGGCTGTCATTGTGCCGGCGGAATTGATTTCTTTAACCAGGCGGTTGATTTCACCTGTGAGATGACGGTCAATGAGGTCCTGGTAACGCTGGAGCTTGACCGGGCTGTAGCCGCCTATGTTCCTGTGCCAATAACTCGGATGGGAGTCATTGAAAATGTTCACGGAGAGATCCACGGTACGGTAGCCAAGTTCCGGGTCCTCGAGTATCAACTTGTCCACAGGCCTCTGGGCGAACTGGCCGTTGAACTCCTGCGGACGGACGAAATGGTCAGCATTGAGATATCTTTTGCCGATAACGAACATATTGAGCGACAGCACTATACAAATAGAAATGGCGGCAATGCGGGAGCGGGTCCACACTTTTGCGTCATCACCTTCCTTCGGCTTGGCGTAGGCCCAGAAAATCAGGAAGTAGGTGACCAGCACCATTATCATTGACATAAGTGCGTCATTGGCGAGGAGCATGCGCCTGTCTTCACGGAGGGCATTGACAAGTTCATCCGGCATCTGGCTGTCCGAAGCGGAGGCGAAATCGCCCGCAATGCCCGGGAAGATGACGAGCAGCAGGCAGAATCCAGCCGTAAGTGCCAGGGCAATGTAGCCCGGAATGCGGAACTGCCCTGCGGTGTATTTCCCTTTCAGGATGCGGTCCAGGGCATAGAATCCCAGCATCGGAAGGGTGAACTGGAGAATCACCAATGCCATCGAAACAGTCCTGAACTTGCTGTAGAACGGCATATAGTTGTACCAGAACTCAGTGAACGGCATAAAGTGACGGCCGACACCGAGGAACACGGCAATGATGGTCGCAGCGAGAAGCCACCATCTCTGCATTCCCTTGCATATGAAGAGGCCGAGCAGGAAAAGGAAGACGCTTATAGCTCCCATATACATCGGGCCGGCCGTGAATGGCTGAGGGCCCCAGTACATCGGAAGGGATTTGGCGATTTCCTTGAGATTGCCCTGGCCGTATTGTCTTAAAGTATTGATTGTATGCGACTTGTCCGGATTGACGCCACCTGCGGAGGAACCTCCGTTGTAGTTCGGAATCATAAGGTTCGGCAGCTCTTCCCAGCCGTATGACCAGGCCGTGGCATAGTCAATGTCCAATCCCTTTGACTTGGCATTACCATCATTTGCGGATAGCTCGGAGCCGCCGCGCATAGTCTGCTTGGAATATTCGTATGTCGGGATGAGTTTGTTGGCATTGGAACCGATGCCCGCCAGGCCGAGGAAAAGCAGCAGGAATGATGCGGCGAAGAAGCGGCTGATGGACTTCCTGCGTTCCGGGTCAATGATGAGCCAGATGAAAAGTCCTATGACATAGCAGAATATGATAATGGCGAGGTAATATGTAATCTGGATATGGTTGGCCTTTATCTGGAAGTTGACTGCCATTCCGAAAAGGGCCGCACCGAGGGTGGCGAGACTGAGCCAGGCCTTCCAGCCTGCATCCTTTTTCAATGCTGACTTATACGTGAAGATAAGGGCGGCAAGAGCCCAAGGCAGCCAGGCGAGGGCCATCATCTTGGTATTGTGGCCTACCTGGATTATCTGGAGGTTGTAAGAGCAGAATGTGACGGCGATGGCTCCGCCTATGGCCAGAATCCAGTTCACACCGAGGCTGAGCATCAGCAGGAAGGCTCCTAGCAGGGAAATGAAGAGGTAGGATGCTGGCCGCTTCCCGAAGAGGAAAGCGTTGTAGATTTTTTGGGTGAGGTCGCCCCGGGTGTTGCCCGTTATCATTGTAGTAGGCATTCCCCCGAACATCGAATTGGTCCAGGCTGTCTTGTCGTCCGGATGCGCCTTATCCCATGCAATGGCCTCCTGCGCCATCCCGACATATCCTGATATATCGCTCTGGTTCACGATTTTACCGCCAAGCACCTGGGGCACGAAGCCGTAAGCTATCACGAGGAAAAGTATCACTACGCCCGCATATTTCAGGGCTGCTTTCCATATCTTCTGCATAATGTACGATTTCAATGCGTTGTACTATAATACTACTGCAACCTGCAAATTTAGCCAACGGCATCCGGAATTGCAAACTTGCTTCCAAGCTGCAATGCAGCATTGTTTGATTTATAACTGATTATCCGCTATTCGTACAGAAGTCCAGAATCAGGAAGGTATGAGAAGCCGCACCATCCACGATATGCGGCTCCAGCGTGGATGGTGCGTTGCGAGATAATCCTGGTTATCCGAGGATGACGCTATGCGGTCGTGGATGATGGCCCTGAAAGCCGGGGATGACACTATTTGCAATACGATGCCCTGTACGAATTGCCGATTATCAGTTTAAATTCAGGAACCTCGCCGCAGCCATTCTCCGAGGAAACGGTCATATATGACATATCCATCAGGAGTACGATAGACCAACTCATTGTCCAGTAACTTTTTCAATGAGGAACTTACGCTGCTGGCCGCCCGAAGTTTATGACGGCTGATGAAATCTCCGGACAGAACTTCCTTGACACAGCCATCAGCCGCTATTGCCTTAAGCAGACGTACTTGACCTGGTGAATAGGCTCCGAGCAAATCGGCATACGCATAACTCTGCTCTGAAATTATCTGATTCACAGCATATTCAACAAGTTCCATCTCCACATCAATATTGTAACTGTACAACCTGTTAAGAACATTCTGGACACACCAAGTATGTCCGCTGAATCTATCATAAACCGCATCAAAAACTTCTTGCGGCAGATTCAGATTGCGACTGGCGAAATGCCCCATTGCAAATTGAGCATACTTTTCCCTGTCTATTGTCCCGACATTGAGCAACTGGGTACTCTGGTAGAAAGGCCTTTTGGAAGATGTAAACATTTCTCTCATAACGTGTTGCCTACTTCCGGCAAAAATAAAGCCGGCTTCCGGAATGAATTGCATATAGGAGCGGAGCAATGCTTCAACACCTTTCTCGGGGTATTCTGCAATCTGCTGGAATTCATCAATGGCAATATAACAACGTCTGTCAGATGAGGAAAGATAGTTGAAAATCTCTTTCAGCGTGTTCTCCTCCTCCGTAGCCGCGACATCGATTGTCACCTTTGGGGTCCCTGTAAATTCATCAAAGGTAAATACAGGTCTGCAACTGCGGATAAATTTTCCGATGCGGCTCATTGCTTTCTGCGGAGACGAATCCAATTTGCCGAGAACAGTGCTGGCGAACAGCCGCACGAAGTCGCCCAGAGACTGGGTGGAATAAATATCCATATAGAAGGTAACAACGTCAGAATCAGACTCTTTCAGCCTATAGAAGGAATGCTTGATCAGCCCTGTCTTTCCCATACGGCGTGGCGAAGTCAACGTAATATTCCGCCCGTTATGCAGAGCGTCAAGAATTGTAGCGGTTTCCGACTCACGGTCGCAAAAAAACTCGGGACTATGATATCCGGCAATCAGGAATGGATTATTCGGCTTCATTTCGATATTAACGTTACGGTGTTTACGTAACGCAAATATCGCAATAAAAATTTACACTTCAAACAGCCGTGCTACGGTTTTCTATTTCTGGATTTGCGCCAGCATGGCGGCATGCGGGAAACGGCCGGGAAAAGCCAGAGTCCGCAGCCATCCAAAAAAACGGCCCGCCCCCTGAACCAACAGGTCACCTACGGCAAAGGATGCGAGCAATTCCTGTCCTTCCCTGGATAGAGTCAGGTCTGAGAATGTCCCCTGCAAGTCTGACATTTGATTCTCGTCAATAATAACTCCGTACTCAAATTGCCCGGACTGGGTGAAGGAATATACAATACTTATACTAGGAATCGTGCCATCTATTTTGGTAACTACCCAATCTTTTGCTAAAGGTGATGGCTTTGTATCCTCATCCTCTTTATCTTTCTGGCAGGACACAACAGAAACAATTGCAAGTGCGGAAAGCACCAAAGCAACAAAATTTCTCGTTTTAATAAAAACAGATTTCATGATTAATTGATTATGCGTGTGTAACTGTCACAAAACTAGCAACTTTTCTTCTAAAAAAAGCAAGGTATTGCCGTCAGCAATGCCCCTACAGCAGCAGGCCGGAAAGGAAAATGATGAAGATGACCAGCGGGGCGATGTAGCGGATGAGGAAATAGACGGTGTTGAAGCATTTGACATTGAACTTGAGGGTGCCGCCATTGGTAAACTCCTCATACACATCGGATTTCTTCATTTTCCAACCCACGAAGAGAGAGAAGAGAAGGGCGCCGAGGGCCATCAGGAAGTTGGAGGAAATCCAGTCGCAGAAACCGAATATGGTCTCTCCGAAGACCGACACATCCTTCAGCGGACCGAATGAAAGTGAACAGAAGCAGCCGAGGGTCCAGGTGCCCAGGAAGGTTGTCAGGGTGGCCCATTTACGTTTCAGTTTCTTTTCCTCAACAAGGTAGGCTACCCCGACCTCCATCAGCGAGACAGCACTGGTCAGGGCGGAAATGAGGATGGTGACGAAGAATATTATTGCAATGACACCGCTCAGGACAGGTGCGGACTCCCCCATTGTCGCAAAAACGTACGGCAGGCTCTCGAAAATGAGGCCAGGACCTGCTCCCGGAGTAACCCCGGCGGAAAATACTGCCGTCATCACTGCAAACCCGGCCATCAATGCGAACATCAAGTCGAACACGGCGGTCCCGAATCCGGACACGAGAAGATTCTCATTCTTGCTGACGTATGAGGAATACACCAGGATAGTACCTACACCGAGTGAAAGGGAGTAGAATGACTGGCCCATCGCCGCCAGAATCACCTCAGGCGTGATTTTCGAGAAATCCGGCTTGGCCATATAGATGACTCCGTCAATCGCCCCCGGCAATGTCAATGAATACAGCAATATGGCAAGGATCAGGACGAACAGGACCGGAACTGACCAGTTGCTGAATTTTTCAATACCGCTTTTTACGCCCGCTGTAAGAATGATGGCGGTAGTCCCGAGGAAGATGGTATGGAAGAGAATCGGAGCGAACGGCTTGGAAATAAATGTTGAGAACATTGATGTAATTTCGCTCTTCGGGACTGCATTGAAGCTGAATGTCAATGACTTAACGAGATATTCGATGGACCAGCCGCCCACGACGCTGTAATAGGAAACAATGATGAGCGGGGCAATGATGGTGATGATGGAAATCCAACTCCACTTTGTCCCCGGAGCAAGTTTCTTCATTGCTCCGTAGGTGTTTGATTTTGAGCGTCTTCCAATGATTGATTCAGAAAGGAAAATCGGCAGCGAAAGGAAGATGGAGGAAACGATGTACACCAGTATGAATGCAGCTCCGCCGTGTTCTCCTGCAAGGTACGGAAACCTCCAGATGTTTCCGAGTCCGATTGCTGACCCGGCCATAGCCATGATGATGGCGAATCTGCCACCGAAATTCTCTCTCTTGTTCTCCACCATTTTGTAAAGGTTTTATATCTATTCTCAAGCTCGGACGACAATACAAAAGTAGTCCTTATTGTTTAGTTTCAATTTGTAATCAATCCCTGCGAAAAAAGTTAAATACAATAGTTAACTATGTATCCACTAATCGTTTAGGCGAATGCAAATTTAATAAAACAATGGGGAAAACAAGGGATTTTAAGGGAATTTTTATTCAACGGCGGTGATAAATGGCGAAGGAGTAAGCCAGTCCGTTCTCAGGATCGGTCTCAATGTCGGTGTCGGATGCCTTCTCCCAGATGCCAGGGTCAATGCGGGGGAAGAACGCATCGGCATCGGGGACGGTGGTATGGATATGCGTAATATAAAGAGCATCAGTATATTGCATTGCCCTTTCATAAGTCTTTGCGCCACCCATTATGAAACATTTTTCCAGATGGGTGTCGCCAGGGGCCGAATCCGGAAGCGGGCTTGCCGCAGTCCCGGATGCCTGGGGGATGGCGGAAAAATGCTCCTCGGCAGCATTGATGGCAGAAGCCACATCCGGCACCTGGACCACGGTCTCCGGAGCATCGAAATGATGCTTGGTTATGACAATGTTGAGCCTGCCCGGCAAGGGACGTCCTATGGACTCCCAGGTCCGGAAGCCCATTACCACAGGACTGCCCATTGTAGTCCTGCGGAAATATTTCATATCGGCGGATATGTGCCAGAGGAGGGCATTGTCACGGCCTATTGCAAGGTCGTCCGCCACGGCGGCTATCATTATTACTTGCATTGGATTACAGGGATTTTTACGTTTGGATTCCTCCACTCGCTTCGCCCGGTCGGGATGGCAGGGACAATGCCCGGTCGGGATGACAGGAGGGGTCAGACGGCTACAGGGGCCTTGATGGCCGGCCACGGGTCATAACCTTCAAGAGTGAAGTCCTCGTACTTGAAATCCGTTATCTCCTTGACCTCCGGATTGATAATCATCTTCGGAAGCGGCCTCGGCTCGCGGCTGAGCTGAAGGTCAACCTGCTCAAAATGATTGAGATAGATATGTGTATCACCTGTCGTATGGATGAATTCGCCCGGCTGGAGGCCGCTTATCTGCGCAATCATCATTGTCAGCAATGCGTAAGAGGCAATGTTGAAGGGCACGCCGAGGAAGGTGTCTGCGCTGCGCTGGTAGAGCTGGCAGGAAAGTTTGCCGTCAGCCACGTAGAACTGGAACAGGCAATGGCATGGCGGAAGTGCCATCTTGTCCACTTCGCCCGGGTTCCAGGCAGAGATGAGCATACGGCGGGAATCCGGATTGTGACGTATCTGGTCAATGACCTGGCTGAGCTGGTCGATGCTCCTTCCGTCAGGGGCCGGCCAGCTGCGCCATTGGTGTCCGTAAACAGGGCCAAGGTCGCCGTTCTTGTCGGCCCACTCGTCCCATATCGTGACCCCGTGGTCCTGGAGATACCTTACGTTGGTATCTCCGGAAATGAACCACAGAAGCTCGTAAATGATTGATTTCAAATGTACTTTCTTGGTCGTCAGAAGGGGAAATCCTTCCGAGAGGTCGAATCTCATCTGATGGCCGAAGACACTCTGCGTACCGACGCCGGTGCGGTCGTGCTTGATCACGCCTTCCTGGCGGATACGGCGGAGAAGGTCAAGGTAGGGCTGCATTATCTTACTGAAAATGAGAATATTATAGCCTGTTCGAAGACTTCGCCCGGACGGAGGGTCGTGGTAGGATAATCCTCCTTGTTCGGAGAGTCAGGATAATGCTGGCACTCGATGGCTACTGCGTCGTAGTCGTGGTAAATATGTCCGCTCTTGCCGACAGGACAGCCATCAAGCCAGTTTCCGGTGTAAATCTGCACGCCAGGCTGGGTGGTCAGGACCTCCAGTGCACGGCCGCTTTCAGGAGAATAGAGTTCTGCCGCAGTCTGGATCTGGCCCGGGGTATAGCCGTCGATTACGAAGCAGTTGTCATAGCCCTTGCCGTAATTGAGGGCAGGAAAATCAGCCTTGATCTCGGCCCCGAGAACCTTGCCGGAAACGAAGTCCATCGGGGTGCCCGCAACCGGCTCGGATGCTCCGACCGGGATGAGGGTATCGTCAGTAGGGAGATACTCTGATGCATTGAGTTTGAGAACGTGGTTCAGGACGGTGCCGGAGCCCTCTCCGTTGAGATTGAAATAAGCGTGATTGGTGAGATTAACAACTGTCGGAGCATCAGTCTCGGCGGTGAATGTCAGGGTGAGTTCATTCTCCTCCGACCACTCGTAATGGGCCACTGCCTTGAGATTGCCAGGATATCCGGCCTCTCCGTCCTCGGAGAAGTACATGAACTCTACTGCATCGCCCTCTATCCTGCTGTCCCACACCTGGTTCTGGAATCCTTCAGGACCGCCGTGAAGATGGTTGCATGCATTGTTTATAGGAAGGCTGTATTCCTTGCCGTCGAGTGTGAAATGGCCTTTGGCAATGCGGTTGGCATATCTTCCCGGGCATTTTCCTGCGCAAGGGCCGTCTCCGAAATAGGCCATCGGGTCGTCATAGCCGATTACCACGTCGGCAAGTTTGCCGTCCTTGTCTGGAACGACCACTGACACTATACCGGCCCCTACTGAGGAGAGTTTTACGTAAGCTCCTGATTCATTCTTGATTGTGTAAAGGAAGATTTCCTTCCCGTCAGGGGTCTTGCCCCAAAGCTGCTTTTCAATATTCATTTTGTTTCAGTGTTTTTGTTTGCATTGTTACGGAACACCGGGACACAGGAGTTCCCTGCCGCCGGCTGCATTTCTACCGAAATTTCTGTAAAAATAAGAAAATTTCAGTGGCGGAGCAAGTTTTTCGATGCTGCTATTTGCCCGGATTGGCCGGGATTTCCTTTCCGTAAATGCGGCGACGGCGATGCTGGCGGGGATCGAAGCCGCTCCAGAGGTTCTGCACGGCGAAATTGTTCTCAAGTTCTGGATTGGTCTCAAGATATTTGAATCCTGCTGCGGCAATGCGGTCGAACAGGTCGGCGATAAGCATTGCAGGTACGCCCTTGGACTGGTATGCGGGATCCACTGCAATCAGCAGCATATCAATGGTGTCGGTCTTGCAGAAAATCAATGAACGGAGCATGTACCACCAGCCGAACGGGAAGTATTTCCCGTCCGCTTTCTGCAACGCGCGGCTCAATGACGGGCACATTACCCCGAAGGCAATTAGATTTTCATCCTTGTCCACGATGAAGGAGACGAATTCCAGATTGAGAAGCGAAAGGTATTGGGAGACATATTGGTCAATCTGGCGTCCTGACAATGCTGAATAGCCGTAAAGTACACAGTACGTGCGGTTTACGAGGTCAAATAGTTTGCGCCCGACATCTTTGCAGCGGATTTCCTTCCTGCTGTAGCGAACGCAGCGGAGGCCATTCCTCCCGGCAATGACTTCCTTGAAACGGCGATACTTCTCGTCCAGGTCGTCCGGCATTTCAATGCGCCTCTCCAGCCAGTCTATTTTCTTCGTATATCCATGATACTCAAGATGTTCCTTGTAATAAGGATGGTTGTAGAACGTTATGAATGTGCCCAGTTCGTCAAAACCTTCGACGAGCATTCCCTCAGTGTCGAAGTCCGTGAATCCTAGCGGACCCTCAATCTCGGTCATTCCCCGCTCCCGGCCCCATTCCTCGACGGCTTTCAGCAATGCCTCAGAAACCTCCCTGTCATCCTCGAAGTCAATCCAGCCGAAACGGACCCGCTTCTGGTTCCAAGTCTCATTGGCCTTGGGGTTCAATATGGCGGCTACTCTGCCGACAAGTCGGCCATTCTTGTATGCGAGGAAAAAGTCCGCTTCGGCGAAATCGAACGCTGCATTGAACTTCTTGTCGAAGACTTTGCAGTCATCGGCAACGAGTGTGGGCACATAGAACGGATTTCCTTTATAAAGTTTGTTTGGATACCCCGCAAAGGTCTTGAGATCTTTCTTGGACTCAACTTTCCTGATTTGAACAGCCATAGGTTTGCCGGTTTATTGGACTTGGTACACGTTTCTACAGCGACAAATATAAGACATTTTGGACAAAAAACAACCTATTTGGAACAATTATATTTATCCGCAATTCGTACAGAGTACTCCCATTGTTCATTGCCCGAATGTCATCTCGACCAAGCGCCCTTCTTCCGTCATCTCGACCAAGCGAAGCGCATGGAGAGATCTCTCGACTACGTTCGAGATGACAATCAAGGGCGGGAGAAGGAACGACATCTGAAAATGTCCGGGAAAACGGCATTTTTGCGGACAAAACATCGTTTAGAAAGTAAAATGGCCGAGAAATGCGGGAAATCCCGGCCGTTTTTCGTTGAACCCCGTTTTACGTTGAGCCCGTTTTACATCGCCTGGCCTGAAAAAATTGCGAATACTCAATATAAAAAAAGGACGGCCAACCGGTCGTCCTCGGAGAGCGGAAAACGAGACTTGAACTCGCGACCCCAACCTTGGCAAGGTTGTGCTCTACCAACTGAGCTATTTCCGCATATTTACCCGCCAGTAGTGTTTCGGGATTGCAAAGTTACGCAAATATTCTGACTTTCCAAATTTTTCCGAAAAATATTTTCAATTTTTACAGATTATCCGCAACGAGATCCCAGGTCGGGCCGGGGATGACGAATGAAATCGGGCGGGCCGGCGATGACTACACTTCCTCCATCCGGGCGAGTTCCCAGCCACAGAACTGCATCACGATTTTGTGAAGCTTGGTGCCCTGGCGGAGTGCCTCGACACGCGGGGCGGCGGCGTAGCCTTCTATCTGGGTCACGGCTTCCTGCCACTGCTGAGCGGCCTTGGTCTCGAAATCCTTCTTCGGCAAGTATTTGATTTCCAGAATGTAACTGTGCCTGGACTGGTAATGCGTCAGGTTCGGGAGAAGGAAGAAGTCGCAGTAGCCGTGCTGGACCTCCACCTCAGGTGCCGTGATGTAGTAGTCGTTCAGGTTCAAGTAGGCAAGGAAGAAGCCCTGGATGTTACGCTCGCCCTCTATGCTGTCACGTACCGACGACTGGTTCTTGTAGCAGTCCGCCATGTACTGGAGGCCTTCACGCCACTCGCCGTCGAAGGCCATCCTCGTGAATGCGGTCTTCAGCCTGCTGGCACGGACATCGCACACCTTGTCGTAGTTCTCGAGCAGATAACTGTAGTACTGCTTGCGGACATTGTTGTTCGGGATGCCGAGAATAAGCTGAGAGCCGTATGAGCCCTTGATGGTCAGCATCCCATAGTAGAACAACAGGCTGGGAAATACCTCAGGGGCAGTCATTTCCATTGCCGAGAACGAGGTGTATAGATCCGCCAGTATCTGGCCCTCCTCGATTACCTGCATCAGCACTCCCTTCCGGTCCCCGTCCAGCCTGTCCAGCTGGATCAGTTTCTTCAACTTGCTGTAGTCAGTCTTCGTGTTCGGGTCAAGCATGTTCTTCGGGGCGTGGCCATTGTTGACATAGTTCCTCAAATAGTACAGGACCATGTCGCAGTTGAATACACGGTTCCCGTCACTGAGACATTCTTCAGCGAAGCAATAATTGTCATACCAAGGGCGCATCTCCTCTATCATAGCCTCCACGTCACTCTCCGCAGGCAGCATCCCCACGCTCTTGTAGTAAGTGAACATTTCACGCACGTCGGTCGTCGAGAAGCCGAGCATCTTGTCCAGCCCGGGCTGAGTCGAGGCGTTCCAGCCAATATTGAAACCGCTGGTCAGATCATCCAGGGTCACGGGACTTACTCCCGTCAAGAATATGCGCTCGAACATTCCCTTGAACAACTTGAAGATATCCCTATAGAAGCCGCTGGCGTGCGTCATCTGATGATAGATTTCCTCTCCGTGCTCGTTCAGGACCACGTTCGTGAAATTATCATACTCGTCAATGAAAAGGTATAGCGGAATCTGGGCCCTCTCCGCCATATTTCGGAGTATGCTGAATCTTGTCCTGGCACTCTTGCTCTCGAAGAATTCAGCCACCTGAAAAGGCGGATAATCATCCCTATACGCATCCATGAAACTACTCAATTGAGCATTGCAATAATCATTGAAATCCTCCTGAAGCGTGTCAATATTTCCTCCAACACGAGAGAAATCAAGATACAATACCTGATACTTGTTACGCAGCGGAGTAGGATGCTGACCAATATACAAATCCCCGAACAACTTCTCGAAGTTCCCCGCCTCCAACTTGTCATAATAGAGGCGCATCATATTGATAAACAGACTCTTGCCGAACCTGCGAGGACGGATGAATATCAATGTCCTTGCCTGGTCCTCAAGAGCCTTGATATACATTGTCTTGTCTACATAATATA
>JBJEBV010000050.1:0-2283 GCA_051870395.1 Candidatus Cryptobacteroides sp. | reverse complement strand
ACAATGGGCAAGCCCAACGCTGGCAAGCAAATGGCAAGAGCAGGAATGCGGTGTACGCTGCGCGTCCTGTCTCTTGCCATGATTGTTTTACCGATTATTGATGGCTAACTGCTAAAAATGGAGGCATCCGCAAGTGGCAAAAGCACTATTCCGGTCAAAGACAGCCCTGCCGGATATGTCAGTCATGCGTGCCGGATTGCTTCTCCCATGGTCTGGCGGTAAGATACTGACGGAGATAGCCGAGTTCTTCCGCTCCATCGGGATTGTTCCTTAACTTGCAGACATAGCCAATGGCTTCCTTTCTCGCCCTTTCGTCAAGCGACTCCCACAGCACCTGCGATTCCCTCAGGCAGGAGTCGAGTGAGTCAATCTTGGGATAGATTGATGTCATTCGCTCAAAGGGTGTGCTTTCAGCAGCGACTGGCTGCGGTTCGCTGCCTTCATAGGAAATGGTAGCGGAATCACTTTCCATGGGTGCTTGGTCTGTCGGCTGCATCGTCTTCGCCGCCTTTTGCTTCTGCCTGTTCCTGCCCTTTGCGTTTTCCTTGTTCACGATGCGCCTTTTCTCTTCCGAGTCGGTCTGCATGTCGATTTGCTTTCTGAACAGGGAGAACAGAGCCATCAGTATGGAGTTGCTCCATTTCGGCAGTGTACCGTCGTGCGCATAGCAGGCGATAGCCTTTGCCATCTGTCCTGCTTCCTTGTCTTCCATTTGCGCCAATGTGTGGAAGATGTCTTCTGAGAAAACCAGTCTCTTCATGTTTACTTCTTTTTTTATGTTTCACTTTATAAAATACTTTTATGTATGCCCTTGGAATAAAGTCAAGTCAGCATGACCTTGTCTCAAAGGCGTTCAATAGTGAGCCTCAGGATTGGCGATGTACTTCCTCTTGTCGTCCTGCAGCACCATTCGCTTGTTGCGCAGGAAGGTGACCACACTCACCGCCTTGTTGTAGTTGATTTTCACACCCTCCTCCAGATAAGCGTCTTGCAGTGCATGGCAGAACCCGTCATAGTCGTAGCTGGGACTGGCGGCGAATACCCGTTCCAGCACATTGAGATGGATCTGGGCGGGAATTTCCCTGTAAGGGTCGAAAGGCTCTTTCTTCGGTCTGCCCACGCTGGCGGCAGGGGGAGTGTAGCCTGCCACGAGTTCCGGCATCGCATCATCGTTGATGCGGAAGGCGAACGGCTCGAAGTCCATGCTGCGTATGTGGACAGCCTCGACCACGCTGACGCTGCTGTCCGCCTTGTCCTTCTCCACCTGCATGACCGTCTCTGCCTTGTTGTTCAGCTCCGTACCCACATGCCCACGGGCGTTGTCATCCGACTTGTTCTGGTGGAGGATGGTGTGCAGGTGCAGCTGGTACTCGTCCGTCCACTGCATCAACTTGGAGATGACGCGGGACGACTCCGCAGGGGAGTTGATGTCGTGGATGAGGTCGCGCACACCGTCAATGATGACAAGGCCGAGGTGTTCCGTGCTCCTGATGGCTACATCGATGATGGCGAGGCGTTCCTCCGGCGTGTTCTTCCTGAGGGCAAGGAACTGCAGACGGCTGCAGTCCTTGTCTTCGGGCAGACCTGCCAGGCGAAGGATGCGCTTCATCACCTTCTGGCAGTGGTAAGTGCTCTGTTCCGTATCGACATAGAGGATGTTGCCCTTGTTTTCCGGGAATGAGGCAGTGTAGCATAGCACGGGGTGGTCGCACAGGGCGGCGGCGACAATGGCGGAGAGGTTGAAGGTCTTCTTGCTCTTCGCCTTGCCCGTGGATGCGCTGAAGTTGCCGAGTGTGGCGATGCAGACACCCTTGACCATGATGACCTCCGGCTGCCGCTCGCATTCCGTCTCCACGCTGAGCATTGCCTTCTTCCACAGGCTGACAGCCACGTCATGGCTGATTTCCTTAACATTGTTCTCCATACTCACCAAGTCCTGTTGTTTGGTTTTCGCCTGTTGGAAGCAAGCACGGCGGCATTCTGTTCCTCATCGGTCAGCGGCACGGGATTCCTGCGGTTGCACTCCAGCCACTTGTCAAGCTCGTCCTGATAGAGGACATAGCGCTTGCCTGGCTTGGTGGCAGGGATGGTGCCGTTACCCAGTTTCATGTAGAGGGTTCGGAGCGGTATCTTCAGATATTCCGCCGCTTCCTCCACCGACATGGGACGGTGGGTGTTTTCCTTGCTCTGTACGTTCTCTTCTTGCAGACGGCTGAGCATCTGCCTCATGCCGACAACCTCATCCCGAAGCTCGGCGACGACCCGCGGAAGGTCGTTGAATGT
>JBJEBV010000049.1:0-2294 GCA_051870395.1 Candidatus Cryptobacteroides sp. | reverse complement strand
CCTTCTTCAAGAACCGTTTCACCACATCCTTTGCGTGATACTCCTTGCGGCTATGATCAAGCGCAAGAATGATGAGTTGCAGGCGTGACATATCACTCCGCAACGTCTTTTGCAAGGTATATAGATACTGGCTGCGGTCGGAAAGCATATCCTTCGGAACTACGACCGACTGACTATCGGCATCCCATTCGTCAGGATAGAGTTTATACGACGTGCTGACCTGACGCGCCACACGCTTGTGAATCACCTGAATGAACAACGTACCCTGTTTCCCCGAAACAGAAGAGGCACGGAACTTGAATCTTGTTGTAGCCATAGAAATACATATATTATATAAGGAGGGTGACATCGGTGTCCCCTCCTTATATAATATAAAGGATGTCAGCCCAATCTTATTCTACGGACAGGTTCTGCAATCTCCCTGCGTCCATAAATCTGCCCATTCTGTTCCGACCGGATGTCAATAGTCTTGTTTGTGAGACTACGAGCTTCCCCATCAGGCTTTTCTTCCTGCTGTTTCACCTCTGGAACAGGAGGCGCGAGCTCCAACTGTATCTTCCTGTCCAATGCGGCCAGTTCGGACTTCAACTGCTTCAGTTCGTCCTCCTTCTTCCACACCTTGCCCACAATTTCCTGCAACTGCGGTATGTCACGTTCCAGCGCCTTGTTCTTCTCCCTGTACTGCTCCACCATGGAAGGTATTCTCTCCAAGGCGTTCAGGAAGTTGCGTGCTGCCGCTATCGGGTCGGCCATCGCCAGATGCCCGTTGTTGTAGGTATATTTGTAGTTCCCTTCCACCACAAAGCGGTTGTCGGTAAACTCCAGCCCCTCTTTGAATACCCGCTCACTGACCACCTTGACGGGGAAGCCGTACAGTTCGCCAACAGGCTGGTAAAGTCCGCCTGTGGTGGCGTTCTTGGCTATCTCCTGCAAACGCTTGCCGAGGACTTTCTCATCGGTGGAATCCACACCCTCTATGCGAAGCGCATTCAGGCGGTTGCCCTCCTTGTCGGTCTTGGCTGCTGCGGTGAACTTCTCCCAGTCCTCCGTCATGGCAGCGATGACCGCCTGGTTGTTCCGCAGCTCGCTTGTCTTGGACTCCAGCTTGAACTCCGACTCACGCCTGCCCTTGTTGAACGACTTGCGTTCCCCTTCGAGCGAGGCGATGCGCTTCTCTAATTTCGCCTTTTCAAGCAGGTCGGTATTGCCGGACAGGATGGCCATGTATTCCGAGAAGTTCATGCCCGACTTCTCGTCCATCGCTCCCTCGTCAATGGTACGTGCGCCCATCGCTCCGCTTTTCAGCTGAGAGATGAAGGTCTGCTTGCAGTGCAGGAGGTTGAACTTGTAGCTGTCCAGCGACTTCTCCACGGCATAGATGATGACATCCACGTTGTTCCCTGCAAAATGCTTGGCAATCTCATTGCCGGCACGCACGCCACGTCCGTCCCGCTGTTGCAGGTCGGACGGTCGCCAAGGGGTGTCCAAATGATGGATGGCCACACACCGCTTCTGCGCATTGACACCCGTGCCAAGCATGGAGGTGGAGCCGAAAAGCACACGCACCGTCCCTTCATTCATGGCGGCTATCACCGCCTTGCGTGCCTTGTCCGTCTTGCACTCCTGTATGAAGCGTACCTCATGGCCAGGGATGCCGTAGTCCTCCATCAGCTTGCGCTTGATCTCAGAGTAGATATTCCATCCATCACCTGGTTGATAGGTGCCAAGGTCTGAGAAGACAAACTGCGTACCTTTCTGCGCGTCGTACTTGCGGTAATACTCCGCAATGGTCTTGGCGCAGTGGCTCGCCTTGTTGTCGGGGTGGTCCTCATAGGCGGGGTCTATCATGCGCATGTCGAGAGCCATCTTTCGGGCATAGTCGGTGGCGATGAGCATCTTCGCCTTCTCCTCCGTCTCAGAGAGTGCCGCCCTGCCCAGCAGTGTGGCATCGCCTGTCTTGGCGAACTGCATCAGTTTCTGTATGAAGTCCTCCTGTTCGGGTGTGGGCGGTATGTGGTGAAGCACCTCGTTCTTGTGCGGACGATCCACCCCCACATCCTCCGCCGTGCGGTAGTCGGTAATCTCATTGTAGAAGGCGGCCAGCTCTGGCACCTTGATGAAGTAGCGGAAACGCTCCTTCTGCACCACGTTGTTCGTCACGTTGAACTCGAAGTCGGTGGTCTTCTTGGCGAAGATGGCCGCCCAGGCATCGAAGCAGCGGATGTCCTGCCGCTCCAGCTCCTTCGGGCGGAGGTACTTGAAGAGCAGGTACAGCTCCGTGAGCGAGTTGCTGA